>JANMUO010000122.1:0-10156 GCA_031391655.1 Betaproteobacteria bacterium
CCCGCACCAGTTCTCCGGCGGCCAGCGCCAGCGCATCTGCATCGCGCGCGCGCTCGCCATGGAGCCCGAGCTGCTGATCGCCGACGAGGCGGTATCGGCGCTCGATGTTTCGGTGCAGGCGCAGGTGCTGGCGCTGCTGGAGGAAATCCGCGAGCGCCTGCGCCTGGCCATGCTGTTCATCACGCACGACCTGCGCGTTGCCGCGCAGATCTGCGACCACGTGGCGGTGATGTCGCAGGGGCGCGTGGTCGAGTACGGACCGGCGGCGCAGGTATTCGGCGCGCCGCAGCACAAGTACACGCGCGCGCTGTTCGACGCGGCGCCGGGGCGCGATTTCGCCTTCGGCGCGGCGTAGTCCCCGCCAAACCGTAAACTACCGGCATGGACCGACTGGAGGCAGGCGCGATTCGCGTCCCCGGTGCAGACGTGCAGGTGCTCGCACGCTGCACCTCCACCAATACATTGGTGCTGGCGCGCGAGGCCGGCCGCCCGGTGCTGCTCGCCACCGGCGAGCAAAGCGCCGGCCGGGGCCGGCGAGGCCGGCGCTGGCACAGCGCGCCCGGTACCGGCGTCCTGTTTTCCCTTGGCCTGCCGCTGCAGCGGCCGCTGCGCGAACTGGGCGGACTGTCCATCGTCGCCGGCCTGGCGGCAGTGCGCGCATTGCGCGCGCTTGGCGCCACGCAGGCCGCGCTGAAGTGGCCCAACGATATCCTCGTGCAAGGCGCCAAGCTCGGCGGCATCCTGGTCGAGACGCGCGCCCGGGGCAAGGGTAGCTTCGCGGTGATCGGCGTCGGCATCAACCACCTCGCGGTGGAGGGCCTCGCCACGCGCTTGCGCCGCGGCGTGGCCGCGCTGCAGGAACTGGTGCGCCCGCTGCCGCAGCGCAACGCGGTCATCGGCGCGCTGGGACGCGAGCTGCTCGCCGCAGTGCGCGAATTCGACGCCTCGGGATTCGAGGCCTTCCGCGCCGGCTGGGAGGAACTCCACGCCCACGCCGGGCAGCAGCTGCGCGTGCGCCTCGCCGATGGGCGCGTGGTGGCCGGCCTGGCGACCGGACTGGCCGCCGACGGAGCACTGCAGCTGCGCACCAGGCGCGGGCTGCGCACGGTGCACAGCGGTCGCGTGGTGTCGGTGGCCGCATGATCCTCGCCATCGATGCCGGCAATTCCCGCGTCAAATGGGGCTGGCACGACGGCAGCCGCTGGTCGAGCCTGTCCACCGTGTCGCTGATCGAGTTCGCCGCCGCCAACCACGACATCAACCCGTTCGCTGCGACGCACGAGAACCCGGAGCGCATCGTGATCTCGAACGTGGCCGGCGACGGCGCGCACCAGCTGCTCATCAACTGGACCAGCATCTTCGACGCGGAGCCGCTCTGGCTGAAAGGCGAACCCGAGCGCTGCGGGGTGCGCAGCCGCTATGAGCGGCCGGACCAGCTCGGCCCGGACCGCTGGGCGGCGCTGGTCGCCGCGCGCGCACTGCACCAGGGGCCCTGCCTGGTGGTCAACGCCGGCACCGCCACCACCGCCGACGTGCTTTCCGCGCAGGGGGAGTTCCTCGGCGGCCTGATCCTGCCCGGCGTGGACCTGATGAGGTTCGTCCTGCACGAGCACACCGGCCGGTTGCCCCAGCAGGAAGGCCAGTTCGTGAAGACGCCGCGCAACACCGTTGACGCCATCGAGACCGGTTGCCGCCACGCGCAGGCGGGCGCGGTCGAGCGCATGTTCCGGGTCGCCGGCGCCGGCGCGCAATGCCTTGTCTCGGGCGGCGCCGGCCTGGCCCTCATCGGGCAGCTCGCCATGCCTTGCCGCTATGTGGAGAACCTGGTGCTGGAAGGCCTCGCCAGGATCGCCCTGACGTGAGGATCCTGTTCCTGCTCCTGCTGGCGGCAAGCCTGGGGTTCTTCGCCTGGTCGCGCTTCCTTGCCACGCCCGATCCGGCCATCGATCCGATGCCGCTGTCGCAGCAGGTCGACCCGCAGAAGCTGCAGCTGATCAGCGAAAGCGAGCTGGCGAAGTCGCCGCCCCCCACGCCACCCAAACTCAAGCCGGCACCACCCCCTCCGGCGCCGCCGGAACCGGTTCCCGTGGCTTGCCTCGAATGGGGCAGCTTCAGCCCGGCGGATGCCGTGCGCGCGGAGCAGCGGCTACAGCCGCTCGGGCTGGGGGCGCGTCTGGCCCAGTTCCGCGGCGAGGAAACGGCCGGCTGGTGGGTGTTCATTCCGCCGCAGCCCAATCGCGCGGCCGCGCAGAGGAAGGCCGTGGAACTGAAGAATCTTGGCGTGGACGATTACTTCGTAGTGCAGGAAGAGGGCCGGCTGCGCTGGGCCCTGTCGCTCGGCGTGTTCCGCGCCGAGGAGGCGGCCAAGGCGCATCTGGACGCGCTGCGCGCCAAGGGCGTGAAAAGCGCCCAGGTCGGACAGCGCGAGACGCGCGTGTCCAAGCACTGGTTCCAGGTGCGCACCGTGGACCAGGCGCTCAATGCGCGCCTGAAGGAGATCGCCAGGGACTTCGAAGGCGCGACGCTGCACGACTGCGCGCCGCGGCAATAGGCCCCGTTCAGCCGATCGGAATCGCCCCGCCCGGCACGTGCTGGGCCACCAGGGAGAGCAGGCGGTCGGCGCGCACCGGCTTGGTGACGTATCCCGCCGCGCCGAGTTCGCGGCCGCGGGCATCGCCGTCTTCCACCGAGGTGAGGAAAATCACGGGAATTCGCGGCAGCGCATTGTCCGCGCGCAGCGCAGCGACGAACTCGAAACCGTCCATGTGCGGCATGTTGACGTCGGTGATGATCAGGTCCGGCGGGCTCCTCAGCACCAGGTAGCCCGCCGCGATCGCGTCCTCGGCGACCTGCACTTCATAGCCAGCCGACGACAGGTGCAACCGCAGCAGTTCGCGGATGCTGTCGTCGTCGTCTACCACCAGGATACGGGCGGCCATTTGGTCGGGCTCTTTCTCGGTGCTGGTGGCCCGACTCGAACGGGCGACCTACTGATTACGAATCAGTTGCTCTACCAACTGAGCTACACCAGCAATGTGAACTATTCCCATTATACTGCCCCGCCATGCGCCGTTCATGCCGCGCCCGCGCCCGTTGGTCGCCGGGCCTTTGCGGCGCGCCGGTCGCTCCCATAGCATCCACCCACGGTCAAGGAGGCAGCATGCGTCGCGCAAGTGGCTTCACCATCATCGAACTGCTGATCACGGTCACGATCATCTCGGTCCTCGTCGCACTCGCCCTGCCCAGCTATACCGATTACGTCACCCGCAGCAAGTTCACCGAAGCCTGGGCGCAACTTGCGGACCTGCGGGTGAAGATGGAGCAGTACTACCTCGACAACCGCCGCTACAGCACCAACGCGGGCGGAGGCACCTGCGGCGTCCCCGGGGGCAACACCCCGATGACGCAGGGCACCAAGTACTTCGATTTCGTCTGCGCTTCCTCGACCCCCAATGCCGCCGGCGACCAGGCCTACACGCTGACCGCCCAGGGCAAGGACGCCGAGTCGTTGACCGGCATCGCATTCACCATTGACCAAAGCAACACCAAGGCGACCACGGTGACGGCGTCGACCCCGATGGCAACCAAAGGCTATACGACCAACGCCGGTTGCTGGACAAGAAAGAAGCCCAATCTATGCTGATGCGCCGCCCTTCCCGCGCAGGCGGCTTCACCATCATCGAGTTGATGCTGACCGTCACGGTGCTTGGCATCGTGCTGATGATCGGCCTGCCCAACTTGTCGGCGTGGCTGCAGAACACGCAGATCCGCAACAGTGCGGAGGCGATGGTGTCGGGGCTGCAACTGGCGCGGGCGGAAGCCCTGCGGCGCAACCGGCAGGTGCATTTCTACATCGTCGACTCGCTGGAGGCGGCCTGCGGCGTGGCGACCACGGGCGGCAACTGGGTGGTCAGCATGGTCGACCCGAGCGGCAAGTGCCACGAGGCGCCTTCCGACACGGTGGATCCGTTCATCATCCAGAAACGCAGCGGCCAGGAGGGCACCCCAAACGCCGCGGTGACCGCTTCGGCCTCGAGCATCATTTACAACGGTCTGGGAAACACCACGGGCACCCTGCAGTTGAGCATTTCGAACCCGACCGGCGGCGCCTGCCAGACCGCGGCCGGGCCGATGCGCTGCCTGCAGGTGAACGTCACGTCGAGCGGCTCGGTACGCATGTGCGACCCGGCGGTCGCCGACGCCACGGACCCGCGCAAGTGCTGAGGAACACGACCATGAGACGCCAAGTGCACGGCCAATCACAATCGGGAGTGGTGCTGATCGAGGCGCTGCTCGGCATCCTGATCTTCTCCATCGGCATCCTCGCGCTGATCGGCATGCAGTCGGTGGCCGTGAAGAACACCGCCGACGCGCGCTACCGCACCGAAGCGTCGTTCATCGCCAACGCCATGCTGAGCCAGATCCGCCTGGACATCTCCAACATCGCGCTGTACCCGGACAGCAACACGGCCAACTATGCACCGCGCACCGCCTGGCGCACCCAGGTCGAGGCGCTGCTCCCCGGCATCAGCCTCGCGTCCGCGCAACGCGTGCCGTCGATCACGACGACGCCCGGCCCGACCTATGCGGGCGACACCGACCCGGCGAGTCAGGTGACGATCGTGATCCTGTGGCAGCAGCCCGGCGAGACGCAGGAGCGCCGCTTCGAGATCGTCGGCATGGTGTCGCGCCAATGAACACTCTCGCTGCCCGCCGGCGCTCCGCCGGCATGAGCTTGATCGAGCTGATGGTCGGCGCCGCCATCGGCCTGATCGGCATCGTGATCATCACCCACGTCTATCTGACCAACGAACAGCACAAGCGCGTGACCACCGCCGCTGGCGGCGCGCAGTCGAACGGCGCCATCGCGCTCTTTGCCCTGGAGCGCGAAATCCGGCAGGCCGGCTTCGGTCTCAACAGCAGCTATGCGTTTACCTGCAACTGTGACCAGGTCGCCAATGCGGGCTGCAGCGCGATCCAGTACTACTACGACACGAAGTACTCGTTCCCGCCCAATGCGTCGATGACCAATTCGCGCAATTCCCTTGCCCTGTACCCGTTCATCATTACCGACCTGGCCAATTCGGCTGACGTCCTCAGCATTTTTGCCGGATCCGACAACGAGCGCGCGCTGTCCACGATCCTGGTGGACAACGTGGTCACTCCGGGCGCCAATATCAAGCCCGACGGCACGGCCGGCTTCGAGGCGAACAATCTCGTTGTGCTGCAGAACGGCGCGACCTGTGCGCTTTACCAGGTGACCAGCGTGGTCGGGCAGGAGTTGCTGCACGCGGACAACCTCTGGAATCCGCCCAGCGGCGGTACCTTGCCCACCTGGCCCAAGGATTCCACGCGCGTTTTCAACCTCGGGTCGAAGCCCGTCTGGAAGAGCTTCGGCGTGGTGAACGGCAAGCTGCAGGTCACCGACCAGCTGAAGGTGCTGACCACCGGCGCCGTGAGCGAGGACCTGATGGACGGCATCGTGGACTTGCAGGCGCAGTACGGCAAGGACACCAACGACGACAACGTCATCGACGTGTGGACCAAGCAACTGCCCTCGGTGGCCGGCACGAACTTCACCGCCACGGACATCACGCAGATCAAGGCAGTGCGGCTCGCGGTGCTTGCCCGCAGCGAGCACTACGAGAAACCCGGCACGGCCGGTGGCCCCTGTGAGGCGACCACGGCCGCCAACCGGCCCACCTGGGGCGGCACGGCGAATCTGCCATTCCCGACCTTCGACGCGCCGGGCGCGCTGCCGAGCTGCTACAAGTACCGCGCATTCGAAACCATGGTGCCGCTGCGCAACATGCTCTGGAGGCCGGAATGAAACTGCATCCGCATCGGTCCCGGCAGTCGCAGCGGGGCGTGATCCTGTTCGTCGCGCTCATCGTACTGGTCGCCATGTCGCTCACCGGCATCGCGCTCATCCGGTCGGTGGACACCAACCTGCTGGTCGCGGGCAACCTCGCGTTCCGCCAGGGCGCCACCTCGGGCGCCGACTGGGGCGTGGAGTCCGCCCGCGCCTACCTGAAGACCACGATCACGGCGAACAAGAGCGCGCTCGACTTCGACAATACTGCGGCTGCGTACTACTCCACCTGGCAGCAGGGACTCGATCTCATCGGGACGACGACCACGCCGTTCGCGTGGCCCACCGCCGGCAGGCTGGTGGGCACGGACAGCGCCGGCAACGAGGTGCGCTACGTCGTGCACCGCATGTGCAGGACCTCGGGCGCCACCACGGATGCCGGCTCCGATTGCGTCAAGGCCTCCGCCGGGGGCGGCACCAGCGGTACCGAGGGCAGCACCAGGGGCACCGTCAGCTACGGCACGCTGGCGCTGCCTGCAGGCACCGTCGTCTACTACCGCGTCACGGTCCGCGTCCTCGGGCCGCGCAACACCCTGAGTTTCGTGCAGGCGATGCTGAAGTAACCCGGCGCCGCCTGCCACTGGAGAATCAAATGAAAACGCCACGCACCCGACACCTGATTGCCTGCGCCATCGCGCTGGCCGGCCTCGCCGCGCTGCCCGCGTCCGCGCAGCGCCTGGACATCGCTACCGATCCGCTCGGCACCGGGCTGAGCTCGATCAAGCCCAACGTCATGTTCATCCTCGACGATTCGGGCAGCATGGGCAGGGACCACATGCCGGACTACGTGACCTCGGGAGGCACCGGGGCGGGCTGTTTCGACCACGGCGACGACGGCGATACCGGCGGCGGCAGCAACATCGGCGGCACCCCCAACGGCTGCGTGTTCGGCGACCCGCCCTACAACAGCCCCGACTTCAACACGATCTACTACAACCCGGAACTGCGCTACCGCCCGGCGTTGAACGCCGACGGCACGGAGATGGGGTCGCAGGATTCGACCACCACCACGGGCTGGACCGCGGTGCGGAGCAATCCGTACCAGAACGCCTCCACCGACAACATCATCACGGGCTACGAAGACCGGGTCTGGTGCACCAACCAGTCGGATTCCTCCTCAGGCGGCAATTGCAGGCAGAACTCCGGCTACAACTTTCCCAACGCGGTGTTCCCCTATGGCGAAGACAGCGGCGGCAGCATCAAGTACATCTCGGTCTCGCCTTACGTCTATCGCATGCAGACGCGCCAGTTCTGCACCACCGCCGCGCGCACCACCTGCGTGAGCGGCTCCGCCATCAATCCCACGACGCACGCCTTCCCGGCGCCCGAATTCTGCGAAGACGAAGAACTCACGCGGTGCGTCGCAGGCGCGCTGGTCACGCCCGCCTCCGCCTGGCCGTTCTCCGGCGTGCGCTGGTGCAACGACGCGACCCTGACGGAAGACGCGCTCAACATCACCCCGCGGGTGAAGTACTGCCAGCGCAAGCGAATCGGGGCCTTCCAGTACGCCAAGCACATCGGCCTCACGGTCAATGGCACCGTACCGGCGCGCCAGTCCGAAGGGAACATCCAGGTCACCTCGGTCAATGCCGCGGGCGGCAGCGTCCTCAACATCACGATCGGCACTTCCACCGTCACCGCCGCGAGCGTCGCGGTCGGCGCCGGCTCGACCCCGAGCACGGTGGCAGGGCAGATCGCCAACGCGATCAACAGCGGCCCCTTCAGCGGGACCTACCTGGCGGCGCAGTCCGGCGCCAACGTGGTCGTCACCTCGGTTGCCAACGGCACCACGGAGAACGGCAAAGCGATCACGGTAAATTCCTCCACGGTCGCCACGACGGCCGCTAGGGGCGTCATCTCGATCGACACGGCGGGCGGCTCGACCACAATCACCTCCATCACGGTCAACGGACAGCAGCTGCTGACCTGCGCGCCGCTGTTGACCCAGATCTTCGGCGGGCCCCTTACCGAACAGGCGAGATGGACGGCCGGCGGCGGCACGAGCGGCGCGGCGCGGCAAGCCGCATTATTGCGCCGACCGGCGCGTCGAATACCACGCGGCGGACGAATACGCGAGACGCGCTGCGCACGGCGATCAACGCCTGCGCGGTGACGCCGCCGGGCGGCAGTGGACCGTGGGTGGCGAGCAACAACGGCACCACCGGCCTGTACATCACCGCCCCGCTCAACCTCGGCAATATTCCGAACACCTGGGCCATCGTCGAGAGCGGTACCGTGTCCACGACGATCTGCAACATGGGCGTGACGGGCTGCGGGGGCACCGCCGGCGTCCTCACCACGATGATCAGTTCCACGACCTCGCCGATGGCGGGGGGCGCCGTCGCCTTCACCGGCCGCGTTCGCACCGGGGTCGGCCAGTTCACGCGCACCGACATCGTGCCCGCGATCAATTCGTACGTGAAGACCGTCGGGCGCACCGACTGCGCGGGCGTGACCTGCACCTACAGCGAGGAAATGACCAACTTCGCCAACTGGTACGCCTACCACCGCACGCGCATGCAGATGATGAAGGCGGCAGCCGGGCGAGCGTTCGCAAACCTGAACGAGGGATTCCGCGTCGGCTTCATCACCATCTGCCCGGTGAGCGGCAATAACTGCCAGACCACGGCGATGGGCTCCAACGTCGTGGCCGCCAAGTACCTGAAGATCGCGGACTACGACACCCCGCACCGCGTCGCCTGGTACGGCAAGCTCTATGGAACGAATCCGTCGGGCTTCACCCCGCTGCGCGAGGCGCTGTCTCGAGTGGGCCTGATCTACGCCGGCAGCTACGGCAGCGGCCTGACCGGGGGCCTCACCGCCGCGGACGACGACCCGGTGATCGCGTCCTGCCAGCCCAATTTTGCCATCCTGTCCACGGACGGCTACTGGAACGGCAACGTCGGGCGCCAGACCAACAACTCCACCTCGGTCGGCAACCAGGACAACACCGACACGGCGCCATACTCCAGGCAGGCTGACGGCGTATACGACGGCGGAACGCCGGTGGCGTCGAATACCCTCGCGGACGTCGCGCTCTACTACTACAAAACCGACTTGCGGCCCTCCATGTCGGATACCGTGCCGACCACGGAGAAGGATTTCGCGCAGCACCAGCACATGGTGACCTTTTCCATCGGCCTTGGCCTGGACGGAGAGCTCTCCTACCGGCCCGACTACGAGACCGCGACGTCCGGCGATTTCGTCGCCGTCAAGCAGGGCAGCAAGAAATGGCCGGTGCCGGTGGCGGACTCGCCCACCGCCCTGGACGACCTGTGGCATGCGGCGGTCAACGGCCGCGGGGTGTTTTTCAGCGCGAAGAACCCCGACCAGGTGGCGCAGGGACTGTCCGACTCGCTGGAACAGCTGCAGGCGCGCGTCGGCGCGGGCGCAGCCGCGGCGACCTCGAACCTGCAGCCAGTGGCGGGGGACAACTTCGCCTTCACCGCGCAGTATCAGACGGTGGACTGGATCGGCGACCTGAAGGCACGCACCATCGACCTGGGGACCGGCACGGTGTCCGCCGTGCAGCTCTGGTCGGCGGCCGAACTGCTCGACGCGCGCCTGCACACCGACCGGCAGGTATTCACCTTCGACAGCGGCGACACTGGCGGCAACCGCTTGAAGCACTTCTGCATGGCCGCCGACGTGGGCGCTGCCTGGTGCAACGACGGTGCCGGCCTCACGGCGGCAGAGGCGAATTTCTTCGATCCGGCCTCCATCGCGCTCTCCCAGGAAGGCGACTGGACTGTCGCCGGCACCCCGCAGACGCTCGTTAACTACCTGCGTGGCGACACCAGCAAGTACAACTCGGGCACCATCCCGCGCGGCTCGAACGACCTTTACCGCGCGCGCACCAGCGTCCTTGGGGACATCGTGAATGCGCAGCCCTCCTATGTGCGCTCCTCGCCGTTCTCCTATGGCGACACGGAATTCTTCAAGTACAAGTCCTGCACGGATGGGACGGCGACCACGCTTGGCGTGACCTGCCCAGTTACGCGCTTCCCGGATCAGACCAAGCCGCGCCGCGGCACTGTGTACGCCGCCTCGAACGACGGCATGCTCCACGCCTTCGAGACCGACGTGAACAACAACCCGTATTTCCAGACCGCCGGCATCACCACCCCGGCGACCCTGGATGACACGTTCACGGGCAACAACGCGGGCAACGGCGCGGAACGCTGGGCCTACATCCCGGGGCTCCTGCTCTCCGATCTCCACCGGTTGGCGAACGAGCCCTACGTCCACCGCTACTTCGTGGACGGTTCGCCGGCCATCGCCGAC
>JANMUO010000150.1:0-4714 GCA_031391655.1 Betaproteobacteria bacterium
CCGACAATGAGGAAGGTCCGCGAGACCTACTCGGATGCGCTGGGGGACATGATCAACCTGGACTTCAGCCCGACGCGCGACGCGGTGCCCAAGCCGACGCTGCGGCCAGCGGCCAAGCGCTAGCGGATTTGCGTTTTGTGCAGTGCGGGAGTAGCTTGCGCGCCCACGATGGACACGCCCCGGAAGTCTTCCACCGCCGCGCTCACGCTCCTCGCGCTGGGCATCGTCTACGGCGACATCGGCACCAGCCCGCTGTACGCGGTGAAGGAAACCTTCAACCCGTCGCACGGCATCCCGCTCAACCATGCCACGGTCCTCGGCGGCCTGTCCGCGATCTTCTGGATCCTGATGATCGTGGTGTCGCTCAAGTACGTGATCCTCGTGATGCGCGCCAACAACAAGGGCGAGGGCGGCATCATGGCGCTGCTCGCGCTCGCCTCGAGCGCGGTGCGCGACCACCCGCAGTGGCGCGCGCCGCTCCTGGTGATCGGCGTGTTCGGCGCGTCGCTGTTCTACGGCGACGCGGTGCTCACGCCGGCGATCTCGGTGCTCTCGGCCGTGGAAGGCCTGGAGGTCGGCACCGCCGCGTTCAAGCCCTACGTGGTGCCGATCGCCTCAGGGGTGCTGGTGGCGCTGTTCCTCATCCAGCGCCACGGCAGCGGCGTGGTCGGCGTGCTGTTCGGGCCGGTGTGCGCGCTGTGGTTTCTCGCGCTCGGCGCTTCGGGCCTCTGGAACATCGCGAAGAATCCCGCGGTGCTCGGTGCCCTCAACCCGGTGCACGCGCTCGGCTTCGTCACCGGACACGGATTCGCCTCCTTCGTGGTGCTGGGCGCGGTGCTGCTTGCCATCACCGGCGCCGAGGCGCTTTACGCCGACATGGGCCACTTCGGCGCGAAAGCGGTGCGCATCGCCTGGTTCGGGCTGGTGGCGCCAGCGCTGGTGCTCAATTATTTCGGGCAGGGCGCGCTGCTGATGGCGGACCCGAAGGCGCTGGAGAATCCGTTCTATCTCGCGTTCCCGGCCTGGGCGCTGTACCCGATGGTCGCGCTCGCCACCGCCGCGACGGTGATCGCGTCGCAGGCGACCATCTCGGGCGCCTACTCGATCACGCAGCAGGCCATCCAGCTCGGCTACCTGCCGCGCATGAAGGTCATGCACACTTCCGAGCAGACCTTCGGCCAGATCTACGTGCCGGCGGTGAACTGGCTGCTGCTCGCGGTGGTGCTGGCGGCGGTGGTCGGATTCGGCTCCTCGTCGAAGCTGGCGCACGCCTACGGCGTGGCGGTGATGGGCACCATGCTCATCACCACTTTCCTCACCTTCTTCGTGCTGCGCTTCGCCTGGGGCTATCCCCTGTGGCTGTGCGCCGCCGCCACCGGATTCTTCTTCCTCATCGACGCAGCGCTGCTCGGCTCGGCGCTGCTCAAGGTAATGGAGGGTGGCTGGTTCCCGCTCGCGCTGGGCGTTGTCGTGTTCGCCGTCATGACGACCTGGCGGCGCGGCCGGGAAATCCTGTTCGAGCGCCTGCGCCAGTCCACGGTGCCGCTCGCGGCGTTCCTAGAGTCGCTGTTCCGCAAGCCGCCGGCGCGCGTGCCGGGCACCGGCGTGTTCCTCACCGCGACGCCCGATTTGACGCCGCACGCGCTGCTGCACAACCTCGGCCACAACAAGGTGCTGCACGAGCGCGTGGTGTTCCTCACCATCGAGGTGTCCGATGAGCCCCGGGTGCCCTTCGAGGCGCGCGTGGCGACGATTGCGCTGGGCAACGGCTGCTGGCGGATGACCGTGCGCTACGGTTTCATGGACCAGCCGGATGTCGCCGAAGCGCTGGACATCGCCGGCGGCCTGGGCCTTTCGTTCGACATGATGACGACCTCGTTCTTCCTCAGCCGGCAGACGGTGGTGCCGGTGGGCGACAGCAAGGGCATGGCGCTCTGGCGCGAGCGCCTGTTCGCCGCCATGGCGAGGAACGCGGGCAGCGCCGCGGACTACTTCAACCTGCCCGCCAACCGCGTGATCGAGCTCGGCACCAAGGTGCAGATTTAAAGTCCCGCGTGGATGGCGCGCAGTAGCGCGTCGCTGGCTTCGTCCAGCGGGTCGCAGGTGAAGGCCGCGCCGAATTCCTGGAGCCAGGCGCGCTCGGCCTCGCCGACCGCGGTGGCGACGATGGCGATGCGCGGGTTGGCGGCGCGGGCCGCGCCGCAGATGCGCATCTTGTCGATCAACGAGGGCGCGACCACCACGATCATCTTCGCCTGGGCGAGCCCGGCCGCGCGCAGCATTCCGGCGTTGCCCGGATCGCCGTAGATGGCACCGATGCCGCGTGTGTGCAGCTCCTCTAGCGCCTCCATGTCCTGCGTGACGACGTTCATCGCCAGGCCTTCCTTCGCACAGCGCTCGATGAGCCGCCGGCCGACCGCGCTCGAGCCCGCGAACACCACCGGAGCAGCAGTTGGGGCCTGCGCCCGGGGCGCAGGCGCGGATGCCTGCCGCCGCTCCCAGGCGCGCTGTGCGCGGAATAGCAGTGGATTGAGGGCGATGGACACGATCGCCGCGGCCACCAGCAGGTCCATGCCCGCCTCGGGCAGCACCCCAAGCTGCATGCCCAGCGCAGCGAGGATGAAGGAGAACTCGCCGATCTGCGCCAGGCCCACCGCCACGGTGAGCGCGGTGCGCGGCGGGTCGCGCAGGAGGAGCACGATCGCCACCGCCACCAGCGGCTTGACCAGCAGCACGACGGCGAGCGCCCCGAGGACCAGCAGCGGTTGCTCGAGCACGAACAGCGGGTTGAACAGCATGCCCACCGAGACGAAGAACAGCGCCGAGAAGACGTCGCGGAACGGCGCCATGTCGGCGGCTGCCTGCGGGCCAAAGCGCGACTGGCCCACCACCAGCCCGCCGAAGAAGGCGCCCAGGGCCACCGACACCTGGAATACGTTGGCCGCGAAAATGGCGATGCCCAGCGCAATGACGAAGACGGCGAGCGTGAAGAGCTCCGTCGAGCGCGTGCGCGCCACGCGCTCCATCGCCGCGGAGACGAGGCGCGTGCCCAGCAGCCAGATCAGCAGCGTGAACACCGCCACCTTGCCTAGCGCGAGGCCGAGCGCCTGCGCGGTGGTTGCCACGCTCGCGCCCTCCAGCGCGAGGACCGGGAGCACGACGAGCGCGCCCACCGTGAACAGGTCCTCCACGATCAGCCAGCCCACGGCGACATGGCCGTCGCGACCGTCCAGGCGCCCCTGTTCCACCAGCATGCGCATCAGCACCACCGTGCTCGCCACGGCGAGCGCCATGCCGAGCACCAGGCCCGCGCCGTGGCTCCAGCCGAAGGCGCGGGCGAGGGCCCAGCCGGCGAGCGCCGCGATGGCGCTCTGCGCCACCGCGCCCGGCACGGCGATCTTCCACACCCGCAGCAGTTCCTCGGGGTGGAAATGCATGCCCACGCCGAACATCAGCAGGATCACGCCGATCTCCGCCATCTGCGCGGCGAGCGCAGCATCGGCGACGAATCCGGGCGTGTGCGGGCCGACGGCGATGCCGGCCAGGATGTAGCCCACCAGCGTCGACAGGCCCAGGCGCTGCGTGGCCCAGCCGAACAGCAGCGCGACGGCGAGTCCGCCGGCGAGGGTGACGATCACGCCAAGGTCATGCATGGCCTTTTTCTACCACACTGCGGGGCCCTGACAGCGCGCCGTCAGCAAGGCGTTGTACACTGCGCCGCCGTGACGCCGCCGACCACGCAGGATTTCCCGCCGCTGTTCTACGCGACGATCCGCCGCATCGACGCGTTCACCGACGCGTTCGGCAAGCTGGTGTCGCTCGCCATGCTGTGGCTCGTCGTCACGATCTGCTACGAGGCCATCGGGCGCTACGCGTTCAACGCGCCGACGATCTGGGTGATGGAGGCGAGCTACATGGCCAACGGCGGCGCCTTCATGCTGGGCTGCGCCTACGCGCTGCACAAGGGCGCGCACGTGCGCACCGACATCTTCTGGGAGCGGTACACGGAGCGAAAAAAGGGGATCGTCGACCTGACCTCGTACCTGCTGCTGTTCTACCCGGCGCTGATCAT
Source organism: Betaproteobacteria bacterium (assembly GCA_031391655.1). Classification (GTDB taxonomy): domain Bacteria; phylum Pseudomonadota; class Gammaproteobacteria; order Burkholderiales; family SG8-39; genus JAABQT01. The sequence continues at coordinate 4,073 of JANMUO010000150.1, forward strand.
CTTCTTTTCCATCAGCGTGGACGACGTGCTGGTGTCGATCGACATCGGCGAGCGCTCCGAGATGTCGCCCTGGCGCGCCATCATGTGGCCGTTCCGCGCCACCATCCCGCTGGGCGCCGCACTGCTGATGATCCAGGGCGTGTCGGAGAGCCTGAAGTGCTGGTACCAGATCCGCTACGGGCGCGAGTTCGAGCACAAAGTGAAGCTGGAGGTCTGAGCGCAATGGGTGGCCAGGAAGCCCTCGGGCTGGTGATGATGACGGTGATGCTCGGCGCGATCTTCATCGGCGTGCCGATCAGCTTCACCCTGCTCTTTCTCGCCCTGATCTTCGGCTGGATCGGCTTCGGGCCGGTGGTGTTCGACCTCGCCTACCTGCAGACCATCGGCATGATGAAGCAGGACGAGTTCGTCGCCGTGCCGATGTTCATCCTGATGGGCTACATCTGCGACCAGGCGGGGCTGCTGGAGCGGCTGTTCATCGCTTTTCGCGACCTGTTCGCGCCGGTGCGCGGGGCGCTGTATCTGGTGGTGCTGCTCACCGCGACGCTGTTCGGCATCGCCGCGGGAACCGTCGGCGCGACCGTGGTGCTGCTCGGCATCATGGCGGGGCCGATGATGATCAAGGCGGGCTACGACGTGCGC
>JANMUO010000262.1:0-4870 GCA_031391655.1 Betaproteobacteria bacterium
GGTTGCCGGCGAGCGAGCGCCAGAAGGTCTTTATTGCCGGGAACAGGCCGTAGATCCACTCCAGGCGCTTGGCCTGCGGTTCGCCCGCGCGCGCGGCGAGGCGCATGTTCTCCTCCACCGTGAGGCCGGCGAAGATGCCCATGTTCTCGGGCACGTAGGCGACGCCGAGTCGCGCGATGTCGGGGGTCGGCATCTGCGTGACGTCTTGACCCTCGTAGCGGACCTCTCCTGCAGAGGCGCGCCACAGGCCCATGATCGTGCGCAGGCAAGTGGTCTTGCCGGCGCCGTTGCGGCCCAGCAGCATCGTCAGGGAATTGCGCTCCACTTTGAAGTCCACGCCGTGCAGGATGTGGTACTGCCCGATGTGGGTGTTCACCCCCGACAGGGAAAGGAGCGGATCAGGCACGCGCCACTCCCAGGTAGGCTTCCTGCACGATCGGCGAGGCGATTACCTCGGCCGGGTCGCCGTCGGCCACCAGCGCGCCCTGGTGCAGGACGATGATGCGGTCGGCGAGCGACCGGACCACGTCCATCTTGTGCTCCACCAGCAGCACGGTCTTGTCGCCCTGCGCCTTGATCTTCTCGATCAGTTCGAGGATCACCGGCACCTCGTCCACGCTCATGCCGGCCGTGGGCTCGTCGAACATGAACACCGTCGGCTCGAGCGCGAGCAGGATCGCCACCTCGAGCTTTCTCTGGTCCCCGTGCGGCAGCGCCGAGGCGATCGCGTCGCGCCGGTCGGCCAGGCCGACGCGGTGCAGCGTGTGCTCGGCTCGCTCGATGAGGTCCACGTGCCGGCCCCACATCGACCAGGCGTCGCGCCCCAGGCCGGCGCGCGATTGCACCGCGAGGCGCACGTTCTCCAGCACCGTGAGGCGCGGAAAGAGATTCGTGAGCTGGAACGCCCGCCCGATGCCCCGGTGCGTGCGCTGCGGCGGCGAGAGCCGCGTGATGTCCTCGCCGTGCAGCGAGACGCGGCCGGCTGAGGCCTTCAGCTGGCCGGAGATCAGGTTGAAATAAGTGGTCTTGCCGGCGCCGTTCGGCCCGACGATCGCGGTGAGCGTGCCCGGCGCGAATGCGCAGGACACGGCGTCCACCGCGACGTGTCCGCCGAAGCGGATCGTCAGGCCGTGCGTCTCAAGAACGGGGTGTTCCACCCCGGATCCCCTACTTGTTGCGGATGGGAATCGGCAGTTTTGCGGCAGGGATCTCGTTCACCAGCTCGAGCAGGTCCCATTCGCCCTTCTGCGCCTTCTTGATGCGGAAGTGGTACATCGCCTGCAGCGCCTGGTGGTCTTCCTTGCGGAAGGTCATCGGGCCCTTGGGCGTGTCGAAGGACATGCCTTCCATCGCCGCGATCAGCTTCTCGGTGTCGGTGCCCCCGGCCTTGCGGATGCCCTCGACCACCGCGCTTGCCGCCGCGAAGCCGCCGGCGGTGAAGAAGTCCGGCGGCGTGCCAAAGCGCTTCTGGTGCTCGGTGACCAGCCAGTCGTTCATCTTGTTCTTCGGGAAGCCGTAGTAGTAATAGATGGCGCCCTCGGTGCCGGCGAAGTCCTTCCAGCCCTTCATCGCCGGCAGGATGTTGCCGCCCGGGGCGACCTCGATGCCGAAGCGTTCCGGCTTGAGGTCCATGAGCTTGGCCATCGGGTGCGCGCCCGCCCACACCACCACGATGATCTTGCGGCCGGGTTTGCCCCGCAGCGCATCGAACAGGCGCTGCGCCGGCGCGGTGAAGTCGGTGGTGGCTTGCGGCGCGTACTCCTCGTGGATGATCTGCGCCTTGGAGCCGACCGCGGCGAGGGCGTCCTTGAACGCCTTGATGCCGTCGCGGCCGAAGGCGTAGTCCTGCGCCAGCGTGCCGATGACGGCGTCGTTGGGAAGCGAGGCGGCGCCCGCCACGGCGTCCTGCGTCGAGTTGCGCCCGGTGCGGAAGATGTAGCGGTTCCACTTGTCCCCGGTGATCGAATCGGCCACGGCAGGCTCGACGATCAGGATCTTCTTGTACTCCTCGGCCACCGGCAGCATGGCGAGTGCCACGCCCGAGCCCACCGGGCCGATGGCGATGTCGGCCTTGTCGTCGCCGAAGGCGGCGGCGAGCGCGGCCTTGCCGATGTCGGGCTTCAACTGCGAGTCCTTCTCGATCACCACGATCTTGCGGCCAAGCAGCTCCATCTTGCCGCCGGTGAGGTACTCCAGGCCCATCATCAGGCCGTTGCTGCTCTGCTTGGCGTAGGCCTCGAGCGGGCCCGTCTTGTCGTAGATGTGCGCGATCTTGATTTCTTTCGCCTGGGCGAAGGCCAGGGTGGAAGCAGCCGCGAGTGCGGCGCCGGCAATCCAGTGCAATCTGCGTTTCATGTCGTCTCCTAGAATTGTTGCGTTCATTCCCGCGCCGGCGGTTTCGGCCGGCGCCCGACAGTTACTGAAACCTCGAGCGGTTGCGAAGCGCGGCGCAAGGTCATCTTCGCGCCGGCGCCCGGCTGCAGGGCGGCCACCAGGTTGAGCATGGTCGGCGGGTCCGACACCGGGGCGCCGTTGATCGCGGTGAGCACGTCGCCAGGCTTCACTCCCGCCTTGTCGGCCGGACCGCCTCGCAGCACGCCGGCGATGATGGCGCCCCGCGCGTCGGGCAGCTTGAAGGACTCCGCCAGCGCCGGCGTGATCTCCTGCACTTCGACGCCGATCCAGCCGCGCGTCACCGCGCCGCTGCGGATGATCTGCTCCATCACCATCTTCGCCGTGGAAACAGGGATCGCGAAGCCGATGCCCATCGAGCCGCCGGAGCGCGAGTAGATCGCGGTGTTGATGCCCACGAGGTTGCCGCGCGAGTCCACCAGCGCGCCGCCGGAGTTGCCCGGATTGATCGCCGCGTCGGTCTGGATGAAGTTCTCGAAGGTGTTGATGTGCAGGCCGCTCCTGCCGAGTGCGGAAACGATGCCCGAGGTGACGGTCTGCCCGACGCCGAAAGGATTACCGATCGCCAGCACCGCGTCGCCCACGCGCAGGCCCTCGGACTGTCCGAAGGTAATCGCCGGCAGCTTGTCCGCGTTCACGCGCAGCACTGCGAGGTCGGTCTCCGGGTCGTTGCCCACCACCTTCGCGAGAAGCTTCTGGCCGTCGGGCAGCGCCACTTCGATCTCCTTGGCGGCTTCCACGACGTGGTGGTTGGTAAGGATGTAGCCGGAGGAACTGACGATGACCCCGGAGCCCAGGCTGGTGGCGCGCTGCGCCTCGTCGCCGAACTGGTCGCCGAAGAAGCGCCGGAACGAGGGGTCGTTCAGCAGCGGATTGCGCGGGGCATCCTTGGACGTGAAGATGTTGACCACGGCGGGCGAGGAGCGCTGCACGGCGTCGCTGTAGGACTCCCTGCCGGCCGGGCTTGGTGCAGCGTCGGGCGCGACTTGCACCGACACGGGCGCAGCGGGCGGCGTTTCGCCGCGCGAAGGCAGCCACTCGGGCTTGAGCGTCGAGACGACGAACAAGGCCGCGAGGCAAACGGTTGCGGTCTGCGCGAAGACCAGCCAGAGGCGGTGCAGCATGGGGAATCGCTAATCTAGCACAAAGCCCTGCAAATTGAACCGCTTAGACCACGAATCGTGGACATTCCAGCGCTCGCTCTATAGAATGGCGCGCACTCTCCATCCTTTCCAGCCTCGAATCAACTCCATGAGCGACAAAGTCGACAAGAACCGCCGCAATCTCGTGGTGGCGACCTCGGTGGCGGGCGGCGCGGCCTCGCTGGGCGCGGCGGTTCCCTTCGTTGCCAGCATGTTCCCCTCGGAGCGCGCCAAGGCGGCCGGCGCGCCGATCCAAGTGGATATCTCGTCGATCGCACCTGGCGAGATGAAGATCTTCGAGTGGCGCGGCAAGCCCGTATGGGTGATCCGGCGCACGCAGGACATGCTCGCGGCGCTGAAGAGTTCCTCCGGCCTGACCGATCCCGCGTCCAAATCTTCCCAGCAGCCCGCGTATGCGGCCAACGAGCATCGCTCGCTCAAGCCCGACGTGATGGTGATGGAGGGCGTATGCACGCACCTGGGCTGCTCGCCGCAGATCCGCTCGCCGGAAGCCAAGGCGGAGATGGGCGCGGACTGGGCGGGAGGGTTCTACTGCCCGTGCCACGGTTCCAAGTTCGACATGGCGGGGCGCGTGTTCCGCGGCGCGCCGGCACCGACCAACCTGCCGGTGCCGCCCTACACCTTCCTGTCCGACAGCACGCTGCTGATCGGGGACGACAAGAAGGGGCCTGAGCGATGTCTACCCGCCTGATGGCCCTGTGGGACTGGTTTGACTCGCGCATGCCCACGGTGGGCGAGGAGTGGCGCAAGCACGCCTCCGAGTACTACGCCCCGAAGAACTTCAACTTCTGGTACTACTTCGGCGCGCTGTCGATGCTGGTGCTGGCGATCCAGATCGTCTCGGGCATCTTCCTCACGATGCACTACAAGCCCGACGCCGCGCTCGCGTTCGGCTCGGTCGAGTACATCATGCGCGACGTGCCCGGCGGCTGGATCATCCGCTACATCCATACCACCGGCGCCTCCGCCTTCTTCATCGTGGTCTACCTGCACATGTTCCGGGCGCTGCTCTACGGCTCGTACAAGGAGCCGAGAGAACTGGTGTGGATTTTCGGCGTGCTGATCTACCTCACGCTGATGGGCGAGGCCTTTTTTGGGTACCTCCTGCCGTGGGGCCAGATGTCCTACTGGGGCGCGCAGGTGATCGTGAACCTGTTCGGCACCGTTCCCTTCATCGGCGAGACGCTGGCGCTCTGGATTCGCGGCGACTACGTGGTGTCCGACGTGACCCACGTGGCCAGGGCGTCGGGCGCGACCGGCATCAGTCGTCGTTGTCCTCGTCGGGCACGGCCCCA
>JANMUO010000272.1:0-11636 GCA_031391655.1 Betaproteobacteria bacterium
GAACCGGACAGCGGAGACGCCGGACGAGCTTTGGGTGCTGGAGCATCCGCCGGTGTACACGCTGGGACAGGGCGCGGACGCGAAATTCGGGCCTAGAATCGCCAACGGTATTCCCATGGTGCAGGCCGAGCGCGGCGGCGAGATCACCTACCACGGACCCGGGCAGGCGGTGGTCTACACACTGGTGGATATTGCCCGGCGCGGGATCAAGGTCAAACCCTTCGTCGCATTCCTCGATCAGTGCTTGATCGATTTTCTCGCCGGGCATCAGGTGCAGGCGCAGAGGAAAGCAGGCGCGCCGGGGGTCTATGTCGGCGGCGCGAAGATCGCGGCGCTGGGCATTCGCGTCACGCGCGGACGCGCGTGGCACGGGTTGTCGCTCAACGTGGACATGGATCTTTCCCCGTTCAACGCCATCGATCCCTGCGGCACTCCGGGGTTGAACGTCACTCAGGCGAAGCAGTTCGGCATCCAGGGCACGGCGATGGAAGTCGGCAATCGGTTGGCACGGCTCCTTGTGCAGAGGCTCGACGATGCGTGAAGCCGGCGTAAAGGAGAAAGGCCGGGAGAAGACGGCGCGGATTCCCATCAAAATCGTGCCGCGCGCGCCGTTGGCCAAGCCCGCGTGGATTCGCGTGAAGGCGGCGAGCGCGTCGAGCCGTTTCACCGAAATCAAGCAGATCCTGCGCGCGCAGAACCTGCATACCGTCTGCGAGGAAGCCTCGTGCCCGAACATCGGCGAGTGCTTCGGCAAGGGGACGGCCACCTTCATGATCCTGGGCGACATCTGCACGCGGCGCTGCCCGTTCTGCGACGTGGGGCATGGCAGGCCGCTGCCGGTGGATGCGGAGGAGCCTGTTCATCTGGCGGACACCATCGCGAAGTTGAAGCTCAAGTATGTGGTCATCACCAGCGTGGACCGGGATGACCTGAAGGATGGCGGGGCGCAGCATTTCGTGGATTGCATTCGCGCGGTGCGGGAAAGATCGCCTTTGACCACCATCGAGGTGCTGGTGCCCGATTTCCGCGGGCGCCTGGACCGGGCGCTGGATATCCTTCTTTGCGCGCCGCCCAATGTGATGAACCACAACCTGGAGACTGTGCCGCGGCTTTATCGCCAGGCGCGACCGGGCGGGGACTATCTGCACTCCCTGAAACTCCTTCAGGAGTTCAAGAAGGCCGAGCCGTCCGTCCCCACCAAGTCAGGACTGATGGTGGGGCTGGGGGAGACGGACGAGGAGATTCTCCAGGTGATGCGCGACCTGCGCGCGCACGACGTGGACATGCTGACTATCGGGCAATACCTGCAGCCTACGCCGCATCATCTGGCGGTGGAGCGGTACGTGCATCCGGATACGTTTGCGATGTTCGAGCGCGAGGCGCAGGCGATGGGCTTCCGGCACGCGGCAATCGGAGCGATGGTACGAAGCTCGTACCACGCGGACAAGCAGGCCGAGGAGGCGGGGGTGGCGTAGGGCAGCTGTGCTCTGAAAGTAGAGCGGTTTTTCGGCCGCACTCGGACGCGCGCGCGAGCCCCGCGCTTGATCAACCGCCATCGGCGCGTGCCAGTGAGCGCGGACGTTGGGCGTCATGAAAGTGGGTTGTCCGTCGAGGGGACCCAAGGAGGAGCCGATGGTCATTGAGTTCTCAGAAATTGTCTCAACCGAGGCGCAGTTCCGGGAGGTCATTGGAAATCCCAGCCATCGCGTTCTTCGGAAACAGATCGCCCATCTCGACGAGCACGCCCGAGCCTTCATTGCGAAATGCCCGTTTCTGTTGATCTCCTCGTGCGACGGCGAGGGGCGAATGGACATCTCCCCGAAGGGGGATCCACCGGGGTTCGTCCGAGTGCTGGACGATCAAACCCTGGCTATACCCGACCGCCTCGGCAATCGTCGGGCGGACACGTTTGGGAATCTGCTCCAAAGCCCCAATGTTGGGTTGCTGTTCCTCATTCCGGGAAAGCAAGAGACTCTGCGGGTGAGCGGAACTGCCCGCATTGTTCGGGACCTATGGGTTCGCGAACCCATGGCAATTGCTGGGAAGCTGCCGGACTTTGCACTTATCGTCAATGTGCGCGAGGCGTTCTTTCACTGTGCAAAGTGCGTCATCCGATCAAAGCTTTGGGACAAGGGCGCTTGGCCCGAACTCGCTGGTCTACCGAGCCTGGCGCGAAGCATGGTCGATGGCGGCAAGCTCGAAGAGAGCCTTGAAGAGATGCAGGCGCTTATCGAGAAAGATGCTCGTGAACGGCTGTACTGACAGAACGACGCCCAACGTTGGCCTCGCGAAGGCTCCGATGATCAATGACAAGCCCTTTTCCGTCGAAGGCGGCTGCACTTGCCGCGCTGTGCGCTACCGCATGACGACCAAGCCCCTCTACGTCCATTGCTGCCATTGCACCTGGTGCCAGCGCGAGACCGGAACCGCATTCGCGCTCAACGCGATGATCGAAGCCGACCGCGTCGAGCTGTTGCAAGGCGAAGTCGAGGTGCTGGACACGCCGTCCAGCAGCGGCAAGGGTCAGAAGATATCGCGCTGTCCCAAGTGCCGCGTCGCGGTGTGGAGCAACTACTCGGGCGGCGGAGACGCGGTGCGCTTTGTGCGCGTGGGGACCCTGGAAGAGCCGGGGCGATTCCCGCCGGATATCCACATCTTCACGTCGACCAAGCAGCCTTGGGTCGTTCTGCCGGCGGGCATGCCGGCAGTGCCAGAGTTCTACAAGGCGTCGGAGTACTGGCCGCAGGAGAGCCTCGCACGGCGCGAGGCGCTAAAGCGGCCGAAGAGCTAGTTCTTCACCACCAGGCTGTCCTTCACGCCGGCCACGCCGGCCACCGCGGAGGCGGCCTTCACCGCCTTGGTGCGCTGGCCCTGGTCCTTCACGAAGCCCGACAGCATCACTTCACCTTTGTAGGTCTCGACGGAAACGTCGAACGACTTCAGTTCGGGCTCGCGCAGCAGCGCCGTCTTCACCTTGGCGGTGATTACGCTGTCGTTGGCAACGCGCGGCTGCGCCCTCTCATCGGCTTGCGCAAACGGGATCGCCCAGGCAAGCGCAGTGACGCTCAGGATGGTCCTTGCGGTACGGATGATTTTCATATCGATCTCCTTCGAGGAGGTATTGATCGCAATGGCTGTGCCAGGTTTCATGTATATGCAAAATCAAGGGCTTGCAGGAATGAACGCTTGAACGAGCGAGAGAATATCGTCGCTATGTGACGACAGTTCGCGCGCCCCCGGGCGCGCGCCGGCGACACTTCAGGAAATCAGGCGGGTTCGGCCAATGCGTGCTCGACGAGCGCGTGGAACTCGGCCCAGTCGGGCTCGCCGAGGTACAGCTTCACGATGCGGCCGCGCCGGTCGAGCAGGAACGTGGTCGGCGTGACGCTCACATTGCCGAAGCCCTTCGCCACCGCGCCGTCGGAATCCAGCGCGACCTTGAACGGCAAGGCGCGCTTCTGCGTGAAGTCGGCGACCAGGTTGGGATGGTCATAGCTCATCGCCACGGCGACCATGTCGTAGCCGCGCGGCGAGTACTTCTTCCAGGCGTCCACCATCTTCGGCATTTCCTCGACGCAGGTCACGCAGGAAGTGGCCCAGAAATTGACCAGCACCACCTTGCCGCGCAGCGCCGAGGTGGTGAAGTTCTGCCCGCCGAGCGTGACAAAGCGCACTTCCGGCGCACGCGCCTCGCGCGTGAGCAGCGCGAAAGAAACTCCGGCGGCGATTGCCACCACGGCGACGGCGGCGATAAGCTTGGACTTCATGAGGGTCGCTATTGTCGCTGTGTCCGCGGTGCTTGTCATGGGCTGGGCTTCCCAGGCCGCGGCCCAGCTCGAGAACATCACCAACAAGGACGCGACCTCGGCTTTGAGGACTGCCCTGGAAAAGGGTTCCCGGGCTGCGGTGGACAAGTTGGGCAAGGAGAACGGTTTTTTCGGCGATCCGCGCGTCAGGATCCCGCTGCCCGAGTCATTGCAGAGGGCCGATCGCACCCTGCGGCGCCTGGGCATGGGCAAGTACGCCGATGAGCTGGTGCTGACCATGAACCGCGCGGCGGAGGCGGCGGTGCCCGAGGCGAAGCAACTGTTCATCGATTCGGTGAAGAAGATGTCAGTGCAGGACGCCAAGGGCATCCTAACCGGCGGCGAGACCTCGGGCACGGAGTACTTCAGGCGCACCACCACCGACCAGTTGAAGAAGCGCTTCCTCCCGATCGTACAGAAATCGACGCAGAAGGTGGGCCTCGCGCAGAAGTACAACCAGTACGCGGAACAGGGCGTTGCGCTCGGCCTGGTAAAGAAGGAGCAGGCCAACCTCGACGACTACGTGACGCAAAAGGCGCTCGACGGTCTTTACTTCATGGTGGCCGAAGAGGAGAGGAAGATCCGCAAGGATCCGGTGGGCACGGCCTCCAGCATCCTGAAGAAGGTCTTCGGTGCGCTGAAAAAATAGGGACAGACCCTATTTATCGCGTTGTGAAAAATAGGGTCTGTCCCTATTTATTTCAGTGCGCCTCGTCCCAGTTGTTTCCCACACCGACGTCGACGATAAGCGGCACGTTCAGTTTCGCCACGCCCTGCATCAGTTCGCGCAACTGGTTTTTCACCTCCTCCAGCTCGCTCGCAGGCACTTCCAGCACCAGCTCGTCGTGCACCTGCATGATGAGTAGCGTTTTCAGCTTCGCCTTGTCCAGCCAGGCCTGCACGACGATCATCGCCAGCTTGATGAGATCGGCGGCCGTGCCCTGCATCGGCGCGTTGATCGCTTGGCGCTCGGCGCCCTGGCGCCGCGCCGGATTGGAGGACTTGATTTCCGGCAGCTGCAGCCGCCGCCCGAACACGGTCTCGACGTAGCCCAGGTTGCGCGCCTTCTCTCGCGTCTCGTCCATGTAGCGTTTCACGCCCTGGTAGCGCGAGAAATACGAATCGATGTAGGCCTGCGCGGTGGTGCGCTCGGTGCCGAGGTTCTGCGCCAGGCCGAACGCGCTCATGCCGTAGATCAGGCCGAAATTGATCACCTTGGCGATGCGCCGTTCGTCCGCCGACACCTTGTCGAGCGGCAGGCCGAACACTTCAGCCGCGGTGGCCCGGTGCACGTCATCGCCGCGCGCGAAGGCCTTCATCAGCCCCGGGTCGGCCGACAGGTGCGCCATGATGCGCAGCTCGATCTGCGAGTAATCCGCGCTCAGGATCCTGCTGCCCGCCGGCGCGACGAAAGCCTCGCGGATGCGCCGCCCCTGCGGCGTGCGGATCGGGATGTTCTGCAGGTTCGGATCGTTGGAGGCGAGGCGCCCGGTGACGGCGCCCGCCTGGGAGTAGTTGGTGTGCACGCGCCCGGTCGCCGGGTTCACGCTCCTGGGCAGCTTGTCGGTGTAGGTGGACTTGAGCTTGGCGAGGCCGCGATACTCGAGCAGGAGCTTGGGCAGCGGGTAGTCGAGCGCGAGCTCTTCCAGTACATCCTCGTCGGTCGAGGGCTGGCCCTTGGGCGTCTTCTTCTTCACCGGCAGCTTTTGCTTGTCGAACAGGATCTCCTGGATCTGCTTGGGAGAGTTGAGGTTGAACGGCTGGCCGGCCGCCGTATAGGCCTTTTGCTCGAGCTCCAGCATCTCCTTGCCCAGTTCGTGGCTCTGCGCCTCCAGCTTCGCGCCCTCGAGCATCACGCCGTTGCGCTCCATGCGCTGCAGCACCGCCATCACCGGCATCTCGATCGCCTCGTAGACTTCCTTCAGCCGTGCCTCGGCGGCGATCTTCGGATAGAGCGCTTCGTGCACCGCGAGCGTGCAGTCCGCGTCCTCCGCTGCATACTCGGTGGCGCGACCGATTTCCACCGCCGCAAACGAGATGCGCGAGGCGCCCTTGCCGGTCACCTCGTCGTAGGAGATGGTTTTCCAGCCCAGGTGTCGCTGCGACAGCGAATCGAGGTCGTGCCGCTCCTGCGCCTCGTAGACATAGGACTCGAGCAGCGTGTCATGCGCGACGCCGGCGAGGCGCACGCCGTGGTTGGCGAGCACGTGCGCGTCGAATTTGAGGTTCTGCCCAACCTTGCGGTGCTGGGCGCTTTCCAGCCAAGGTTTCAGCAGTTGCAGCGCTTTGTCCACGCCGATCTGCTCCGGCGCGCCGGGATACTGGTGGTCCAGCGGGAGGTACGCGGCGTGCTCGCCGAACGCGAACGACATGCCGACCAGGCGCGCCACCATCGGCTCCAGGCCCGTGGTCTCGGTGTCGAAGCCGACCAGAGCGGCCTGGTCCATCTGCGCGAGCCAGGAAACCAGCGCCGTCTCGTCGGAAAGCGTGGCGTACTTGCGGCGCGCTGGCTGCTCTGCGCCCGGCGCGGGCGCCGCAGGCGCCGTTTCGGCGGGAGCGCTGCCAAGGTCAGCGAGCATGGTCCTGAAACCGAAGCGCTCGTAGAGCGCGCGCAGCGCTTGCTCGTCGGGCTTGCTCACCAGTTCGTCGAAACGCACTTCGAGCGGAACGTCGCGCTTCACGGTGAGCAGCTGCCTGCCCTTGGGCAGCCAGTCGAGCGCCTTTCTCAGGTTCTCGCCCACCGCGCCCGCAATCTCGCCGGCGTTTTGCATCACCGCGTCGAGCGAGCCGTACTGCTGGATCCACTTCGCCGCGGTCTTCGGGCCCACCTTGTCCACCCCGGGCACGTTGTCCACGGCGTCGCCCGTCAGCGAGAGGAAGTCCACGATCTGCGCCGGGGCCACGCCGAACTTGTTCTGCACGCCCGCGGGGTCCAGCGTCTCGTTCGACATGGTGTTGACCAGCGTGACGTTGTCGTCGACCAGCTGCGCGAGGTCCTTGTCGCCAGTGGAGATCACCGTGCGCCAGCCCTTTCTGCTCGCCTGATCCGCAAGTGTCGCGATCACGTCGTCGGCTTCCACGCCCTCCACCGCCAGCACCGGCCAGCCCAGCGCCGCCACCGCCGCCTTCAGCGGTTCGATCTGCGCAGCGAGCGGCTCGGGCATCGACGCCCGGTTCGCCTTGTACTGCGGATAGGCGGCTTCGCGGAATGTCGGGCCGCGCGCATCGAACACGCAGGCGAGCGCCTGCGCCTTGTGATCGGCGGAGAGCCGCCGTAGCATGCTCAGGACGCCGCGGATCGCTCCGGTGGGCTCGCCGCGCGGGCCCTGCAGTTCGGGCAGCGCGTGGAAAGCGCGGTACAGGTAGGACGAGCCGTCCACCAGCAGGAGGGTTTTTTGCGGAACGTTGACGTTCGCCGACACGATGACTGACGCGAAGCTGCCGAAACCGGTGAGCCCCGACCGCGGCATCAGCGCGCGCGAGGCGTGGCGGGTGTTCGGCATTATGTCAGAGTTCGTCGACGCCACCGAGCGCCTTGCCAACATCCGGCCCGCGGTGTCGGTGTTCGGCAGCGCGCGCGTCGAGCCCGGCACGCACTACTACGACCTGGCCGAGCGGGTGTCGCGCCTGCTCTCGGACGCGGGGTTCGCCGTGATCTCGGGCGGCGGGCCGGGCGTGATGGAGGCCTCCAACAAGGGCGCGTTCGCTGGCAAGGCGCCGGCCATCGGCCTGAACATCGACCTGCCGCTCGAGCAGCACTCCAACCAGTACCAGGACATCAGCCTGCGCTTCAAGCACTTCTTCACGCGCAAGGTGATGTTCGCCAAGTTCGCCACCGCCTACGTGGTGCTGCCGGGCGGCTACGGCACCCTGGACGAGCTGTCCGAGGCGCTCACGCTGGTGCAGACGGGCAAGACGCGCCGCATGCCGATCATCCTGATGCACGAGCCCTACTGGCGCGACCTGCTCGCCTGGTTCCGCACCCGGCTGCTGGCCGAGGGCATGATCGGCGCAGCCGACCTCGACCTCGTGCAGGTGATCGACGAGCCGCAGGGCGTGGTGGACGCCATCTTCGGCTACTACGAGAAGCGCGGCTTCGAGCCTTCCCCCGCCGAAAGGGAGATTCTGCTCAACCTCTAGTAAACTGGGACGCATGCGCCGGCTACTCGCGACCGTGCTGTTGCCGATGGCGCTCGGCGCGCAAGCCCAGGTGCCGCCGCCACCCACGCTCGAGCCGTTGCCGGAGGCGCCCGATGGCCCGGTTGGGGCCGGGGGGCGGGCCGACGAGCCCGCCGTACGCATCCCGGCCGGCAAGGACGACAAGGTCGAGCAGATCAACCATGGCGGTCGCATGATGGTGAAGGTCACGCCGCCCGGCGGCAGGCCCTACTACCTCATCGAGGGTCCCGGCGGCTGGCTGCGCCGCGATTCGCTCGACGACGGCACGCGCGTGCCGATGTGGCAGATCCACACCTTCGACTGAACGGGTGCGCCAGGCTTGTCGGTCTACACGCCCGTCTCGAAGGCCCAGCTCTCAGCCTGGCTGTGCAACTACTCGGTGGGTGCGCTGGAGCGCCTGGAGCCGGTCAAGTCCGGCATCGAGAATTCCAACTTCTTCGTCACCACGGCGCAGGGGCGCTACGTGCTCACGCTGTTCGAGCGGTTGGCGGCGGCGGAGCTGCCGTTCTACCTCAACCTGATGGCTCATCTCGCGCGCCACGGCATCCCCTGCCCGGCGCCGATCGCCGACCTGTCGGACGCCTACCTCGGCACGCTCAACGGCAAGCCCGCCACGCTGGTAACGCGCCTGCCCGGCAAGTCTCTCGAGCACCCGGCGGCGGCCGAATGCGGCGAGCTCGGCGCGCTGCTGGCGCGCATGCACCTTGCGGGCAGGTCCTATCCGGCTTTCCAGGACAACCCGCGCGGGCCGAAGTGGTGGCGCGCAGCGGCCCGGGACGTACGCCCTTTCCTCGGGACGACCGTATGGAAGCTCCTTGAGGGCGAGCTGGAATTCCAGGCGGGCCACCGCTTTCCCGACCTGCCGCGCGGTCCCGTGCATGCGGACCTGTTCCGCGACAACGCGCTGTTTGAGGGCGGCCGGCTCTCGGGTGTGTTCGACTTCTACTTCGCCGGCGTGGACTGCCTGCTCTACGACGTCGCGGTATGCGCCAACGACTGGTGCCTGGTGGACCCGGCAAAGGATCGCGCGCTCGATCGGGTGCTCACGCGCGCCTTCCTCGGCGCCTATCACGCGCTGCGGCCGTTGACGGCGCAGGAGCGGGAGGCGTGGCCCGTGCTGCTGCGCGCGGCCGCGTTGCGCTTCTGGCTTTCGCGCCTGCACGACCTGCACCTGCCGCGTCCGGGGGAACTGGTGCATGCGCACGATCCGGAGCATTTCCGCCAGGTGCTCGAGCTGCGCATCCAGGCGCCGGCGCCCTGGCTGGAGGCCGCGTGAACGCGCGCATCGTCCCGGTGTCACGCGGCCTGCGCTGGCTCGGCGAGGGCTGGCGCATGTTCCGCATATCGCCCCTCAGCTGGCTGGCGCTGGTGTTCGGGTACTGGTTCGCGATGACCGTGCTCGGCCTGGTGCCTGTGATCGGCTTGCCGGCAGCGTCCATCCTGGTGCCGATATTTTCCGTGGGCTTCATGGCGGCAAGCCGCGCCGCCTCGCGCGGCCAGCCGGTGGAACTGGCAATGCTGTTCGCGGGGTTCCGCGAGCGCCTGCCCGCGCAGCTCGCGCTGGGCGCGGTCTATTTCGTGAGCCTGGTGGTGGTGATCGGCGGCTCCGCCCTTGCCGACGAAGGGGTGCTGGCCCGGTGGCTGCTCACCGGGGCGCGGCCCGCGGAGGAGGCGCTGCAGAGCGAGCAGTTCCTCGGGGCGATGGGCACGGCCGCCTTGCTGTATGCGCCGGTGATGATGATGTTCTGGTTTGCGCCGCTGCTCGTGGCCTGGCACGGCATGGCGCCGCCGCAAGCGCTGTTCTACAGCTTTTTCGCCGGCCTGTTGAACTGGCGCGCCTTTCTTGCCTATGGCGCGGCGGTGGCTTTCGTCATGTTCGTGTTGCCCACGCTGGTGCTGACGGTGCTGATGTTCGTCTCGGGCGGCGCAATGCGCGTGCAACCCATGGGGCTGGTGCTGCCGTTGCTGCTCGTCATGCTGCCGTCCCTGTTCGCCAGCTTCTTCGCCAGCTACCGCGACGTGTTCGCCGCGCCGGAAGCCGCAGAGCCGCCCGCATGAACACCCGCCTGCGCGAGATCCCTTACAACTACACGTCGTTTTCCGACCGCGAGATCGTGCTGCGGCTGCTCGGGGCGCCAGGCTGGCAGCTGATCACCGAGCTGCGCGCCGAGCGGCGCACCGGCCGTTCGGCGCGCATGCTCTACGAAGTACTGGGCGAGATGTGGGCAATCCAGCGCAATCCCTATCTCGAAGACGGCCTGATCGAGAGCAGACGCACCCGCAAACTGGTGCTCGAGGGCATGCGCCGGCGGCTCGCCGAGATCGAAACGCGCCGCGGCGACAGCGAAAAGGTGATGCAGCTCCTCGCGGTGGCGCGCGCTGCCGTGGAAAAGTTCGGCGCTTCGTTCGCCGAGACGCGCGCACTGCGCAGGAAGGCCCTCAAGCGCCTGAAGCGCGCCACCCACCGCGGCAACATCGCCTTCGACGGCTATGCGCGCGTCTCGCACGTCACCGACGCCACCGACTGGCGCGTCGAATATCCCTTCCTGGTGGTGTCGCCCGACAGCGAGGACGAGGTGCTGCCGCTGGTGCGCGAGCTGATCGCGCTCGGCCTGACCATCATTCCGCGCGGGGGCGGCACCGGCTATACCGGCGGCGCGATACCGCTCACGCGCCGCTCGGCGATCATCAATACCGAGAAGCTGGAGACCCTGGGGGACATCGAGCACCGCGAGCTGATCGGCGTGCCGCAGCGCGTGCCGACCATCCGCGCCGGCGCCGGCGTGGTCACCAAGCGCGTGATGGAGGCGGCCGACGGCGCCGGGCTGGTGTTCGCGGTGGACCCGACCTCGGCGGACGCCTCCTGCATCGGCGGCAACGTGGCGATGAACGCCGGCGGCAAGAAGGCGGTGCTGTGGGGCACGGCGATCGACAACCTCACCTGGTGGAAGATGGTCACGCCGCAGGCCGAGTGGGTCGAGGTGGAGCGCTACAACCACAACCTGGGTCGCCTGCACGACACGGACAAGGCTGTGTTCCACGTACGGCGCTTTGGCAGGGACGGCAAGAAGCTGCTCGAGGAGCGCGCGATCGAGATCCCCGGGTCCGCGTTCAGGAAGACGGGCCTGGGCAAGGATGTCACCGACAAGTTCCTCGCCGGCCTGCCCGGAGTGCAAAAGGAGGGCTGCGACGGCATCATCGTTGCCGCGCGTTTCATCCTGCACACCATGCCCGCGCACACGCGCACGGTGTGCCTGGAGTTCTTCGGCCAGGCGAGCGAATCGGTGCCCGCCATCGTCGAGGTGAAGGCCTACGTGGACGCCCTGCCGCGCGTGCGCCTGGCCGGACTTGAGCACCTGGACGCGCGCTACGTGAAGGCGGTGGGCTACGCCACCAAGGCGCGCCGCGGCGAACACCCGCGCATGGTGCTGATCGGTGACCTGACGGGCGACAACGTGGACGAGG
Organism: Betaproteobacteria bacterium; assembly: GCA_031391655.1. Classification (GTDB taxonomy): domain Bacteria; phylum Pseudomonadota; class Gammaproteobacteria; order Burkholderiales; family SG8-39; genus JAABQT01. The sequence continues at coordinate 11,451 of JANMUO010000272.1, forward strand.
TGGCGAGTGCCGCCTCGGCGGTGGTGCGCCTGGCGAACGCGCGCGGCGGCGAGGGATTCGTCGCCGTCTCGCCCGAGGCGCGCAAGCGCTTCTGGCTAGACCGCGCGCGCACCGCGGCCATCGCGCGCCACACCAACGCCTTCAAGATCAACGAGGATGTGGTGATCCCGCTCGAGCAGCTCGCCG
>JANMUO010000276.1:0-2445 GCA_031391655.1 Betaproteobacteria bacterium
CTGCATTACCTCGTGCGCACCACGTTCTGGGGCTACGTGCAGGACGAGAAGCTCAGCAACGACGAAATGGTGGCGGAGAAATATGCCGGCATTCGCCCGGCGCCGGGGTACCCCGCCTGCCCCGACCACACCGAGAAGGGCGATCTGTTCCGCGTGCTCGATGCCGGCAGGAACGCGGGCCTCGAGCTCACCGAGTCGTTCGCCATGCTGCCCACCGCGGCGGTGAGCGGTTTCTACTTCTCCCATCCGCAGTCGCGCTACTTCGCCGTCGGCAAGATCGAGCGCGACCAGGTGGCCGATTTCGCGCATCGCAAGGGCATGGACCTCGCTGCGATGGAGCGCTGGCTGGCGCCGAACCTGAACTACTGACCTTGCTGCGCTTCATCCTGCTGCTGTTGCTTGCCACCTCCGCTCTCGCGGACTGGTCCCCCGCGCGGCCGGTGAAGCTCGTGGTGCCCTTCGCACCGGGCGGCCAGACCGACATCCAGGCTCGCGCCATTGCGCAGAAGATGGGCGAATCGCTGGGTGCCTCCGTGGTGGTGGAGAATCGGCCCGGCGGCTCCACCGTGATCGGCGCGCGCGAAGTGCAGAAGGCGGCGCCCGACGGCCACACCCTGCTCTACACCATCGCCACGCACGTGCAGATCCCGCACCTGTACAAGGCGCCGCCTTGGGACGCGTTCAAGGATTTCACGCCGGTCACCGCCGGCGCCAAGTCCGCGACCATCCTCACGGCGCACGTGTCGCAGCCCTACAACTCCATCCGCGGTTTGGTGGAGTACGCCAAGGCGAACCCGGGCAAGCTGAACTACGCCTCGTTCGGCTCCGGCTCCACCTCGCACCTGAACGGCGAATTGTTCAAGCGCCTGGCGGGCATCGACATCGTGCACGTGCCCTACAAGGGCAGCGGCGACGCGATGCAGGGCCACCTCTCCGGCGTCACGCAGATCTTCTTCGACGGCCCGACCACCGCGATCTCCAACGCGAAGACCGGCAGGGTGAAGATGCTCGCCGCGGCCGCGGAGACGCGCTACGAGGCGCTGCCCCACCTCGCCACCATGCGCGAGCTGGGCTACGACGTGGGCATGTGGGGCTACCTCTGGTTCTGGGGCCCGGCCGGCATGCCGCCCGCGACAGTCGAGGCGGTGTACCAGCACCTCGTGAAGGGCATCCTGCACCCCGACGTGAAGGAGCTCTTCGCCAAGGGCGGCTCGGAAGCCTCGGGCATGCCGCCCGCGGAAATGACGCGTGTCGCGCGCGACCTCGACGCGCGCTGGGGCAAGGTGATCCGCGACCTCGGCGTGAAGCTCGACCAGTAGATGCCGGGCCCGCTCTCCGGCATCAAGGTCCTCGAATTCGAGGCGATCGGCCCCGGCCCCTTCGCCGGCATGCTGCTCGCCGACATGGGCGCCGACGTGCTGCTGGTGGACCGCCCCGCTTCCACCGACCTCGGCCTGAAGCGCGAGCGCTGGATGGACGTGATGATGCGCGGCCGGCGCTCGGTCACACTCGACCTGAAATCCAAGGAAGCCGCCGGCGCCGCGCTCGAGCTCGTCGCGCGCGCCGACGCGCTGATCGAGGGCTTTCGCCCCGGCGTGATGGAGCGCCTGGGCCTGGGGCCGGACGCCTGCCTCAAGGCGAACCCGAAGCTGGTGTACGGCCGCATGACGGGCTGGGGCCAGGACGGCCCGCTCGCCCAGCGCGCCGGCCACGACATCAACTACATCGCGCTTGCCGGCGTGCTGAACGCCTTCGGCCGCAAGGGCCAGGCGCCGGTACCGCCGCTGAACCTCGTGGGTGATTTCGGCGGCGGCGGCATGCTTCTCGGCTTCGGCATCGCCTGCGCGCTGCTGCACGCGCAGAAGACCGGCCAGGGCCAGGTGGTGGACGCCGCCATGGTGGAAGGCGCCTCGCTCCTCGCCGCCATGTTCTCGGGCTTTCTCGCCGCAGGGCGCTGGAGCGAAGAGCGCGGCGTGAACATCCTGGACACCGGCGCGCCCTGGTACGACTGCTACGAAACCAAGGACGGCAGGTACATCGCCATCGGCGCGATCGAGGCGAAGTTCTTCGAGGAACTGTTGCAGCGCCTCGGGCTCAGCGGCCTGCCCGCGCAGAACGACCGCGCGCGCTGGCCGGAAATGCGCGACGCCTTCGCGCGCACGTTCAAGGCAAAGACACGCGACGAGTGGGTGAAGGTGTTCGAGGGGTCGGATGCGTGCTTCGCGCCGGTGCTGTCATTTTCCGAGGCCAGGCGCCACCCGCACAATCTCGCGCGCCGCGGCTACGTTAGTGTCGCGCGCCTGGAACAGCCGGCGCCCGCGCCGCGCTTTTCCGCGACCCCCGCCGAAGTAAGCCGCGTGCCGCCCGAGCGCGGCGCTGGCGGAAGCAAGGCCCTCGCCGATTGGGGATTCGCCGCGGCGGATATCGCCGGCCTGCGCTCTGCCG
>JANMUO010000015.1:0-3195 GCA_031391655.1 Betaproteobacteria bacterium
CCGCCGGCTCGCCGTTCACGCTTGCGTCCCCGCGCGTCGAGACGAGAGCGAACGAGTACCTCGAACGCGGCCTGCGCGGAGTGCGCCGCGTTTCGTGTGCTGAAGCGCTGGCCGCGCCCACGACGCACCGCCACGACTTTCTCGACGCCTACACCAGTGACCTCGCGAGCGTCATTGATTTCGACGTCATACGCGCTGCGAACATCGCACTGGGCGTCGATCCTCTCGGCGGCGCCGGCGTGCACTACTGGGCGCGCATCGCGGAGCGTTTTCGGCTCGATCTCACGCCGGTGAACGAGACCGTCGATCCTGCATTCGGCTTCATGAGTGTGGACTGGGATGGGCAGATCCGGATGGATCCATCGTCCGCTTACGCCATGCGCAGCCTGATCGCGCTCAAAGACCGCTTCCGCATCGCATTTGCGTGCGATACCGACCACGACCGGCACGGGATCGTTACACCGGGCGCGGGTCTGCTTCCCGCGAACGACTATCTCTCGGTCGCAATCTTCTACCTGTTCGCGCACCGGCCGCAGTGGAGCCCGCGCGCGGGCGTAGGCAAGACGATCGTCAGCAGCCGGATGATCGATCGCGTTGCTGCCAAGCTCGGCCGGACGCTGCACGAAGTGCCGGTCGGATTCAAGTGGTTTGTGGACGGGCTCCTCGACGCCTCGCTTGGCTTTGCCGGCGAAGAGAGTGCCGGCGCTTCATTCCTCCGGCGTGACGGCACGGTGTGGACGACGGACAAGGACGGCATCGCCGCGGCATTGCTCGCTGCCGAGATCACCGCGCGCCTCGGCCGCGACCCGGGGGAAATCTATCGCGAGTTGACCGCCGAGCTCGGGAAGCCTGTCTACGCGCGCAAGGACGCGCCCGCTACCCCCGCCCAGAAGCAGGTGCTAAAGCGCCTCTCGGCCGAGCAGGTGCGGCTCACCGAACTTGCCGGGCAGCCAGTGCAACGCGTGCTCACGCACGTCCCCGCCACTGGCGCGCCGATCGACGGCATAAAAGTCGAAACCGCGAGCGCCTGGTTCGCGGCTCGACCTTCGGGCACCGAGGACGTCTACAAAATTTATGCCGAAAGCTTCCTGGGCGCGGATCACCTGCGCCTGGTGCTCGAAGAGGCGCAGGCGATCGTCGATGGCGCCTTGCGCGAGGCCGCGGAAACGAATCGCGAGAGCCGATGAATCCGGCATCCGTGCTTGCGGTCAATGCGGGCTCATCGAGCATCAGATTCGCGTTGTACGACGCGACCGAACCGCTGTTGCGGCGCCTGCGCGGAAAGATTGACCGTATCGGTCTTTCCGGCACGACGCTCAACGTCGACGACTCGACGGGCGCAGGCGCGCAGAGTCGCGCAATCGATGCCCGCGACCACGGCGGCGCCGCAAGCGCGCTGGTCGGCTGGCTCGAACAGGCGGATCTCCTGTCTGCAGTCAAGGCGGTGGGGCACCGCGTGGTGCACGGCGGTCCGCGATACAGCGCACCGCAGCGGGTCGATGATCAGCTCGTGCAGGCGCTGCGCGGGATCAGCGCGTACAGCCCCGAGCACCTGCCGGGGGAGATCGACCTGATCGAACGCATTTCCCGGCGCTTGCCGAGCGTCCTGCAGGTGGCGTGCTTCGATACCGCTTTCCACCGCGACATGCCGCGCATCGCGCAGCTCCTGCCCATTCCGCGGCGCTTCAATGAGAAAGGCATCCGGCGCTTCGGCTTTCACGGTCTTTCCTATGCGTTTCTCATGCAGGAACTCGAGCGCGTTGCAGGCACCGACGCATCGCGTGGACGCGTCATCCTTGCTCATCTTGGTAGTGGGTCCAGCCTCGCCGCGGTACGGCACGGCAAGAGCGTGGATACGACGATGGCATTCACGCCTGCCGCCGGAGTGCCGATGAGCACGCGCTCCGGAGACCTCGATCCCGGACTTGCGTGGTACCTCGCGCAAAGCGAGAGCATGAGTGCCGAACAGTTTCATCGCATGGTGAATCACGAATCGGGACTCCTGGGCATATCGGAGACCAGCGCGGACATGCGCGAACTGCTGTCTCGTGAAGCCGACGATGTACGCGCAGCGGAGGCCGTGGCGCTGTACTGCTATCAGGTCATGAAATCGATAGGCGCCTTCGCCACGGCCCTTGGTGGCCTCGAGACACTGGTTTTCTCGGGCGGCATTGGCGAGAACACACCGGTGATCCGCCAGCGCATCTGCGAGCGCCTTGCATTCCTCGGCGTGGCGCTGGATGAAAACAGAAACAGGGCGAATGAAGACGTCATCTCTGCCGCTGCGGGCACGGTCACCGTGCGCATGATCCGTACCGATGAGGAAGCGATGATTGCACGGGCGGCTCAGCGCATCCTGCATGACGCCTGAACGACCATTTCCCTGCTGACAAGGCAACCCCATGATCGAACCGCTCTCGTCCGACCTCCTCGCGAAAATGAATGCCTACTGGCGCGCCGCGAACTATCTTTCGGTGGGCCAGATTTATCTCCTCGACAACCCGCTGCTCAAGGCGCGGCTTTCCATCGAGCACGTGAAGCCGCGACTGCTGGGGCACTGGGGGACGACACCGGGTCTTAATTTCATTTACGTGCACCTGAACCGCATCATCACGCAACAGGATCTCAACGTGATGTACGTGATCGGCCCGGGGCATGGCGGCCCGGGGCTCGTGGCGAATACCTATCTCGAGGGTACCTACAGCGAGGTCTATCCCGCGGTTTCCCAGGACGCGCGCGGTATGCAGCGGCTGTTCAAGCAGTTCTCGTTTCCAGGCGGCATTCCCAGCCACGTGTCGCCCGAACTGCCCGGTTCCATCCACGAGGGCGGCGAGCTCGGATACTCGCTGATGCACGCCTATGGCGCGGCGTTCGACAACCCGGATCTGATCGTCGCATGCGTCGTCGGCGACGGTGAGGCCGAGACCGGGCCGCTGGCCACGAGCTGGCACTCGAACAAGTTTCTGAACCCCGCGCATGACGGCGCCGTTCTGCCGATCCTCCACCTGATCGGCTACAAGATCGCGAGTCCCACAGTGCTGGGCCGCGTGAGCCACGAGGAGCTCGACCATCTTTTCCGCGGCTATGGATACGAGCCTCATTTCGTCGAAGGCGAAGAACACGCGAAAGTTCACCAGGCGATGGCCGCGACGCTCGATCGGGTAATCGACAGGATTCGCAGCATCCAGTCCGCCG
>JANMUO010000047.1:0-1549 GCA_031391655.1 Betaproteobacteria bacterium
CCCAGCGTGTGGCCGTAGCCACGCTCGAAGGGCTCCATCGTCACCTTGGCGTGCGACGGGGAAAGGTTCTGCACATCGACGATGCGCGGCTTGAGGAATCCGGTCTGGGGCATGGGATGGTTTACCTTGTTACTTCGAGTACAGTTCGATGATCAGGCTCTCGTTGATCGTGGAGGACATGTCGGCGCGCGCCGGGAGAGACTTGAACTTCCCCTTGAGCGCCTTGGTGTCCACTTCGATCCACTCGGGAATGCCGCGCGACTCGGCCGCTTCGGCCGAGGCCTTGATGCGGAGCTGCGCCTTCGACTTCTCGGCGACTTCGATCACGTCGCCGGGGCTGACTTCATAGGACGGAATGTTGACGCGCTTGCCGTTCACGAGGACGCCGTTGTGGCGCACCACCTGCCGCGCTTCGCTGCGCGAGGCGCCGAAGCCCATGCGGTAGGCGACGTTATCGAGGCGCGACTCCAGGATCTGCAGCAGCCGCTCGCCGGTGACGCCCTTGGAGCGCGCGGCCTGGGCGTAGGTGTTGCGGAACTGGCGCTCCAGCACGCCGTAGATGCGGCGCAGCTTCTGCTTCTCGCGCAGCTGCTTGCCGAAATCGGACATGCGCTGCCCGCTTTTCTGGCCATGCTGGCCGGGAGCGTAGCTACGCCGCTCCACCGCGCAGCGGTCGGTGAAGCACTTCTCACCCTTGAGGAACAGCTTCTCGCCCTCGCGGCGGCATTGCCGGCACTTGGCGTCGAGGTTTCTGGCCATGCGTTCTCCTTGCCTGCTTAGACGCGGCGGCGCTTGGGAGCGCGGCAGCCGTTGTGCGGAACCGGGGTCACATCCGCGATGCTGCCGATCTTCAGGCCGATCGCGTTGAGCGCGCGCACCGCGGACTCGCGGCCGGGCCCCGGGCCCTTGATGCGCACTTCAATGTTCTTCACGCCGCATTCCTGCGCCGCGCGACCCGCGCGCTCGGCGGCCATCTGCGCCGCGAACGGCGTCGATTTGCGCGAGCCCTTGAAGCCGGCGTTGCCCGAGGTCGCCCAGGACAGCGTGTTGCCCTGGCGGTCGGTGATGGTGACGATGGTGTTGTTGAACGACGCGTGCACGTGGGCAATGCCCTCGGCCACGTTTTTCTTGACCTTCTTGCGCGCGCGCGTCGCGGCGGTCTGCTGCATCTGTTGCGAGCTGGGGGCGGGCTTGGTGGCCATTGGGCTGGTTCCTGGTCCTGAGTCTTAGGCGGCTTTGCCGGCCGGCACATTGAGCTTGATGGCGGACTTGCGCGGCCCCTTGCGCGTGCGCGCGTTGGTGCGCGTGCGCTGGCCGCGCACCGGCAGGCCCTTGCGATGGCGCACGCCGCGGTAGCAGCCCAGGTCCATCAGCCGCTTGATCGACATCGATACTTCGCGCCGCAGGTCGCCCTCGAGCGTGAGGCGCGTCACCTGCTCGCGCAGGCGCTCCATCTCGGCATCGCACAGCTCCTTGATCTGGCGCGTCTTCTCGACGCCGGCGGCGGCGCATATCGCGCGCGCGCGCGCGCGGCCGATGCCGTAGATCG
>JANMUO010000095.1:0-8359 GCA_031391655.1 Betaproteobacteria bacterium
TGCGCGCCAACACGTGCTCGAACTCGGCGCGCGTTAAGTCGTTGATTGGCTGGAATTGGCGCTGCTTCGCCATGGGGGGGTGCGCCGTATTTCTGGGCGCCGGGGGGGTGCGCGGGGCGACGACGGACTGCCCGAGGAACGCCTTGACCAGCGGCACGAGCCGCTCCACCACCTGCCGGCCCTCGACCTCGGTCATCACCAGCGCCGGCAGCAGGCGGATCACGTTGTCGGCGGTGACGTTGAACACCAGGCCCGCGTCCAGCCCCATCTTCACCAGCTCGCCGCAGGGCCGGTCCAGTTCCACGCCGATCATCATGCCCATGCCGCGCACTTCCACCACGCCGGCGATGCCGGCGAGCGCCGACGCCAATCCACCCTTGATCGCGTCGCCGACCTTGAGCGCGTTCTCCAGCAGCCCTTCGTCCTTCATGGTGTCGAGCGTCGTCACCACGCCGCACATGGCAAGCGGGTTGCCGCCGAAGGTGGAACCGTGGTTGCCGGGCTTGAACACGCCGCTGGCGCGGTTGCCGATCACGCAGGCGCCCACCGGAACGCCGCCGGCCAGGCCCTTGGCGAGGGGCACCACGTCGGGCTGGAAGCCGGCGTGCTGGTAGACGAACCACTTGCCGGTACGCCCCAGGCCGCACTGCACTTCATCCGACATGAACAGCCACTGGTTCTGGTCGCAGATTTCCTTCAGGCCGCGCAGGTAGTCCAGGCGCGAGACGTTGATGCCGCCTTCGCCCTGGATCGGCTCGATGAATACCGCCACCACGTTCTTGTTGTGCGACGCCACCTGGCGCACGGCGTCGAGGTCGTTGAGCGGTACGCGCACGAAGCCCTGCACCAGCGGCTCGAAGCCGGCCTGCACCTTGCGGCTGCCGCCGGCGGAGAGCGTGGCCAGGGACCGTCCATGGAAAGACTTCTCCATGACGATGATCGCGGGCTCGTTGATACCGCGGTCGTGCCCGTACTTGCGTGCCACCTTGATGGCGGCCTCGTTGGCCTCAAGGCCCGAGTTGCAGAAGAACACCTCGTCCAGCCCGGTGATCTCCGCGAGGCGGTCCGCCGCCTGCTCCTGCAGGGGGACCTGGAAGAGGTTCGAGCAGTGGATGATGCGGCCGATCTGCTCGGTGAGCGCGCGTACCAGCCGCGGGTGGTTGTGGCCGAGCGTGTTCACGGCGATGCCGGCCAGCGCATCGAGATACTGCCTGCCCGCCTCGTCGTAGAGCCACACGCCCTGGCCGCGCACGAACGCCACCGACTGCCGGGCGTAGGTGTTCATCACGTGGCTCATGGCGTCTTCCCCCACAATGCAAAACGGCGGCCCACGCCGCCGTTGGAAGGAAACTTTACCTGTATTCGCCGCGGCAGGCTAGCGCTAGCCGATGCGGTGCAGCCCGCGCTCTTCGGCGGGCTTGAGCGCCCGGATGCAGGGCTGGTAGCCCTCATAGACTACACCGTGCACCTCCATGCGCTTCTGTGAGCGCAGCATGCTGGCGACGTATTCCGCGATATCCCGCGTGATCACCTGGCCGGGCACCAGCACCGGGATGCCCGGCGGGTAGGGCACGATCTGGTCGGCGCACACGCGCCGCGCGAGGGCCCTGTTGACGCGCTCCTTGTCGTCGAACACGGGGACCAGCTCGCCGCCGCAGTAGTAGGCGTCGCGCGGCAGGTAGCGCAGCTTGGTGAACTTGGGGATCTCCGGGGTGCGCACCAGGCGGCGCGGCGCGCGCTTGCCCCGCGCGATGCGCATCAGCGCGTCGTACAGGCGCGACACCTTGGAGCGGGTGGTGCCGATGGTCAGGAGCAGGGTCAGCGTATTGAAGGTGCTCTTCTCCGTCTGGATGTTGTAGCGCTCGAACAGTTCCTTCTGCAGGTCGTCCACCGTGTAGCCGCAGCCGGAAATGTCGATGGTGACCTTGGTCGGGTCGAGGCGGATGCCGTCGTGCTTCACCTCGTCGGGCAGCAGATCCTCCAGCTCGAGGACGCGGAACACCCCGGTGGAATTGATCTGCCCGCGCAGCTCCTTGCCGAGCGCGAGCGTGCGCGAGAGCAGCTTGTAGCCTTCCATCACCGCCTGCTTCCTCGCCACGTCGAGGCTCGCGATCAGCCCGTACTGCGGGCTGGTGGAGGTATGCATGTTGAAGTTTTCGCGGAACAGGTGCTCCCGGAAGCCCGGGTCGTTGACGTGGATCATCGACGCCTGCGAGAACGCCGACAGCACCTTGTGCGTGGACTGCGTGGCGTAGTCGGCGCCGGCCTCCAGAGCCGTGGGCCGGAACTCCGGGTGGAAGCGCGCGAAGCCGTACCAGGCCTCGTCCACGATCACTTTGATGCCCTTCGCGTGCGCGGCCTCGACGATCGGGGCGAGGTCGTAGCGCAGCCCGTCGTAAGTGCAGGAGGTGAGGATGAGCGCTTCGGCGTCCGGATGCCGGCGGATCGCCTCGAGCAGTGTCTTCTTCGGCACCGGGCCGTACAGGCCGTATTTGCGGTTGAGCGCCGAATCGAGATACACGGGATGCGCGCCCGAGAGCACCACGCCGTGATGCACGCTCTTGTGGCAGTTGCGGTCCAGCAGCAGCTTCTCGCCGGGCGCGAGCAGCGTCTGGAAGATGACCTTGTTGGCGGTGGAAGTGCCGTTGGTGGCGAAGAAGGTGCGCCGCGCGCCGAAGGCCTTCGCCGCCATCGCCTGCGCCTCGGCGATCACGCCCTTGGGATCCATGAGGGAATCGAGCATCGGCACCGACACCGAGAGATCCGCGTCGAACACGTGCTCGCCCATGAACTCGTAGAAGTCGTTCACCCAGGGGCTGCCGCGCAGGGATTCGCCCGAGGAGTGGCCCGGCGTGTGCCACTGGTCCTTCGCCATCCAGACGTAGTTCTTCAGCTGGTCGGTGAAGGGCGTGCGCGCGCGCTCCTGGATCTGCGCGTTGACGATGCGGTAGATGCCGCGGTAGTCGCGCTCCTCGCGGTAGAAGTAGCCGTCCACCGACTCGGTGAACAGGGCATCCACCACGTCGTCTTCCTTCTCCTGCGCGATGAGGATGTAGACGTCCAGCTCCGGGCGAAAGCGCGTGATGCGCTGGACGAACTCCAGCGCGGAGACCTGCAATTTCCGGGAACCATTGTTCTTGCCCAGCGTGTAGAGCCGGTCGTCCACCAGCACCGCCTGGATGTCGCCGTCGGATTCGATCGAGGCGAGGGCCTCCTTGGCAGTGGTGACGCCGGCGAAGGTGATGCCGAGCGGGTTGTCCAGCGACCGGGCCGCCGCGTTCAGTCCCTTGACGAACTCGCGCAGGACGAGGTGCTCGTCGTTGACGACGAGGATGCGGCTGACGGGCTTCGCCATGAGGGGCGCAAGTATAATTCCGCATGACCGAGCCGGCCATCGTCGAGTTCGTCATCCAGGGCGTCACCCTCGATGGCCAACCCTTCCGGCCGAGCGACTGGGCGGAGCGGCTGTGCGGGGTGATGGCGGCGTTTGGCAGCGACCAGCGCATGCAGTACTCGCCCTACGTCCACCCGGTCACCGCCGCGGGCGTGCGCTGCGTGGTCGTGGACGTGCGGCTCGAGCAGGTCGAGCCGATGGCCTACCGCTTCCTGATGAGCTTCGCGAAAGACAACGAACTGCGCACCCGGGACGGGCGCGTGGCGGAGCGTACGGCGCTCGCCCGGCAGCTGCGCGCGGGCGATACCGAATGACGCGGTTAGGGCATCGCCTTGATGGCTTGCGCGAGGCGGCTTTTCTGCCGCGCGGCGTGGTTCTTGTGCACCACTTCCTTGGCGGCGATGCGGTCGATCACGCCGCGCGATTTCTCCAGCGCGGCGGTGGCTTTCGCCTTGTCGCCGGCGGCGATCGCTTTCTTCACGTGCTTGACCGCGCTCGAGAGCTGCGTGCGCAGCGAGGCGTTGTGCGCGCGGCGCTTGACTGCCTGACGGGCTGCCTTGCGCGCGGATTTGATGTTGGCCATGGCGTCGATCCGATGCGGAAAAAGTGGGGCGGAGTTTAACATGAACCTGCTCCGCGCCCTGGCCACCGTGAGCAGCATGACCTTCCTGTCGCGGGTGCTGGGCTATGTGCGTGACTTCTTCATCGCGCGGATGTTCGGCGCCGGCCTGGCCACGGACGCCTTCTTCGTCGCCTTTCGCATCCCCAACCTGCTGCGGCGCCTCTTTGCCGAGGGCGCGTTCTCGCAGGCCTTCGTGCCGATTCTGTCCGAGTACCGCAACCGGCAGTCGCCCGAGGACACCCGCACGCTGGTGGACTGCGTGGCCACGGTGCTGGGCATCGCGCTGGTCGTGGCGGCCGCGCTGGGCGTCGCCGCGGCGCCCTTCATCGTCTATGTGTCCGCGCCGGGCTTTGCCGCCGATCCGGGCAAGTTCGAGCTCACGGTCAGCCTGCTGCGCATCACTTTCCCGTACATCGCCTTCATTTCGCTCGTGGCGCTGGCCGCCGGCGTGCTCAACGCCTGGAGCCGCTTCGCCGTGCCGGCGTTCACGCCGGTGCTGCTCAACGTGTCGTTCATCGTCGCTGCGGCGTTCTTCGCCGAGCGTTTCGACCCCCCGGTGCTGGCGCTTGCCTGGGCGGTGTTCATCGGCGGTGCGCTGCAGCTCGCCCTGCAGCTGCCGTTCCTCGCGCGCATCGGCATGCTGCCGCGCTGGCGCCTCAACCTGAAGCATCCCGGGGTGGCGCGCGTGCTCAAGCTCATGGCGCCGGCACTGTTCGGCGTGTCGGTGAGCCAGATTTCGCTCCTCATCAACACTATCTTTGCCTCCTTCCTCATCTCCGGCAGCGTTTCCTGGCTGTACTACGCCGACCGCCTGATGGAGTTCCCGGCGGGCGTGCTTGGCGTGGCGGTGGGAACAATCCTCTTGCCCAGCTTGTCGCGCCACCACGCCAGCGGCGCGGTCGGGGAGTACGGCAAGCTGCTCGACTGGGGGCTGCGCGTGACGCTGCTGCTGGCGGTGCCGGCGGCCGCGGCGCTGGCGGTGCTCGCGCTGCCGCTGATCGCGACGCTGTTCCACTACGGCCGCTTCACCGCCGAGGATGCCTGGATGACGCGCCAGGCGCTCGTGGCCTACAGCGTCGGGCTGGTCGGCATGATCCTGGTGAAGATCCTGGCGCCGGGCTTTTACGCGCGCCAGAACGTCGTCACGCCGGTGAAGATCGGGGTGTTCACGCTGGTGGCGACGCAGGCGATGAATCTGGCGTTCATCGGGCCGCTGCAGCACGCCGGCCTCGCGCTGGCGATCGGCCTGGGCGCCTGCCTCAATGCCGCGCTGCTCTATCTGCAATTGCGCCGCCACGGCATCTACGCGCCGCAACCCGGCTGGGCGGCGTTCGCCGCCAAGGTCGCTGTTGCGGTGGTGGCGATGGCTGCGGCGCTGTACTTCGCCATGGGCTCCGCAGCCTGGTGGCTGGGCGCGCCCGGGCAGATGAAGGTCCCGGCGGTGGCGGGACTGGTGCTGCTGGGGGCCGGCGTGTATCTTGGTCTGCTGTTCGCGTTCGGCATGCGCTGGCGCGATTTCCTGCGCCGCGAGGCGGGGTGATGCCGGAGGCCGACCGCTTCGCCGAACTGATGGCGCGCGACGAGGCGGAGATCGACCTCGCGCGCGCCTGCCTGCTGATTTCGCAAGACGCCTATCCGGGGCTCGACGTGGAAGGCTACCTGGGCGAGATCGAACGGCACGCCGCGCGCCTGCGGGGCCGCCTGCCGCAGGCCCGCGACACCGAGGAGAGGATCGTGGCGCTGAACCAGTTCCTGTTCGACGAGCTCGGCTTCAGCGGCAATGCCGACCACTACTATGACCCGCGCAACAGCTACCTGAACGAAGTGCTCGACAGGCGCACCGGCATCCCGCTGACGCTCTCGGTGCTCTACCTGGAAATCGGCAGGCGCATCGGCCTTGCGCTCGAAGGGGTGTCCTTCCCCGGGCATTTCCTGGTCCGGCTGCCGCTGCGCGGCTCGATGCTGGTGCTCGACCCGTTCTCGGGAGGCGAACCGCAGTCGGAAGCGGACCTGCGCGCGCGGCTGCGGCGCGTGATTCCCGAAGGCGCCACCGGACCGCTGCCCGTGGACGAACTGCCGCTCGACCAGTTCCTCGAGCCTGCGGGTAAGCGGCAGATCCTGGCGCGCCTCCTGCGTAACCTGAAAGGCATTTACCGGGAAGCGGACAAGCCCGAGCGCCTGCTCGCGGTGCTCAACCGCATGCTGATGGTGGCGCCCGACGCCCACGGCGAGCTGCGCGAGCGCGGCCTGGTCTACCAGCGGCTGGAGTGCTACCGCGCGGCGCTCAAGGACCTGTCGGACTACTCCGAGCGCGAGCCGGAGGCGCCGGACATCGACGAGGTGCGCGCCAGGCTGGTCGAGCTGGGCGCGCTATGCGCGCGCCTGAACTGAGCGCTCAGGCCGTCGCGGTGCGGTCGGCAATGCCGGCTGCGGCGCGCATTTCCAGCGCGCGCTTCTGCACCGCGGCGTGCAGCGCGGGCTTGTAGCCCAGCGCGAAGAACACTTCCGCCGCCAGGAAAATTGGCGCCACGAAGATCTGGAAGAAGTTGTCCGCCAGGGCGGGCTTGCGGCCCTCAAAGGCGTGGCCGACAAGCTGGATCACCCAACCGCCGCCGAAGAACACGAGGAACCAGGCTGCGCCAACGCCAATCGGTTGCTGCGATACGAGGTCCGCGAGGTACAGCAGCACCGCGTTGGTCACGAGCATCGCCAAGGCGAGCGGCAGATCGAGCAGGAAATACCAGACCAGCACCGCTGCTGCGAGCAGCATGGCGGCCGTCAGCGTGATGCCCCCCACCTCGATGCGTGCCCAGCCCAGCGCGATGAACAGGCCGAAGATGATCATCGGCACGCCGACGAAATGCGTCGCCTTGTTGCGCGCGTCCTGGTGGTAGGCCGCGTAGAAACTCATCTGCTGTTCGAGGGTCTGCATCGGAGCCTCCCTGAAAGCCACTATAATCAGTATTTTACACACGCTGATGCAGGTCACGCACGGGTTCATTGCGCCGGGGAGCCGCCGGGTGGCGCTCACTATCGGCAACTTTGACGGCGTGCACCTCGGCCATCAGGCGATGCTCGAGCGCACGGCGGCGCGCGCGCTCGCCCTGAAGTTGCCTTCCTGCGTATTGACCTTCGAGCCGCATCCGCGCGAGTTTTTCTCGCCGGCCACCGCGCCGGCGCGGCTCACGCGCCTGCGCGACAAGCTGGAGTTGATGGCGGCGGCCGGGGTGAACCGAGTGCATGTCGCGCGCTTCGACGCGCGGCTTGCGGCGCTGGCGTCGGAGCGCTTCGTCGAGGAGATCGTGGTGCGCGCCTTGCGCGCCGCCTGGCTGCTGGTGGGGCGCGATTTCCGCTTCGGCGCCAGGCGCGGCGGCGACTTTGCATTGCTGGGCCAGATGAGCGTGCGCCACGGCTTCGAGCTGGAGGCGATGCCCGATGTCGCGCTGGAGGGCGTGCGCGTATCGAGTTCGGCGGTGCGCGCGGCGCTTGCCGCTGGCGAACTGGAGGCCGCGCGGCGGCTGCTCGGCAGGCACTATGCGATGAGCGGCCGCGTGGCGCACGGCGCAAAACTCGGGCGCGAGCTGGGATTTCCGACGGCCAACATCGTGCTGCGCCACCGGGCGCCGCTGGCCGGCATCTTTGTCGTCGAGTGCCGCATCGCGTCCGAGGGCGGCTGGCGGCCGGGGGTGGCGAGCGTCGGGCGGCGGCCGACGGTGAACCCCACGGCGATGCCGCTGCTGGAGGTGCATTTGCTGGACTACACCGGCGACCTGTACGGGCGGCACCTGCAGGTGCGGTTCCTCGCGAAGCTGCGCGACGAGGAGAAATACGACGGCATGCCGGCACTGCGCGCGGCGATCGCGCGCGATGCGGCGCAGGCCAGGACCCATTTTTCGAAGACGAAGACGAATGCCTGACTACAAGAGCACACTGAACCTGCCCGATACGGCCTTTCCCATGCGCGGCGACCTCGCCAAGCGAGAGCCGATGCGCGTCAAGGAATGGCAGGACAAGGGCGTCTACCAGCGCTTGCGCGCGGTGTCCAAAGGGCGCCCGAAGTTCGTGCTGCACGACGGGCCGCCCTACGCCAACGGCGACATCCACATCGGCACGGCGGTGAACAAGATCCTGAAGGACATGGTGGTGAAGTCGAAGTCGCTTGCCGGTTTCGACGCGCCCTACGTGCCGGGCTGGGACTGCCACGGCATGCCGATCGAGGTGCAGATCGAAAAGCAGCACGGCAGGAACCTGCCGGCGGAGGAGACGCTGCGGCTGTGCCGGGCCTATGCCGGCGAGCAGATCGAGCGGCAGAAGGCCGATTTCCGGCGGCTCGGGGTGCTGGG
>JANMUO010000143.1:0-2687 GCA_031391655.1 Betaproteobacteria bacterium
AACTTGTCGCGGAAGCGCGGGTCGGCGGTGAGCGGCTTTCCGTCCTTCAGCTGCGCGGCGGCGAACTCCTTGAGGCGCTCCAGCTCGCGCCGCGAGGTGCCGATGCGCGCGGTGTTCATGCGCTCGTGCCCCAGCAGGTACTTGGCGACCGTCCAGCCCTTGTTCTCCTCGTGCACCAGGTTCTCCGCCGGCACCTTCACGTCGTCGAAGAACACCTCGTTCACCTCGTGCCCGCCGTCCATCAGGATGAGCGGCCGCACGGTGATGCCCGGTGTCTTCATGTCGATGAGCAGGAACGAGATGCCTTCCTGGCGCTTGGAGGTGTTCGAGTCGGAGCGCACGAGGCAGAAAATCCAGTCGGCGTAGTGTCCCAGCGTGGTCCAGGTCTTCTGGCCGTTGACCACGTAGTGGTCGCCCTCGCGCACGGCTTTGGTCTTGAGCGAAGCGAGGTCCGAACCCGAACCCGGCTCGGAGTAGCCCTGGCACCAGAAATCCTCGCCGTTGTAGATGCGCGGCAGGAAGTGCTTTTTCTGCGCGTCGCTGCCGAAGCGGTGCAGCACCGGGCCGCACATGGAAAGCCCGAAGGGAATCAGCGGCGGCGTGCCGGCAAAGCCGCACTCCTCCTCGAAGATGTAGCGCTGCACGACGCTCCAGCCCGTGCCGCCCCACTCCTTGGGCCAGGCGGGCGCCACCCAGCCCTGCTTGGCGAGGATCTTGTGCCAGCGCAGCAGGTCTTCGCGCGAGAGTTCGGCGTAATCGGCGATCTTCTCGCGCAGGTCGGCGGGCAGGTTGGCCTTGAGCCAGCCGCGCACTTGGTCGCGGAACGCGAGTTCTTCCTGCGAATAGTTCAGGTCCATCGAGAGCCCTCCTACAGACTACAGAATGGTAACTCCGCCGTCGGCCACAATGCACTGCCCGGTGATGAACGCCGCGGCCTCGGAGGCGAGGAATGCCGCGATCCCGCCGATGTCCCTGGGCTCGCCCAGGCGCCTCAAGGGGGTGGCCTCCTCGCGCTCCTTGCGGCGCTTGGGGTCCTCCCACAGCGCCTTGGCAAAGTCGGTCTTGATCAGGCCCGGGGCGATGGCGTTGACGCGCACGTTCTTCGGGCCCCACTCGGCGGCGAGGTTCTTCACCAGCATGTGGTCGGCCGCCTTGGACATGCCGTAGGCGCCAATCACGGTGTTGGCGATGATGCCGCCGATCGAGCCCACCGTGATGTAGCTGCCGCCGCCGCGCTCGGCCATGCCGGGTAACGTCATGCCCGCGAGCCACAGCACGCTTTTCACGTTGTTGTTGAATATCTTGTCGAAAGCTTCGTCCGGGATCGACGCCAGCGGCCCGTAGTAGGGGTTGGAGGCTGCGTTTGAAACAGCGATGTCGATGCGGCCCCAGCGCTTCACCGTCGCATCCACGAGCGCCTGAAGCTCTTCCTTGCGCGACACGTTGCAGGCCTGCGCCAGCACCTCGTAGCCTGCCTTCTCGAATTCAGATCGCACCTGCTCGCAGGCGTCCGCCTTGCGGCTGGAGATCACGACTTTGGCGCCAGCCCGGGCCATTTCCTCGGCGATGGACTTGCCGATGCCCCTGGTGGAGCCGGTGACCAGCGCAACCTTACCGCTGAGATCGAAGGGGGATTTATCCATGATTTCCTTGATGTTTTCGCTATGCGAAATATGATACGACTAAGTTGACACTGCTTCGTCGCGGAACGAATATCGAAACGCGAAACATTCTACGAGAGGAACCGCCATGGGCGCGCCCGAGTCCACTGCACCGCTTTCCACCGAGCCGCACTACAGCTACGAGCACGAAGGCGACCGCCAGTTCGCCACCACCCTCGCGCGCGGCCTGGAAGTGCTGCGCTGCTTCACGCCGCTCGAGCCGATGCTCGGCAACAAGGAAATCTCGGTGCGCACCGGGCTGCCCAAGCCCACGGTGTCGCGCCTCACCTACACGCTCACCAAGCTCGGCTACCTGCGCCACAACATGCGCCTCGGGAAGTACCAGCTCGGCTCGGCGGTGCTCTCCATCGGCTACCCGCTGCTCGCCTCGATGAGCGTGCGCCAGATCGCGCGGCCGCTGATGAAGGAACTGGCCGACTACTGCAACGGCTCGGTGTCGATGGGCATGCGCGACCGCCTGAGCATGGTGTACGTGGAGTCCTGCCGCAGCGGCAACGGCATCGCCACGCTGCCCGACATCGGCACCGCGGTGCCGATCGCGCAGTCGGTGATCGGCCGCGCGTTCGTCGCTTCCTGCACGCCGCCCGAGCGCGAGGCGGTGTTGAATCAGATGAAGGTGAAGGAGCCGGAGATGCACCGCAAGTACCGGCCGCAGATCGACAAGGCGCTCGAAGACATCCGCGGCCGCGGCTTTTGCGTGTCGCTGGGCGAGATCCGGCGCGAAGTGCATGCGGTCGGCGTGCCGATGCGGCGCACGGTGGATGGCGAGGTGGTGGCCTTCAACTGCACGGTGCCCGCCTTCATCCTGAGAAAGGGCCAGCTCGACGACGACATCGGCCCGCGCCTGGTGGCGATGGTGCGCAACATCGAGGCCTCGCTGGGAATGCACTGAGCCCCGCGCCGGGCTGCTACGATAGGCCCTGCAACCTCACGGAGGAGGGGCCATGAGAAACGTTGCAGTCCTGCTCGCCGCGGCGCTCGCGGCGGTTCCGCTTCACGCCCAGC
>JANMUO010000314.1:0-3689 GCA_031391655.1 Betaproteobacteria bacterium
CGCAATACCGGCCGCTGGCGGGTGATCGATTCGCTGTCCACGCTCGCTTTCGACTATCCGCCGCGCGCGCCCTTCTTCCGCGGGGAGCTGGAGAACTACCTGCTGTTCGCGCGCGAGATGGAATTCGACGTGTTCGCGCTGAAGGGCTCCTACGCGGGCGCCATCGGCATCCCGCAGTTCATGCCGACCAGCTACCTGCGCTACGCGGTGGATTTCGACGGCGACGGCGTGTCCGACCTGAGTCGCAACGCCGCCGACGCCATCGGCAGCGTGGGCAACTTCCTCAAGCAGCACGGCTGGCGCCGCGGCGAACTGGTGCAGCGGGCGGCGCGCGTGAACGGCGACGGCCATGGCGCCTACGCCGACGGCAATCCGCTGCCGAGGCACAGCCTGGAGGAACTCGCGCAGGCCGGCGTCGAAGTGCGCGGCACGGCGCTGCCCGCCGGCACGCGCGCCGTCCTGCTGGAATTGCGTTCCCCGGACAAGCCCGCCGAGTACCGGCTCGGCCTGCAGAATTTCTACGTGCTTACGCGCTACAACCGCAGCGTGTTCTATGCGATGGCGGTGTCCGATCTCGCGGACACGCTGCGCGTGGCGCGCGCCCGGCAAAGACCCGGGGCGCGGTAGGCCGTCTCAGGAAGGCTTGCCCGAAGGCAGGTAGCGCATCGGATCCACCGGCTTGCCTGCCTTGCGGATCTCGAAATGCAGCTTGGGCCGGTCGGCGTCGGAGTCGCCCAGTTCGGCGATGCGCTGGCCCCGCGCCACCGACTGGCCTTCCTTGACCAGGATCTCGCGGTTGTGCGCGTAGACGCTGCTGAAGCCGCCTTCGTGGCGGATCACGATCAGTTTGCCGAAGCCGCGAATGCCGGTGCCGGTGTAGAGCACCTGGCCGGCCGCCGCCGCCACGACCGGATCGCCGGGCTTGCCGCTGATGTCCAGGCCCTTGCTGGCAGGCTCCGAGAACCCGGCCAGCACGCTGCCTTTCGCCGGCCAGATGAAATCAATCCCATCCGGGTCGCGGTCCACCGCAGCACTTTTCTGCGCCTCCGGCTTGGCGGGCTCGGGCTTGGGCGGCGTCGCGGCTGCTGCGCCTGCAGCCACTGCTACCGGGGGCAGCGCCGCGGCGGCGGTCGCCACCGCTGCCTCGCCTTGCTGCAACAGCGCCAGATTCTGGTCCGAGTAGGGTAGCCGCAGCGCCTTGGGGCCCGTCTTGGCCGCGCCCAGCGCCTGCACCTGCGGCTGGGGTGCCGCAGGGCTCGCGCCGTCCAATGGGCGCCCCTCCAGCGGAGCCGTGCCGCGGGCCGCGCCGATCTGGATGGCGGCCTGGCCTTCGGGCGGTGCCACGTTCAGCAGCTGTCCGATCGAAATCTTGGTCGGGTCCTCGAGCTTGTTCCATTGCGCGACATCGCGGTAGTCCGCACCGTGCTCGAGCGCAATGCTGTAGAGGGTGTCGCCGCGCTTGACCACGTACTGCCCGGGCTGCACGACGGTGCCGGCAGCCGGCGCCGCGGGCGGCACCGCCGCCTGCGGCGCGGGCTTGGCGGCCGCGGCCGGCCGGCGATCATCCACCGGGGCCTGCTGCCGCGTCGACCCGCAGCCGGCTGCGCCCAGCAACACCGCCAGGGCCAGCAGGATCCAGCGCGTCAAGGCAGCAGTCACAGTTTTCCAGTCTCCAGCGGCACGAAGCGCACGGCTTCCAGCACGGTCTCGGTGATGCCGCGAGCGCCGCGCTCGTAGAGCGCAAGGCGTTGCGCGCCGCGCGGCGCGTCCGGCGACTTGAGCGGCAGCACCATTCTGCCACCCGGCGCGAGTTGCCGTAAGAGGGCCTGCGGCAGTTCCGGGGCTGCCGCCGCCACGATGATCGAGTCAAAGGGTGCTGCCTTGTCCAGGCCGAGGTTGCCGTCGCCGTAAGTGAGCCGCAGGTTGGACAGTCGCAGGCCGCGAAGATTCGCGCGCGCCCGCTCCAGCAGCGCCTGGATGCGCTCCACCGAGAACACCTCGCGCGCGAGCTCCGCCAGCACTGCCGCCTGGTAGCCGCAGCCGGTGCCGATCTCCAGCACTTTGCCGAGGGGACGGTCCCCTGAGCGCAGGGCTTCGATCATGCGAGCCACGATGTACGGCTGCGAGATGGTCTGGCTGAAGCCGATCGGCAGCGCAGTGTCCTCGTAGGCGCGGCTCGCCAGCGCCTCGTCGACGAACATGTGGCGCGGCACCGCGCCCATCGCCGCGAGCACCTTCTCGTCGCGAATGCCTTTGCCGCGCAGCCGATCGAGCATGCGCTCGCGCGTGCGCTGCGAGGTCATGCCGACGCCGGCGAGATTGCGCGCGTTCACCGGCCGAGCCACGCCTCCACCATGCTGAGCTGCGCGTGGTGCGTCAGGTCCACCTGCAGCGGCGTCACCGACACCCGATTGGCCGCCACCGCATGAAAATCCGTGCCGGGGCCGGCGTCCGCCGCCGCGCCAGCCGCGCCGATCCAGTACGCGGTTTCGCCACGCGGCGTTCGCGTCTTCTCCACCGGCTCGGCTCTGTGCCGGCGCCCCAGGCGCGTGACCTCGAGCGCACCGAGTGCCGCCGGCGCAACGTCGGGCACGTTCACGTTCAGCAGCACCGGCTGGCCGAAGGGCGTGCGACCGAAATGCTGCACCAGCTTGCGCGCCACGCCCGCCGCGGATTCCAGATGCCTGGCTTCCTTGCCGGCCAGCGAGATGGCGATCGAGGGAATGCCAAGCAGGAAGCCCTCGGTGGCCGCGGCCACGGTGCCCGAGTAAATCGTGTCGTCGCCCATGTTGGCACCGAGGTTGATGCCGGAGACCACCATGTCGGGCTGCCAGTCCAGGAGCCCGGTGACTGCAAGGTGCACGCAGTCCGTCGGCGTGCCGTTGATGTAGAAAAACCCGTTCGGCGCGCGCCGCACCGACAGCGGCCGGTCGAGCGTCAGGGAATTGGAGGCGCCGGAGCGGTCGCGTTCCGGCGCGACCACGGTGACTTCGCCCAGCGGGGCGAGGTGCTCGGCCAGCAGCGCGATCCCGGGGGAGAAATAGCCATCGTCGTTGGAAACCAGGATGCGCATCGCCTGGGGCGATTCTAGCCGACGGCGCGGAGCGGCCCTAGAACGATCGCGGCAGCCCCAGCACGTGCTCGGCGACGTAGGACAGGATGAGATTCGTCGAAATCGGCGCCACGAGGTACAGCCGCGTCTCGCGGAACTTGCGCTCGACGTCGTACTCGGCGGCGAAACCGAAGCCGCCGTGGGTCTGCAGGCACGGAGAGTTGGCAACAACTCCAGAAGTTGTCACACAGCAAGTTTTAGCTTCTGTAGAACTTGGGTTGCGTGAAGTCTCACCCCTTGGTGAAAAAGGAGGATTTGCGATACCCGCAAGTGGCTGTAGTGCATTAGATCCTAATTGGGGAGACGGTTCCCACCCCACACCTCCAGCGCTATGCTCGTCAGCTAATCCTATAATTACCGCAACCCCGAGTTTAGTAAGGCCTGGGTCGCCTGTAACGGTAAGTTGGGATCCTAATGGTCTCAACCCTTGTTCTTTATCAGATAACGTAACTGTGCTTACGGGAGGTCTCAATTCGGTGACACCTGTAGACGCAAACTCACCTGGTTCACGTATTGACATTGTAACTGGTCAAATCACTTATGCTATACTTTGTTACAGTGGTACAAGTCCATACTA
>JANMUO010000264.1:0-12958 GCA_031391655.1 Betaproteobacteria bacterium
GAGGAACAAGCTCGTGGTGATCACGGGCCTGTCGGGCTCGGGCAAATCGTCGCTTGCGTTCGACACGCTCTATGCAGAAGGCCAGCGCCGCTACGTCGAGTCGCTTTCGACCTACGCGCGCCAGTTCCTGCAGCTCATGGAGAAGCCCGACGTAGACCTGATCGAGGGCCTCTCGCCTGCGATTTCGATCGAGCAAAAGGCCACCAGCCACAACCCGCGCTCGACCGTCGGCACGGTCACCGAGATCCACGATTACCTGCGCCTGCTTTATGCGCGCGTAGGCACCCCGTATTGCCCGGACCACAACCTGCCGCTGCAGGCGCAGTCGGTCGCGCAAATGGTCGACCACGCGCTCTCCCTGCCCGAAGACACGCGTCTGATGATCGTTGCACCCGTGATCGCGGGCCGCAAAGGCGAGCAGCAGGACCTGTTGGACGAACTGCGCGCGCAAGGTTTCACAAGGGTACGCATCGACGGCAAGGTGCATGAGCTGGACGCGGCGCCGCGGCTGGCGAAGAACCTGAAGCACTCGGTCGAGGTGGTGGTGGACCGCCTGCGCGTGCGCGGCGACCTGAAGCAGCGCCTCGCCGAGTCGTTCGAGACGGCCCTGCGGCATGCCGACGGGCGTGCCATCGCCCTGGAAGCGGACACGGGCAAGGAGCACCTTTTCTCCGCCAGGTTCGCCTGCCCGGTTTGCAGCTACTCGCTCGCGGAACTCGAGCCGCGCCTGTTCTCGTTCAACAACCCGATGGGCGCCTGCCCGCGCTGCGACGGACTGGGCGCGATCGATTTCTTCGACCCCAAGCGCGTGGTGGCGCACCCCAACCTGAGCCTCGCCAGCGGCGCCATCCGCGCCTGGGACCGGCGCAACCATTTCTATTTCGCGATGCTGCAAGCGCTGGCCAAGCGTTACGCCTTCGACATCGAGGTCCCGTGGGAGGCGCTCGCCGACGAGGTGCAGCAGCTCATCCTGTACGGCTCGGGCAAGGACAAGATCGCCTTCTCCTACCCGAGCGAGGGTGGTCGACCGACCGTAAAGGAACACGCCTTCGAGGGCGTGGTGCCGAACCTGGAGCGCCGCTACCGCGAAACCGATTCGGTGGCCGTGAAGGAAGAGCTGGCCAAGTACCGCAACACGCGCACCTGTCCGGACTGCAGCGGCACGCGGCTGCGCCGCGAGGCGCGCCACGTGCGCATCGCCGGGAAGCACATCCACGACATGTCCTGCCTGCCGCTCGGGCCGTCGCTTGAATTCTTCCGCGGCCTCGTGGCGACATTGCCCGGGGCACGCGCCGCGGTGGCCGACCGCATCCTGAAAGAGATCGCCAGCCGCGTCGAATTCCTCGTCAACGTCGGCCTCGACTACCTGTCCCTCGAGCGCTCCGCGGAAACCCTGTCCGGGGGCGAAGCACAGCGCATCCGCCTGGCGAGCCAGATCGGCTCCGGGCTGACCGGGGTGATGTATGTGCTGGACGAACCCTCCATCGGCCTGCACCAGCGCGACAACGCGCGCCTCATCGAGACGCTCAAGCGCCTGCGCGACCTCGGCAACTCGGTCATCGTGGTGGAGCACGACGAGGAGGCGATTCGCGCGGCAGACTACGTGGTGGACATGGGGCCGGGCGCGGGAGTCTCGGGCGGCAATATCGTCGCCGAGGGGCCGCCCGAGGCCATCCTCGCAAGTGAGTCTTCGCTAACTGGCCAGTACCTGAGCCGCCGCTTGCGCATTGCCGTGCCGCGCCTGCGCAACCGGCCGAGCGCCAAGCGGGCCTTGCGCATCCACGGGGCGTCCGGCAACAACCTGAAGGACGTCGAGTTCACGCTGCCGGTCGGCCTGCTCGTGTGCATCACCGGGGTTTCCGGCTCCGGCAAGTCCACGCTCATCAATGACACGCTGTACCGCGCGGTTGCCCGGCACCTGCATGGCAGCACCGAGGAGCCGGCGGCCCACGCTTCGATCTCGGGCCTGGAGCATTTCGACAAGGTGGTCAGCGTGGACCAGGGCCCGATCGGCCGCACGCCGCGCTCCAACCCCGCCACCTACACGGGACTGTTCGCGCCGATCCGCGAGCTCTATGCCGGGGTACCCGAGGCGCGCGCGCGCGGCTACGACGCCGGGCGCTTCTCCTTCAACGTGAAGGGCGGACGCTGCGAGGCCTGCCAGGGCGACGGCCTGATCAAGGTCGAGATGCACTTCCTGCCCGACATCTACGTGCCCCTGTGACGTCTGCCACGGCAAGCGCTACAACCGCGAGACCCTGGAGATCCGCTACAAGGCGCGGAGCGTCCACGAAGTGCTGCAGATGAACATCCTCGAGGCGCACGGTTTCTTCTCCGCGGTGCCCGCCATCGCGAGGAAACTGCAGACGCTGCTCGATGTGGGCCTGGGCTATGTCCAGCTCGGGCAATCCGCCACCACACTCTCCGGCGGCGAAGCGCAGCGCGTGAAGCTCTCGCTGGAACTATCCAAGCGCGACACCGGGCGCACGCTCTACCTGCTCGACGAGCCCACCACCGGGCTGCATTTCCACGACATCCAGCTCCTGCTCGACGTGCTGCACCGCCTGCGCGATGCGGGCAATACCGTCGTGGTGATCGAGCACAACCTGGACGTCATCAAGACCGCCGACTGGGTGATCGACCTGGGCCCCGAAGGCGGCGATGGCGGCGGGCGCATCGTGGCTGAAGGCACGCCAGAGGCGATCGCGGGAAGCGCGGAAAGCCACACCGGCCGGTACTTGAAACAAGCGCTTGATTTTCCGAAGAAACGCGCCGCTTGATTTTTACGAACGTTCGTACTATTATTCGACCGTGGAAAAACAAACCAAGGGCGAACAGACCCGCACCGCGATCCTCGATGCAGCGCTGAACGTCGCGCGGCGCCTCGGGCTCGAGGGCTTGACCATCGGCACGCTCGCGGACGCCACCGGGATGTCCAAGTCGGGCCTGTTCGCGCACTTCGGCTCGCGCGAGGACCTGCAGCTCGCGGTACTGGACCACGGCGCGAAGCAGTACGGCGAAATGGTGCTGATGCCGGCGCTGAAAATCGACCGCGGCCTGCCGCGCCTGAAGGCGCTGTTCGAGCGGTGGCTCGACTGGACGCTGCAGACCGCCACTCCCGGCGGCTGCATCATGATCTCCACTGCGCATGAATATGACGACCGGCCCGGCCCGATCCGCGACGCCGCGGTCGAGATGCAGCGCCGCGGCACCGGCGTCTCCGAGCGCGCCGTGCGCCTGGCGGTGGAAGAGGGACACCTGAAGAACGACACCGACCCCGAGCAGATCGCCTTCGAGATGCTCGGCATCGTGCTCGCCAGCCACAACCACGGGCGCCTGCTCGGCGACAAGGCGGCGCGCAAGCGCGCGCTCGCCGCGTTCGACGCGCTGATCGCCCGCCACGCCGCACCGGCGCAACCGCGCCTGCGCGCGGCATCCCGCTAACCCGCCAGGAGAACGCCCATGCCCCAGACCCTCTCGTTGCCGCACCAGAATAGCACGAACGTTCGGTTCTTGTTCGACACATTGGCCAAGCGCATCGGCCTGCGCGCCTCGGCCCTGCTCGCCCCCGGCCTGGCCGGCCTTTGGGCCGAGCGGTTGTTCCTCACGCCGCCCAAGCCGCGCTATCCAAGTAGCGAGTTCTTCGACCTGATCGACGCGCGACAGAGCTTCGTGCGCCACCGCGGCCGGCACATCGCCACCTGGCGCTGGGGCTCCGCAGACGCGCCCGCCGTGCTGCTGGTGCACGGCTGGGGCGGGCGCGCGACGCAGATGCGCCGCTTCGTCTTCCACCTTGCCGCGGCCGGCTATCGCGTCATCGCCTACGACCAGCCGGCGCACGGCCTGTCCGATGGCAAACTCACCGGGCTGCCGGATTTCGCCGACGTGCTTGCCGAAGTGGCGCGCCACCACGGCAACGTACGCGCGGTGGTCGCGCATTCGCTGGGCGGGCCCGCCACGGCCATTGCGCTTGCACGCGGCCTGCCGGCCGAAAGCGCGGTGCTGATCAGCCCGCCTTCGGACCTGGTGGGGTTTTCACGGCGCTTCGCGCGCTGGCTGGCGATTCCCGAGCGCGTGCGCCGCTCGATGCAGGCGGCGATCGAGGAGCGCTTCGGCGTGCGCTGGTCGGACCTGGAAATCTCCCGCGTCGCGCCGCGCCTGCGCGCGGCAGCGCTGGTGATCCACGACCGCCACGACACGCAGGTGCCCTGGCAGCAGGGTGCCGCGCTGGCGCGGCACTGGCCGGGCGCGCGCCTGCTGAGCACGCGCGGCCTTGGCCACGGACGCATCCTGGAAGATGACGCGGTGGCGCGCGCCGCGGTAGATTTCATCGCCGGTCGCTCCGGCGTCGCGCAACCCGCCCTGCCCGCCCTCCCCAATCCCGCGCCCCTTTACTGAGAAGACATGGACCGCTCGCTCACCACCACCTGGTCAGACCCTGTCGCCGCCTACGAGGAGGGCAGGAAGCTCTCGCCCATCGAACACCTGCGCGCGATCCGCGACGGCCGTATTCCGGATCCGCCGATCGCGCGCCTCCTTGGCATGCGGCTGGTGAAGGTCGAGCCGGGCGAGGCGGCGTTCGAGTTGACCCCGGCAGAGCAGCACTACAACCCGATCGGCGTGGTGCACGGCGGTGTGGCCTTCACGCTGCTCGATTCGGCGATGGGCTGCTGCGTGCAGACCACGCTGCCTGCGGGCAAGGGCTACACGACGCTTGAGATGAAAGCCAACCTGGTGCGCGCCATCACGCTGAAGACAGGGCTGATCCACGCCACCGCGCGCATCGTGCACTCGGGCAAGACGACGGCAACCGCGGAGGCCCGGCTGGAAGACGCCTCAGGCAAGCTCTACGCGCACGGCACTACCACCTGCATCATCCTAGGCTAGCGCCCTGCCAGGCGAGTCGGCGCGGATGGACCGCGGCGAGGCTCGCGCGATGCCCGATCGAGATCACCGTGGTCCCCGGCAGGCGTTCTTTCAGCAGGCCGTAGAGCCCAGATTGCGCGTCTTCGGGCAGTGAGGCGGTCGCCTCGTCGAGGAACAGCCAGTCCGGCTTGTTGAGCAGCGCGCGCGCGAACGCGACGCGCTGCTGCTCGCCGCCGGAGAGCAACTGCGCCCAGTTCTCCGAGCGCGCAAGGTCCGCCGCCAGTTGCGGCAGGCCGACTGCGCGCAGCGCTTCGCTCACTTCGCCATCCCCGAAGGTGCCGGCATCAGCCGGGTAGCACACCGCGTGCTTCAGCGATCCCACGGGCAGATAAGGCTTTTGCGGCAGGAACAGCAGGCGCGCGCCTTTCGGCAGGTCAATGCGGCCCGACCAGTAGGGCCAGATCCCGGCAAGCGCGCGAAACAGCGTGGACTTGCCCGTGCCGGATGCGCCGGACACCAGCACGTCTTCGCCCCGCCTGAATTGCAGCGTCGTGGGGGCGAGCAGCTCCCTGCCCTGCGGCAGCGTCAGCGCAAGCGCCTGCACGGCCAGGTCCTCGCCGGGGCCTTCGTCGCGATCCCCGTCCAGGCGCTCAGCTTCGCCGCGCACGCGCTCCAGCGCGGCGCTGAAGCCCGTGAGGCGGTCCACCGTCGCCTTCCAGGAGGCGAACTGGGTGTACGCGTCGATGAACCAGGACAGCGCCCCCTGCACCTGGCCGAAGGCCGAAGCGGTCTGCGTGTAGCCGCCGAGCGTGATCGCGCCCGAGAAGTAACGCGGCGCCGCGACCAGGAACGGGAAAATAATCGCGATCTGGCCGTAGAAATTGGTGAACCAGCCGAGCTGCTTCTGCTTCTTCATGATCGACCACCAATTGCTGATCACGTTGCCGAATCGCCCGCGGCAGTTGGCCAGCTCCTCGGCCTCGCCGCGGTACAGGGCCACGCCCTCGGCGTTCTCGCGCACGCGCACCAGCGCGAACCGGTAGTCGGCCTCGTAGCGCTGCTGGCCGAACTCCAGCGCGATGAGCGGCTTGCCGATCGCGTGCGTCAGCCAGGTCCCGGCAATGGCGTAGAGCAGCGCGCACCAGACCATGTATCCCGGAATGGAGATCCCCCACAGCTCGAACGCCCCCGAGAGCGTCCACAGGATCGCGACGAAGGAAACCAGCGTCACCACGGCCGACAGCAATCCCAGCGACAGCGACAGCGTCGAATCGACGAACAGCCGCATGTCCTCGGCAATGCGCTGGTCGGGGTTGTCGGTTCCCTTGTCGAGGAGCTGCAGGCGGTAGTAGGCGCGCTCGCCGAGCCAGGCGGCGAGGTAGCGCTCGTTCAGCCAGGTGCGCCATTCGATCTGCAGCATCTGCTGCAGGTACACGCGGTACACGGCGGTGGCGATGAAGGCGAAGGCGAGCAGCGTGAATTTGCCGAGCAGGCGGTAGAAGTCGTCGATCCGCTTTTCCTGGATCGCATCATAGAAGGCGCGATTCCAGTAGTTCAACTCGACGTTGATCCACACCAGGCCCAGCGTCAGCCCGACCACCGCGGCGAGCAGCACCAGGCCCTTGCGGCGCTGCTCCGACACCCAATAGGGCCTGGCCAGCTGCCAGAACGCCCGGAGGAACTCCTGCTTTTGCATGCGGCACCTCGGTCTGCGGATCGCCGCGGCAGTTTACAGAAGCGCGTGAATGGGGCGAGAATGCCCGCGCACCCCCGACCGCATGCCCGGCAAGACATTCCGCTTCGGGCCCACCCCGGAGCATCGCGCCCAGCACCTGTTCGTGTTCCTGCACGGCAGCGGGGCGACGCCAAAGTCCATGATCCCCATCGCCTTCCGCTTCCAGGCGCGTTTTCCCAGCGCGGCGCTGGTGGTGCCGAGCGGCTTCGCCACCAGCGAATCCGGCGGCGAGGGCCAGCAGTGGTTTTCCAGCCGCGGACTCAACGACGACAACCGCGTGTCGCGCATCGAGGCAATCCTGCCGCGCGTCGAATCTCTGGTGCGCCGCGAGCAGGCCAACTGCGGCGTGCCGACCGAGCGCACGGTCCTGATCGGTTTTTCGCAGGGCGGCACTGTGGCGCTGGAAGCCGCCAAGCAGCTGCCCGGCCTCGCCGGCGCCGTGGTGGCCTACGCGGCGCGCTTCGCGCGCCTGCCGCAGAACGGCGCGCGCCTGGGCTCGCGCATCCACCTGGTGCACGGCGAATACGATGCGGTGGTGTCGCGCGTGCACTCGGAGCGCGCTGCGCGCGTGCTCGCCGCCCTGCACGTGCCGGTCACCCTCGACATCGTCGAGGACCTTGGCCACGCCCTCTCGCACCACGCCATCTGCCTCGGGTCGCTGCGCCTGCTGCAGGGCATCTACGAGGGGCGCCGCGCCACGCTGCATTGAAGCAGGCCCTCGTCCTGTTTGCGCACGGCTCGCGCGACGCGCAATGGGCGCAGCCCTTCGAGGCGCTGCGCGACCGGCTCGCGCCGCAGTTCGACGTCGAACTCGCCTACCTGGAGTTGATGGTCCCCGGCCTCGACGAAGCGGTGGCGCGACTGGTTGCACGCGGGGCGCGCCAGGTGCGCGTGGTTCCGGTGTTCCTCGGGCAGGGCGCCCACCTGAAGCGCGACCTGCCTACGCTCGCGCAAAGCGTGCGCGAACGCCATCCCGGGCTCGAGCTGCGCCTCGAACCGGCCATCGGCGAGCAGCCCGCCGTGATCGCCGCCCTCGCGGCAGCCATCGCGCAAGGCTAGAATTCCCCGCATGGGCACAGTGGTGGCACTCGGAGGCCAGGTCGGCGGCGCCAAGCTCGCCGAGGGACTGTATCGGCTGCGCGGCAGGCATCTCGCGGTGATCGTCAACACCGGCGACGACTTCGAGTACCTCGGGCTGCAGATTTCGCCCGACGTGGACACCATGCTCTATGCGCTGGGCGGCATCGCCGACGCCGCCAAGGGCTGGGAGCCCGCCGGCGAAACTTTCGGCTGCCACGGCATGCTCACGCGCCTGGGCGGCCCGGTGGACGTGCCGCTCGGCGACCGCGCCCTCGCGCTGCAGCTGCTGCGCGCCGAGGCGCTGCGCGCGGAGCGCTCCCCGACCGCCATTGCGCTGGAGCTGTGCCAGCGCCTGGGCATCGAAGCGCGCGTGCTGCCGATGACGAACGATCCGGTGTGCACCATCGTCAATACCGAATCGGGCGCAATGAGCTTCCAGGACTACTTCATGGAACTGAAGTGCGAGCCCGCCGTGCGCAGCTTCCAGTACGGCGGCGCCGATGACGCGCGCCTGTCCGACGAGGTGCTCGATGCGCTGCACGCACCTGACCTGGAGGCGGTGATCCTCAGCCCCTGCAATCCGTACCACACGATGCAGCCGATCCTCGCGGTCCACGGCATGCGCGAAGCGCTGCGCAAGCGCGGCGCCCCGGTGATCGCCGTGAGCCCCATCATCGGCGGGCGCGCGCTGCAGGGTTCGGCGGCGAAGATGATGCGGGAGCTCGGCCGCGAGGTGTCCGCGCGCGCCGTGGCGATGGAGTACTACAAGCTCATCGACGGCATCGTCATCGACAGCGCCGACGAGGCGCTGGCCGAGGGCATCCAGGCCAGCGGCTTCGAGGTGCTGGTGGCGCCCACCTTCATGCGCAATGCCGAGGACCGCCTGAAGCTCGCGCGCGCGGTGCTCGAGTTCGCGCGCGCCGTGCGCCTGCGCAAGGAAGTCGCGGCCGGCGCCTGAGGCGTGCCGCTGGCACGCTCGGTGTTTGGAGTCCCCCATGCGCTCCGAGAGCCTGCAATGCCTGGGCCCGCACGGTTTTCATCGCCTTGCCTACACCGAGTGGGGAGACCCGGGCGCCGAGCGCGTGGTGGTCTGCGCGCCGGGCCTCACGCGCAACGCCCGTGATTTCGACTTCCTTGCGCGGCGCCTGTCCGCGCGCTGCCGCGTCGTGTGCATGGACGTCGTCGGCCGCGGCCGCAGCGACTGGCTGAAGGACAAGTCGGACTACGGCTTCGACCTGTACCAGGCCGACGGCGCCGCGCTGATCGCGCGCGCCACCGCGCGGCCCGGCCGGGCGCTGTTCTCCTGGCTGCAGCGCGTGCTGCCCGCGCGCCCGGCCCAAGTGGACTGGATCGGCACTTCGATGGGCGGCATTATCGGCATGCTGCTCGCCGCGCGCGCCGGCAGCCCGATCCGCCGCCTGGTGCTCAACGACGTCGGCGCCACCATCCCCTGGACTGCGCTGGCGGTGTTGAAGGGCTTCGTGCGCCGCCACGAGCCCTACGCCGACCTCGGCGCCGTGGCGAGCCACGTCAAGCTGGTCTACGCGGGCTTCGGCCCGCTCACCGCATCGCAATGGCGCCACCTCATCCGCCACAGCGTCACGCGGCTGGAGGACGGCAAGTATCGCCTCGCCTACGACCCCTCCATCGAGGCGTCGTTGTGGAACGGCTCGGACCTGGACATGCCGATCGGCCTGGAGTCGATGCGCGGCGTGAACCTGTGGCGCCACTGGGATGCGATCCGCGCACCGACGCTGATCCTGCGTGGCGCGGAATCGGAAGTATTGCCGCGCGATGTGGCGCGCGACATGCTTGGGCGCGGACCGAAGGCGAAGCTGGTGGAGTTTCCCGGCGTGGGCCACGCGCCGGCGCTGATGGCCGCGGACCAGATCCGCGCCATCGAAACCTTCCTGCTGGACTGATCAGCGCATCAGCGCGTACTCGCCGCCCTTTTCGATGGCGCGAAGGTAGGCGGGGCGCGCGTGGATGCGGCCGAGGAAGGCCATCAGGCGCGGGCGCTTCTCGTCGAGCCCGCCGCGCATTCTTGCAGCCTCGACCGGAAAACTCATCTGCACGTCGGCGGCGCTGAACGCGGAGCCCGCGAACCACTCGTTTCTTGCCAGCTCGCCTTCCATGAAATCGAGGTTGCGCTCGATGTTGGGCAGCACGTACGTGTCTTTCACGCGCCGCGCGATGGCGCGCGCCACGGGCCGCACGAAGAACGGCATCGGCCCCTTTTCCACGCGGTCGAACAGGAGCTTGAGCAGCAACGGCGGCTGCGCGGTGCCCTCGGCAAAGTGCATCCAGTAGCGGTAGCGCAGGTGCTCGGGCGTCCCGGCGGCCGGCGCCAGGCGCCCCTCGCCATAGCGCTCGGCCAGGTACTCGATGATGGCCCCGGATTCGGCCAGCGTCGCGCCGCCGTCCTGGATCACGGGCGACTTGCCCAGCGGGTGCACGGCGCGCAGCTCCAGCGGGGGCAAGCATGGTCTTGGCATCGCGCTGGTAGCGCTTCACTTCGTAGGGAACGCCCAGCTCCTCCAGCAGCCAAAGCACGCGCTGCGAACGCGAGTTGTTCAGGTGGTGCACGATGATCATGGGCAACCTCAGCTCTGCAGTTCGGGAAGCTCGCGGAACAGCTCCAGCGCCTCGGGGTTGGCGAGCGCGTCGGTGTTGGCTACTGGCATGCCGTGCACCGCGGCCTTCACCGCGAGCTCGACCACCTTGTTGTTCTTGGTGCGCGGGATGTCGGACACCTGCAGGATCTTCGCCGGCACGTGGCGCCGGGTGGTGTGGTCGCCGATCTGCCGGCGGATCCGCTCCTCCAGCGCCTCGTCCAGCTGCAGGCCTTCG
This sequence comes from Betaproteobacteria bacterium, assembly GCA_031391655.1. Taxonomy (GTDB): domain Bacteria; phylum Pseudomonadota; class Gammaproteobacteria; order Burkholderiales; family SG8-39; genus JAABQT01. The sequence goes on from JANMUO010000264.1 coordinate 10,532, forward strand.
CGCAGCTTGACGAACAGCACCACGCGCGAGTCGGTGGGATTGTCCGGCGGCCACAGCTGGCCGATGGCCACCGACTCCTCCACCTCGGGAACCTTCTCCACCTGGCCGTAGATCTCGGCGGTGCCGATCCTCACCCCTCCCGGGTTGAGCGTGGCGTCCGAGCGGCCATGCACGACCATCGTGCCGCGCTCGGTCAGCTCGCACCAGTCGCCGTGGCGCCAGACGTTGGGGTACTTGGCGAAGTAGGCGGCGTGGTACTTCTCGTCGCCGCGGTCGTTCCAGAACCCCAGCGGCATCGAGGGAAAGGGCTTGGTGCACACCAACTCGCCCTTCTCGCCAACGATGGCGTTCCCCTGCGGATCGAAGACTTCCACCGCCAGGCCGAGCGAGCGGCATTGCAGCTCGCCGCGGTGCACGGGCAGCACGGCGTTGGCATCCGCAAAGGCCGCCATGATGTCGGTGCCGCCCGAGATGGACGCGAGGCACACGTCGGCCTTCACATCGCGGTACACGTAGTCGTAGCTCTCGGGCACCAGGGGTGAGCCGGTGGAGACGATCATGCGCAGCCCGGGGAGCGGGTGCGTCTCGCGCGGCTTCAGCCCCCGCTTGGCGATGGCGTCGATGAACCGGGCCGAGGTGCCGAAGTGGCTGAAGCGCTCGCGCTGCGCATAGTCGAAGAGGATCCTGCCGTCGCGCGCGAACGGCGAGCCGTCGTAGAGCATCACCGTCGCCTCGGCGCACAGCCCGGCGAACAGCAGGTTCCACATCACCCAGTTGCAGGTGGTGTAGTAGAAGAAGTGGTCGCCCGGGCGCACGTCGAGCTGCAGCTTGTACATCTTCAGGCCGGCGAGCAGCGACCCGCCCGCCCCGTGCACGATGCACTTGGGCTTGCCGGTGGTACCCGAGGTGTACAGGATGTACGCCGGGTGGTCGAAGGGCAGCTGCGCCCACGCGATGTCGCCCGGCGTGTACTTGCGCAGCCACTCTTCCAGCAGCACCGCTTTCGGGATGTCGGAGATGTCCGGGCGCGCCTCGAGGTAGGGCACCACCACCACCTTGCGCAGGCTCGGCAGCCGCTCGGCGATCTCGCGTACGCGCTCGAGCACGTCGTGCTGCCTGCCGTTGTAGAGGTAGCCGTCGGCGACGAAGAGGATCTTGGGCTCGATCTGGCCGAAGCGCTCGATCACCCCGTCCACGCCGAAATCCGGCGAGCAGGAAGACCACACGATGCCCTGCGACAGCGCGGCGAGGGCGAACATCGCCGTTTCCGGCAGGTTGGGGATGAAGGCCGCGGCGCGGTCCCCGGCGCGCAGTCCGAGCTGCTGCAGCGCCTGCGCCGCGCGCGACACGTCGCTTGTCAGTTCGGAATAGCTGACGCGCCTTTGCTCGCCGCGCTCGTCCCAGAACACCAGTGCGTCGCCGCGGTCCCCGCGGCGCAACAGGTTCTCGGCGAAATTGAGCCGCGCCTCGGGGTACCAGTGCGCCCCCGGCATCTTGCCGCCGTCCACCAGCACCGTGCTCCCCTTGCGCGACGCGCGCACGCCGCACCAGTCCCACACCTCGTTCCAGAACGCCTCCGGGTTGTCCACCGTCCACTGGTAGAACTCCGGGTAGGTATTGAGGTCGAGCTTGTGCTTGCGCACCGCCTGGCGCGCGAACTGGGTGAGCTGCGCCTGCTCGATCGCCTCTTCCGAGGGCGTCCACATCGGTTGCATGGCGGATTATCCCTCGGACTTGGGGCGATGCACGGTGCTGTAGTACGGCCTGGTGAGCACCTCGGGCCGCAGGATCTCGTCCAGCTGCTCGCGCGTCATGTAGGCCTTGGCGAGCACCAGGTCGTAGACGCGCGCGCCGCTCGCCAGCGCTTCGTGGGCGACTTCGCTCGCCCGCGCATAGCCGATGTAGGGATTCAGGGCGGTCACCAGGGCCGTCGATTCGTCCAACAGCCTGCGCGCCCGCTCGCGATTGGCGGTGATGCCCTTGACGCAACGCTCCGCCAGCGTGCGGCAGCCGGCGGCGAGGTGCGCCAGGCTCTTGAACAGGCTGTGTCGCCGCGCTGGCCTCCGCCGACTTTGTGGTGTCGCCGATCCAGCTCAACCAGGAAGCGATGGAAGGCGTCAACGGGCTGCTCAACCATCAACGCGCCGGCGTGCGCAAGATCAAGGCGGTATTGAACCCGAAGCTGCACTTGATTGGCCTGCTGCCCACGATGGTCGAATCTACTCCGTTCCAGCGGGCCAACTTCTTGCAGATCGTGCAGCGCTACCACCCGCTGCTGATCCGCATCGGCGAAGGACCGGGCGACTTCGCCTCGATGCCGCGCCGTTCGGCCATCGCCGAAGCCCAGGCGCATGGAGAGGTGTTGTGGGAGATGTAGAAGACCGCCCCGCGCGATGCGTGGAAGGAGATCGAGCCGACGTTGCGGGG
>JANMUO010000399.1:0-4524 GCA_031391655.1 Betaproteobacteria bacterium
CTCGCGCGCGAGCGCGCGCAGCAGGATGTCGTTGCTCAAGCCAGCTTTCCCGTGATGCACTTCCATTCGGCCTCGGCAACCGGGGTGATGGATAGCCGGTTGCCCGGCCGCAGCGTCCACATCTTCGCCAGCGCCTTTTGCGCCTTCAGTTCGGCGATCGGGACCAGGCGCGTTTTTCTCAGCGCACGCACGTCCACCAGCACCCAACGCGGCGCTTCGCGCCTGGATTTCGGGTCGTAGTAATCGCTCTTGCGGTCGAACTGCGTCGGATCCGTGCGCGCGGCCGACGCCACTTCCGCCACGCCCGCGACGCCCGGGTCTGGGCAACTCGAGTGGTAGAACAGCACCCCGTCGCCCAGGCGCATGGCATCACGCATATAGTTGCGCGCCTGGTAGTTGCGCACGCCGGTCCAGGGGATGAGGCGGCCGGGCGCGGCGAGTGCATCGTCGATCGAGCACTCGTCGGGCTCGGACTTCATCAGCCAGTACTGCATGGGTGGAGTCCCCCGCACATGCCGGTGGGTCCTGCTCCCGAACCCTGTGCTTGTCAGGGCGGTCGCTTACCGGTCACCTCAGGTTCGTCCGGCACCCGAAGGAGGGACGATCACAACGGCGGCCATAGGGTCTGCAACCTAAGGAAGCTATCGGTTCGGAAAAATAGGACCCGGTCGAACACAGCAGGGAACAGAGAGCTAGAACAACTTTTCCTGCTTGGCGAGAGCCGCTTCCAGCTTCGCCTCAATGTCCCCGATTCTACGCCGCGCTTCGCCGACGTCAAAGCCTTCGCCGAGGCGCATCGACAGCAGCTCGTGCGCGATGTTCAGCGCCGCCGTGACCGCGATGCGCTCGGTGCCGGCGACCTTGCCGGCCTTCTTGATCTCGCCCATCTTGCCGTCGAGGTAGGCGACCGCCTGCAGCAGCGCGTCGCGCTCGGCGTCGCTGCAGGCGACGGTGTAGCTGCGCCCCAGCACGGTGACTTCGATGGACTTCGCGGCGCCGGCGGCGCGCTTGTCGTTAGCGTTCACTCTGGTATGCGGGACAGCAGCTGCTCGACCTTGGCGCGCGCTCCGTCGATCTTTTCGTTCAGGCGCTTGGCGTCATTCTGCGCGGCCGCCAGTTGCTGGCGCAGCGTGATGTTCTCGGCGCGCAGGCGCTCGCACACCCCCACGAACTGGGCGACCCTGGCCTCGAGCGACGTGAATTCCGCCTCCACGCGGAGCACTATGTTTCAATTCCGCCGCAGCGTCAAGAAGGTAGGGCCGTTTCTGAATGTGATCGTTTAAGGCGCACGGCCTCCAGGATGCGGCACAGCTCCTCGGCTCCCTCCAGCAGCCTGGGGGTATGCCGCTGCAGCAATTCCGGGCGGATGGCGTAGAGGTTGGCCCGGCGCACCGCCGCCAGGGCCGGGAAGGCTTTCCAGCCATCCAGCCAGGCGGGCCGTTGGCCGTCTGCGCCGCTCGCGACGATGGCCTCGGGATCGGCGCGCAGGACCAGCTCGCGGTCGATCTCCGGGGCGATGCCCGGCAACGCGGCGAGCACGTTCTCGCCGCCGCACAGGCGCATCGCCTTGCTGATCACATGGTCGCCGCCCACCGTGATCAGCGGCCGGTCCCATACCTGGTAGAACACGCGCACGCGCGGCTTCTGGGTATAGTCGCGCTCGAGGCGCGCAGCGCGCTCGCGAAACGATGTCGCGGCGGCGGCGGCCGCGGTCGATGTCCCGGCCAGGCGGCCGAGGGTTTCCATGCTGCGGGCGATGTCTTCCAGCTCGCGCGGCTCGGAACGGAATACCGGGATGCCGAGCGCGGCAATGCGCTCCACTGCGCGAGCGCTGCCGGCGTTGGGCCAGGCGATTACCAGGTCGGGCCGCAAGGCGAGGAGCGCCTCCAGGTCGATCGCCGCTTCGCTGCCGACCCTTGGCAGCTTCTTCGCTTGCGGCGGGTAGTCGCTGTATTCGAGCGCGCCGACCAGCTTCGCCCCGGCGCCCGCCGCGTACATCAGCTCCGTGAGGTGCGGCGCGAGGCTCACCACGCGCGAGGCGGGAGCGGCGAGCCGGACTTCGCGGCCGTAGTCGTCGGTCACGTGCACTTCAGCGCGTGTTGGCGCCGAGGCGAGCAGCAAGGCGAGGAGGATTGCGCGTCCCATGCCGGTTTGTATAATCCCCCGCGTAGTGGACTGCAAGGTGTCCTCGCTGAGATTCCCTCCGCGCGGATGAAACGGGAAACAGGTGTGATGCCTGTACTGCCCCCGCAACGGTAAGCAAGCGGGGTGCGTCATCCAGCCACTGTGGTGCTCCAGGCCACGGGAAGGCGACGCACCCGGCGCCGAGCAAGGCGCCAGCTTGCGAGTCCGGAGACCGGCCTTGTGGCTTTTACCAACCGCTTCATGGCGTCGGGGAAGACGCCCAGGGAGGTCGTCCCATGCGTTCCGCCGCCATCGCGATGCTCGCAGCCCTCGCGCTGCCTGCCTTTGCCCAGTCCGAAGCAGTGATCGTCAACGCCACGCGCTTTCCCGAGGACGCCAGCCGCCTGCCGGCGAGCGTCACGGTGCTGACCGCCGAGGACATCAGGCAGAGCGCGGCGCGCACGCTGCCCGAGCTGCTCACCGAGCAGGTGGGCATCACCATGAAGGACTTCTACGGCAATAACGCCTCGGCAACTGCGGTGGACATGCGCGGCTTCGGCGCCACCGGCACGCAGAACACGCTGATCCTGCTGGATGGGCGGCGCATGACCGACATCGACCTCTCGGGAGTGCAGTGGGCGGCGATCCCGCTCGCTTCGGTCGAGCGCATCGAGATCCTGCGCGGCGCGGGCGCCGTGCTCTATGGCGACGGCGCCACCGCCGGCGTCATCAACATCATCACGCGCTCCCCGCTGCAGCAGGGGCGGCGCGCGGAGGTGCTTGGCAGCGTAGGCAGTTACAACACCCTCGAAGGCCAGGTCTACGGGAGCTATGCCACGGCGGGCTTCGGCATCAACGCGTCGCTGTATGGCTTCGCCTCCGACGGCTACCGCGACAACAACCGCAACGAGCAGTTGAACTCCACCGCCAACCTGCGCTGGGCGAGCGGCGAGAGCCTCTTCGACCTGCGTTTCGGCACCGACAGCCAGAACCTGCGGCTGCCGGGGGCGCGCCGCGTCCAACCCTCCATCGGCCTGGACGAGTACACGGCGGATCGGCGCGGCGCGCAGACGCCGCTCGACTGGTCGAGCCGGGACGGGGAGCGCGCTGGCATGACCTTCGTCACCAGGCTGGGCACCGCCGAGGTGAACATCGGCGCCGACTGGCGCGGGAAGGAGCAGCAGGCCTACTACGACCAGCAGGGCCCGATATTCCGCGACGACGCGCTCGACGTCAGTTCCTTCACGCCGCGCGTGCGGATTCCATTCTCGATGGGTGGCATGCACCATCGCTTCACGATCGGCGCTGACTGGGTCAACTGGGGCTACGATTCGCGCCGCTCCAACCAGCCGCAGAACATCAACCAGCCGATCAACACCGTGCGCGTGGACCAGGAAACGCGCGGCTGGTACGTGCAAGACACGATCGACCTCACTGGCAGCACATTGCTCACGCTGGGCTGGCGCGAGGAGCAGGTGCGCTACCAGGCGCAGGACACCGTGGACGTCACCGCGCCCGGTGCCTGCCCGTTCCCCCCATTCTTTTGCTTCGGCGCTGCGCCGGCGGCGGAGGAAAAGCAGCAGAAGCACGCCTGGGAGATCGGGCTGCGGCAGGCGATGTCCGCCGCGACCGCCGTGTTCGTGCGGGCGCAGCGCAGCTTCCGCTTCGTCAACGCGGACGAGATCTACGACTTCGATGCACTCGGCAACCCCCAGTTCCAGATCCTGCGGCCGCAGACGGCGCACACCTACGAAGCGGGCACCGAGTGGCGCCGCCCGGGGGCGCTTTGCGCGCGTGACACTGTTTCGCATGGACGTGGACGACGAGATCCACCTCGATCCGTTCACCGCCGGGGTGGGCAACAGCAATCTGCCGCCCTCGCGCCGCCAGGGCATGGAACTTGAATCTTCCTGGCAGGTGACGTCGACGCTCAAGCTGGGCGCGGGCTACGCCTACACCGACGCGAAATTCCTGGAGGGCACGATGCCGGGCAATCCGTTCATCGGCACCAACCTCAGCATCGCCGGCAAGCGCGTGCCTCTGGTCCCCGAGCACAAGCTGAACCTCGCGCTCGTCTGGGACTTTGCCGCGCGCACACGGCTCTCGGCGGCGCTCACCGCACTGAGCGAGCAAACCATGGACAACGACGAGCCCAACACGCTGGGCGTGCAGATCCCGGCGTTCGCGCTCGTCGACCTGAAGCTCGCGCGCGAGTTCGACTGGGGGCGGCTCTCGGCCGCGGTGAACAACCTTTTCGACGAGGAGTATTACACTTACGCCGTGCGCAGCCAGTTCACGGCGGACCGCTATGGGGTGTACCCGCTGCCCGGGCGCACGCTGTCCCTCACTGCGGAAATCAGGATTGACTGATGCATCCAGTCGATGTCGATCTGCTCTGCG
>JANMUO010000325.1:0-2734 GCA_031391655.1 Betaproteobacteria bacterium
GTTTTTTCGCGGATGCGCTGGGCAGGCTGCACGATGAGCGCCGTTACCGGGTGTTTGCCGAGCTGGAACGGGTTGCCGGCCGTTTTCCACATGCCATCTGGAGAAACGCTGGCCTCCGTGCCGGAAGCCTCGATGGAGCAGATCAACCGCGCCGCGCAGGCGGCGGCGCGCGCCTTCGAATCCTGGTCGGAGACCACGCCCATGGAGCGCTCACGCATGCTGCTCAGGCTCGCCGACGCGATCGAGGCGCGCGCCGAGGAGTTCGCGCGCATCGAGTCGCTCAACTGCGGCAAGCCCTATGCGCGCGCGCTGGGCGACGAAATCCCGGCGGTAGCCGATTGCTTCCGCTTCTTCGCCGGCGCCACGCGCTGCATGACCGGGACGGTCGCCAACGAATACCTCGCCGGCCACACCAGCATGATCCGGCGCGATCCGGTAGGGGTGGTCGCCTCGATCGCGCCCTGGAACTACCCGCTGATGATGGCAGCGTGGAAGACGGCGCCCGCGCTCGCGGCGGGCAATACCGTGGTGCTCAAGCCCTCGGAGCAGACGCCGCTCACCTCGCTGCTCCTGGCGCGCATCGCCTCGGAGATCCTGCCCAAGGGCGTGCTCAACGTCGTCTGCGGCCGCGGCCAGACGGTCGGCCAGCCGTTGATCGAGCATCCGCTGGTGCGCATGGTCTCGCTCACCGGCGACGTCGCCACCGGGAGGAAGATCCTGCAAGCGGCTTCCGCCACGCTTAAACGCACGCACCTGGAACTCGGCGGCAAGGCGCCGGTGGTCGTGTTCGACGACGCGGACCTCGCCGAGGTGGTCGAGGCCATCCGCGTGTTCGGCTACTACAACGCCGGCCAGGACTGCACCGCCGCCTGCCGCGTGTACGCGGGCGCCAAGGTGTACGAGAAGTTCGTCGCCGACCTCACCTCAGCCGTCAAGGGCATCAAGGTCGGCGCACAGGAGGAGCCCGACGTCGAGTTCGGGCCGCTGATCTCCGAGCGCCAGAGGAGCCGCGTGGCGGGATTCGTGGAGCGCGCGAAGACGAACGGCCACGTGCAGGTCACCACTGGCGGCAAGCTGCGCGCGGGCGGGGGATTCTTCTACGAGCCCACCGTGGTGGCGGGTGCGCGCCAGGAAGACGAAATCGTGCGCCGCGAGGTGTTCGGCCCGGTGGTGTCGGTGACGCGCTTTGCCGACACCGAGCAGGCGATCGCATGGGCCAACGACTCGGATTACGGGCTCGCTTCTTCGGTGTGGACGCGCGACATCAAGAAGGCAATGCGCGTGGCGAAGAAGCTGCAGTACGGCTGCACCTGGATCAACACGCACTTCATGCTGGTCAACGAGATGCCGCACGGCGGCCTGAAGTCTTCCGGCTACGGCAAGGACCTTTCCTCCTACGCTCTCGAGGACTACACCGTGGTGCGCCACGTGATGGCGAAGTTCTAGGCATGACGCAGAACCAGGCACCGGGCCGCATCGCCGAAAGGGTCGTGCTCGCTTGCCTTTGCGCCGTATGCGGATCGATGGCGTTTATCGCATTCGGCTACTCGCTGCGCGATGCGCTGGGACCGGGCGCGGGATTCTTCCCTTTCTGGCTGGGCACGCTGGGCGCAGCGTTGAGCCTGGTGCTGCTGGTGCAGTCCTTGCGCGGCCGCGCCATCGGCGAGGGCGCGCAGGCCCTGCTGCCGCGCGGCGAGGGCGCGAAGCGTGCGGCGGCTATGGTCGTTGGTCTGGTCGCCGCCGCACTGCTCCTGCAGCCACTCGGATTCCGGCTTGCCATGCTCGCTTTCACGGTCGGTCTGCTGCTTGCACTCGGCGTGCGGCGGCCGGTTGCGATCGCGATCTTCGCGCTGCTCAGCAGTTTCGGCCTGTTTCACGTGTTCTATTACTGGCTGCAGGTCCCCCTGCCCATCGGCTTGCTGGGACTCTGAGAGGACCGCACAGTGGACATGCTGCAGCACCTGGTGTCCGGATTCGCGGCAGCGCTTTCGCCGGCCTACCTCGCCTATGCGTTCGCCGGCTGCATGCTGGGGACGCTGATCGGCGTTCTCCCGGGCCTCGGACCGGCGGCCGGCACTGCGATGCTGATACCGCTCACTTTCAAGCTCGATCCGACGGGCGCGATCATCATGCTTTCCGCCATCTACTACGGCGCGATGTACGGCGGCACGATCACCTCCGTGCTGATCAACGTGCCGGGCGAGGCCGCGTCGGTGATCACCTGCATCGACGGCCATCAGATGGCCAAGCAGGGCCGGGGCGGCACCGCGCTGGGGATTGCGGCGATCGGCTCCTTCGTGGGCGGCATGGTGGCGACGATCGCGCTGGTGCTGGTGGCGCCGCCGCTGGCGAAGTTGGCGCTGCGCTTCGGGCCGCCGGAATTCTTCGCGCTGATGCTGTTCGGCCTGTGCCTGGTCAGCGGACTGGCGGGTCGCTCGATGCTCGCGGCGCTGCTGATGACGCTGCTTGGCCTGCTGCTGGCGATGATCGGCATCGACCCGGTGCGCGGCGCGCCGCGGTTCGCGTTCGGCATCCCCGACCTCTATGACGGCATCGGCTTCATTCCGGTCGTGATGGGCCTGTTCGGCGTCTCCGAAATCCTGCTCACGGCGCAGGCGCCGGTGCGCGAAGTCATCCGCACCAGATTGAGCAGCCTGCTGCCGAGCCGCGAAGAATGGCGCCGGTCGGTGGGCGCGATCTGGCGCGGGACCGGAATCGGGTTCGTTCTGGGCCT
>JANMUO010000081.1:0-2546 GCA_031391655.1 Betaproteobacteria bacterium
GAGCGGGCTGTAGGTGCGCATCTTCAGGCCCTTGAAGTCGTTCAGCCCCTTCACCGGGTCCTTGGTGTAGATGCCCTGGCCGGGCCAGGGCACCGAGTAGAGCAGCTTCAGGCCGCGCGAGGCGAGCTGCTTCTCCAGCACCGGCTTTTGCGCGCGGTAGAACTTGAGCGCGTTGTCGTAGCCGGGCGCCACGAAGGGCACGTTGTCGGCGGCGAACACCGGGTCCTCGTTGCCGAACTGGCCGAGCAGCAACTCGGCGATGTTCACCTGGCCCGTGGACACGGCGCGCAGGATGTCGGGATGCTTGATGAGCGAGCCGCTCGCGTGCACGGCGATGTCGAGCGAGCCGTTGGTGGCCTTCTTCACGTCCTCCACGAACAGCTTGACGTTGCGCGTGTGGAACTCGCCCTCCGCATACGGCGTGGGCATGTCCCACTTGGTCTGCGCGTGCGCCGCACTGAATGTGGCGAACGCTGCCGACGCGGCGAAAAGCACTGCGATGCTGGATTTCATCTGGTCCCTTGGATGGAGTGTTCCGAAAGAAGCGCTGCCGCATGATCGGCCAGCGCGAGCGACGCTGTCAATCCCGGGGACTCGATGCCGTACATCTGCACCAGGCCGCGCACGCCGTGCTCGCGCGGCCCCTGCACGAGGAAATCCGCCGGCGGCGCGCCCTTGCCGGAGATCTTGGGACGGATGCCGGCGTAGCCGGGCTCGAGCGCACCGTCGGCCAATCCCGGCCAGTAGCGGCGGATCGCGGCGTAGAAGCGCTCGGCGCGGGCCGGGTCCACGCGGTAGTCGATGGCCTCCACCCACTCCACGTCCGGGCCGAAGCGCGCGCGCCCGCCCAGGTCGAGCGTCACGTGCACTCCCAGTCCGCCGGGCTCGGGCACCGGGTAGATGAGGCGCGTGAAGGGCGCGCGGCGCGCCAGCGTGTAGTAGTTGCCCTTGGCATAGAACTGGGGCGGCGCCAGGTGCGCCGGATAGCCTGCGATGCGCCGCGCAATGCTCGGCGCGGTAAGGCCGGCGCAGTTCACCACGCGCGCCGCGAGGAACGGCTCGGCGCCTTCGACGTGCAGCACGATGCCGTCGGTGCGGACCACCCCCTTTTGCAGGGGGCTTTTCAGCGCCAGCATCGCCCCCGCGTTCTGCGCGTCACCCAGGTAGGCCAGCATCAGCGCGTGGCTGTCGATGATGCCGGTGGAGGGCGAGTGCAGCGCCGCCACGCAGGAGAGTTCCGGTTCCATGGCGCGCACTTCCGCGAGGCTCACCGGCGCCACGTCGGTGACGCCATTGGCATGAGCTTTCTCTCGGATCGCTTCCAGCTCGCCCAGCTGCGCCTCGTCGGTGGCGACGATGAGCTTGCCGCAGCGCCGGTGCGGGACGCCGCGCTCGGCGCAGTAGGCGTACAGGCGCTGGCGGCCCTCGACGCAGGCGCGCGCCTTGAGCGAACCCGGCGGGTAGTAGATGCCGGCGTGGATCACTTCGGAGTTGCGCGAGCTGGTGTGGATGCCGATGGCGTCCTCGGCCTCGAGGATCACCACCTCGCGTCCCGCGAGGGCGAGCGCGCGCGCGACTGCGAGGCCCACCAGTCCGGCACCCACTACTGCTGCGTCGACGCGATCCAAGTTAGGATGCGATTGTAATGGCACGACACGACATCGTTGTCCTGGGCGCGGGCATCGTCGGCATCTGCGTCGCGCTGCACCTGCAAAAGCGCGGCCGCGCGGTGGCGCTGCTGGACCGCCGCGGCGCGGCGGAGGAGACCTCCTTCGGCAACGCCGGGCTGATCCAGCGCGAGGGCGTTTATCCCTACGGCTTCCCGCACGACTTCGGCGCGCTGCTGCGCTACGGCCTGAACCGCACCATCGACGCGCACTACCATCCCTCGGCGCTGCCCAGGCTGGCGCCTTTCCTCTGGCAATACTGGCACCACTCGCGCCCGGCGCGGCACGCCGAGGTGGCGCGCCAGTACTCGAAGTTGATCGAGCATTGCGTAACCGAGCACGAGGCGCTGATCGCGGAATCCGGTGCCGAGGCGCACGTTGCGCGCGGCGGCTGGATGAAGATCTTCCGCACCGAGCGCGAGCGGGACCGGCGCTTTGCCGAGGCCGAGGGCTGGAAAATGGATTTCGGCGTCGAGCACCGCAAGCTCGACGCGAAGATGCTGCAAGAGGCCGAGCCCTACCTCGCGCCGGTGCTCGCCGGCGCGCTGCACTGGACGCAGCCGATCCGCGCGCTCGACCCGCAGGGCCTCGCGCTGTCCTATCTCAAGCGCTTCGAGGCGCTGGGCGGGCGCTTCGTGCAGGGCAATGCGGCGACCCTTGAAGCGGAGGGCGAGGGCTGGAAGCTGCGCACGGCGCACGGCCCGCTCGAGGCGGGCGGAGCCGTGGTGGCGCTCGGGCCCTGGGCCGACGTACTCACGCGCGCGCTGGGCTACGACCTGCCGCTCGCGGTGAAGCGCGGCTACCACATGCATTACCGGGCGGCGGGCGAGGCGAAGCTCAACCTCCCGGTGCTGGACGTCGAGCGCGGCTATTTCATGG
>JANMUO010000036.1:0-7054 GCA_031391655.1 Betaproteobacteria bacterium
CGCGACTGCCCGTCTGCACCAGTCCGGTGGCGGGCACGTCGTCGCCATGCATCACCAGGCGCGGCGCGATGTTGAAGAAGTTGGTGCCGCGCTCCGGCTCCAGCGTGAGAACCGCGGCAACCTTGAACTCCGACGCGCCCAGCTTCAGGCTCGAGCCCATCGGCGCGTTGAGCGCCGTCACCAGGCGCTCTTCCAGCCACACCGTGCCGCGCTCGGGACCTTGCGGCGCGGGCGCGTCGGGCGCATTCGGCGCGGTCGCGATGCGCAGCCTGCCGCGCAGCGGATAGTTCGGCGTCACCGCCTTGACGCCGGCGAGCACGCTCGCCTCGCCGACGCGCGCCATGCTGATGAAGTTCACCGCTTCGGCGCGCTGCAATCCGCGGCGCGTGATTTCGTCCGCCATCGCGCGCTGCCAGGGCTGGTCGGACACCAGCACCAGGTCGGCGCCGAGCAGCTGGTGCGCGTCGCGCACCAGCGCGCGGCTCACGCGATCGGCGAAGAACGCCACGCTGGTGATGCTCGCCACCGCCACCACCAGCGCTGCGGCCAGCACGCGCACCTCGCCCGCGCGCCAGTCCCGGGCAAGCATGCGCAGCGCCAGGCGGATCATCGGCACTACGCCACGATCCTGCCGGCGGTAAGGCGCACGATGCGCGTGCAGCGCTGCGCGAGGTGCTCATCGTGCGTCACCAGCACCAGCGTGGTGCCGGACTCGCGATTGAGCTGGAACAACAGCGCGATCACCGCTTCGCCGGACTCCGCATCCAGGCTGCCGGTGGGTTCATCGGCGAGCAAGAGCTTCGGCTGAACGACAAAGGCGCGCGCCAGCGCGACGCGCTGCTGCTCCCCGCCCGAGAGGTGCTTGGGATAATGATGCGTGCGCTCGGCGAGGCCCACGCGCGCCAGGATCTCCCGCGCCGCGCTTTCGGCGTCGTCGCGGCCGGCGAGCTCCAGCGGCAGCATCACGTTCTCCAGCGCAGTGAGCGAGGGCAGCAGCTGGAAGGTCTGGAACACGAAGCCGACCGCGCGGCCGCGCAGCTCGGCGCGCGCGTCCTCGTCCAGGTCAAAAAGGCTCGCGCCGTCCAGCTCCACGCTGCCGGCGGTGGGCGTGTCGAGCCCCGCGAGCAGCGCGAGGAGCGTGGACTTGCCCGAGCCCGAGGCGCCCACGATGGCCACCGACTCGCCGGGCATGACCGCAAGCTCGATATCGCGCAGAATGACGAGATCGCGATCCCCGCTCTTCACCGTCTTGCCGATGCCGCGCGCCGCCAGAACGCTACTTGCCTGCCTGTTCATGGTTCTTTCTTCCGGGGCCTGGGGGAAAACGATCCTTGTCTACGGGGACAGCCTGTCGGCGGCCTACGGCATCGCCGAGAAACGCGGCTGGGTGGCGCTGCTCGGCGAGCGCCTCAAGCGCGAGCGCCTCGATTATAACGTCGTGAACGCGAGCATCTCGGGCGAAACCTCCAGCGGCGGGCTGAGCCGCATCGCGCGGGTCCTCGAACAGCACAAGCCGGCAGTCATGATCCTGGAGCTGGGTGCGAACGACGGCCTGCGCGGCCTGCCGGTATCGCAGATGTCGAAGAACCTGGGCGCCATCGTGCAGCAGGCGCACAAGTCCGGCGCGCGCGTGCTGGTAGTCGGCATGCGCATGCCGCCCAACTACGGCCCAGACTACGCGCGCGAGTTCGAGTCGGCGTTCGCCGATCTCGCCAGGCGCCCGCGCACCGCGCTGGTGCCGTTCCTATTCGAGGGCATGGGCGAGGACCTCGCCAAATTCCAGCCGGATCGCATCCACCCGACCGAGGACGCGCAGCCGATCCTGCTGGAGAACGTCTGGAAAGGCCTCAGGCCGCTGCTCAGGTAAACACCAGGCGCGGCACGCCGGCGGCGAGCCGGCCGATCGTGCGCGCCTGCGCGAAACCCTGCCTCGCGAATTCGGCCAACACCGCCTGCTCCGCCTGCGGCGCGCAGGCCACCAGCAGGCCGCCGCTGGTCTGCGGATCCGAGACCAGCTTCTGCATCCACGCAGGCGCACTGGCAGGCAGCTGCACTTCGGCGCCGTAGCCCTTCCAGTTGCGGTCCGACGCGCCGGTCGCCACGCCCTGCTTCGCCCACTCGAGCGCCTCGGCAATCACGGGCAAGGCGTCAAAGCTCACTTCGCCGGCGAGTTTCGAGCCGCGCAGGATCTCCAGCAGGTGCCCGGCCAGGCCGAAGCCGGTAACGTCGGTCACCGCATGCACTTCCGCCATATCGGCGAGCGCCATCCCTGGCGTGTTCAACTGGGTGGTCGAAGCTAGCATCGCTCGATAGCCGGCCGCCGACAGCTTGCCTTTCTTCAGTGCTGCCGAGAGGATGCCGACACCCAGCGCCTTGCCGAGAATCAGGACATCTCCGGCGTGCGCCGTGCTGTTCCTCTTCACCCTGTCCGGATGCACGAGCCCCAGTCCCACCAGGCCGTAGATCGGTTCCAGCACGTCGATGGAATGCCCGCCCGCAATCGGGATGCCGGCCTCGGCGCACACCGACTCGCCGCCGGCAAGGATCTTCTGGATCACGCTGACCGGCAGCTTGTCCAGCGGCATGCCGACGATGGCGAGCGCCAGGATCGGCTTGCCGCCCATGGCGTAGATGTCCGAGAGCGCGTTGGTGGCGGCGATGCGCCCGAAATCGGTGGGGTCGTCCACGATCGGGGTGAAAAAATCGGTGGTGGCGACCAGCGCCTGACTGTCGTTCAGGCGGTAGACCGCGGCGTCGTCAGCGGTCTCGGTGCCCACCATCAGTTCCTTGGGCAGGCCGCGGATCGGCGTGGTGGCAAGGATCTCCGACAGGATCGCCGGCGCGATCTTGCAGCCGCAGCCGCCGCCGTGGCTGAACTCGGTGAGGCGGATTCTTTCAGGGGCATTCATGAGCGTAGAATTTTAGCCGATGAAGGAGCCAAACCACTCGGTCGCGATGCAGGCCTCGGTGCTGACGGCGTACGACGCGATCATCGACGCGCGCTCGCCGGCAGAATATGCCGAAGACCACCTCCCAGGGGCGATATCCCTGCCGGTGCTGGACGACGAGGAACGCGCGCGCGTCGGCACGCTCTACAAGCAGGAGTCCACGTTCGCGGCGAGGCGGCTTGGCGCGGCGCTGGTGGCGAAGAACATCGCCCGCCACCTGGAGACCGCGCTCGCCGGGCGGCCCAAGGACTGGCGAGCGCTCGTGTACTGCTGGCGCGGCGGCCAGCGCAGCGGCGCGTTCCGCCACATCCTGCGCGAAGTCGGCTGGGACGCGCATTCGCTGGAGAGCGGCTACAAGGCCTACCGGCGCTTCGTGGTGGAGGAACTGGGCGTGCTGCCCGCGAAGTTCTCCTTCCGCGTCGTGCATGGGGTGACCGGCAGCGGAAAGAGCCGCCTGCTGCGGGCGCTGGCACAGGCGGGCGCCCAGGTCCTCGACCTGGAGGAACTGGCCGCGCACCGCGGCTCCGTGCTGGGAAACCTTCCCGACCGGCCCCAACCCTCGCAGAAGATGTTCGATAGCCGCCTGCGCGCAGCGCTCGCGGCGCTAGATCCCGGCCGCGCGGTCTACGTGGAGGGCGAATCCAAGAAGATCGGCCAGCTTCA
Source organism: Betaproteobacteria bacterium (assembly GCA_031391655.1). Lineage (GTDB taxonomy): Bacteria > Pseudomonadota > Gammaproteobacteria > Burkholderiales > SG8-39 > JAABQT01. The sequence goes on from JANMUO010000036.1 coordinate 3,612, forward strand.
GGTGCCCGATGGCCTCATCGAGCGCATGCGCGCGGCGCAATGCCTGTTGCTGGAAGCGACCACGGCCACGCGCGTCGCGCTGCTGATGGACGAGTACCGGCATTTTTTCGGCGACCCCGCCACGCTGGGCACACAGCTCGATTGCCTCGTCCCGCTGCACGGCAAGGCGCGCATCGCCGAATGGAAGGCGCTCGCCGCGCGCGGCGCCTGGGAGGAACTCGTCGCGCGGCTGCTCGAGGAGCACTACGATCCGGCCTACCGGCGCTCCGCGCAGCGCAATTTCGCGCGACTCCCGCAGGCCGCTGTCCTCAAGGTTGCCGACGCCGGCGAACAGGCGTTCGCGCACCTGGCACGGGAACTGGCCGCGTGAGAGCGCTGCTGTGCGCACTGGCGCTCGCCGCGGCGCCCGCTGCCGCGCAGGACGTGCGCGACGCGCTCGCGGTGGGGGACCTCATTTGCGAGTTCGACCACGGTTACCGCAGGAGCCTGGTAGCCGATCTGCTCGGTGAGCCGCCCTCCACCGACCTGCTGCTGGTCTACGAAGCGGTGCAGCCGGAATCGGCGCAGGTCCTGTCCACGCGCACACCCGGGCGCCGCCCGGTGCAGGTCAGGGCCACCGCCAAGGCGCTGCATTTCATCGAACGCGTCGGCCCTAGCGTGCGCGTGACCACGCTGACCGGCTGCGAGCGCAGCAAGCCCAAGAAGGGCAAGCAGACCTGCGTGCGCTACAGCGCGCAGCACGCCTGGCATTTCGACGCGCTGGCCGTATCCGACCCGGACCGCGCGTTCGAGCGCCTGCCGAGCGGCGCATCGAAGGGACGCTGCGAACCCTGGCTGGTGGACTGACAGATTCTTGCATTCGCGGCGCGATGTGCTAGCTCGAATGCAGATGGCAGCGACCCTTTGCTATAGTCGTCCGCAGCATGGACATCAAGGACCTCCGTTACTTTGTCGCCGTCTACGAAGAAGGCGGCTTTGCGCGCGCAGGAGTCCTGCTGGAGACCGTGCAATCCAACGTGTCGGCACGCATCCGTCGTCTTGAAGTTACGCTCGGCGTGCAGCTGTTCGAGCGGCACCGGCGCGGCGTGCAGGCGACCGACAAGGGTGAAAAACTCTACCGCCACGCGAAGCGCGTCATCGCGCTGCTCGAGGAGACGCCGGTCGCGGTGACCGGCAAGGAAGCGGCCTAGGGCGCGCAGGTGCGTAGGCCGCAGAACATGTCGCCCCGTTCCGGGGTGTAGAAATTCCGGAAAGTCGCTCGCGCCAGGCGAGCAGGCGTGGCGAAGCTGGCTCCGCGCAGCACGCGGTGCGTGCCGAACCAGGGCTGCGAATAGTCCTCGTAGGGATCGGCGAAGAATCCCGGGTACGGCAGGAAAGCGCTGGCGGTCCATTCCCAAACGCCCGCAGCGGGCAGCTGCCCCGTGGTCGCGGCGAACTCCCATTCCGCTTCGCTCGGCAACCGCCGTCCGGCCCAACCGCAATAGGCTTCGGCCTCAAGTGCGCTCACGTGCCGCACCGGCTCCCGCGGCGCCAGGGGCAGCCAGCGGTCGAAACGCCGTTCCAGCCATGCGCCGCCCTCCTTCTTCCAGTAGCGCGGCACCGCGCCTCCCGCCTCGACAAACGGCAGGTACCTGGCATTGGTCACTGGCGATCGCGCCATGCGGAACGGCGCCACCTCCACCGCATGCGCCCACTTCTCGTTGTCGAAGAGAAACTGCGCATCCGGCGTGGATCCCATCATGAATCGTCCGCCCGCGAACTCGATGTCACCCTCCGGCAACGGGGCCACCGCGTCGGACCCTGGATCGGGGTAGCCGAGCGTCTGCCGCGTGTAATGGAATGCTTCGGCGTGCATGTCTTCATGGAAGGCGGCCAGCCGCGCGAAATAGGCGAGTGCGGCATTCTCCGGCTCGCGCGCAATGCGCGCGCAGACAAGCTCCAGCACCTGGGCCTGGTAGGCGCGCGTTGCGTCGAGCGTCGGCAAGGGCAGGTCCCATCGCGTCGCGTGCGCCACCGTGGAGGAATCATAGAGCGCGTCGGCGCCTGGAAAGATCGAATCCTGCAATTCGCCGGCCGGGCGCAACCGCAGGCACCAGCGCTCCTGGAACCAGGCGAGGTGTCCCATTTCCCACAGCGGGGGATTGACGATCGCCAGGCGCGGGCCGAGCAGGCGCTCGCCCACCAGGTCCTGCGTCATGCGCGTGGACAGCGCGCGCGCCGCGTGCAAATGGCTCTGCAGTCCTGCCTGGTCGGCTACCATGCCGCCGAACTATAGCGGAGCGGCATGGCCAAGATCGCGATCGTGACGCCGGCGCACGCCGGCTCGCGCACCGGCAACCGGCATACGGCTGCGCGCTGGGCCACGATGCTGCGCGCCGCCGGCCATCGCGTCACGGTGCTCAACGAATGGCAAGGCGGGCGCTTCGACGTCCTCGTTGCGCTGCACGCCAAGCGCAGCCACGCCTCGGTCCTGCGCTATCGCGCCGCGCACCCGCAGGGGCCGCTAGCGGTGGTGCTCACCGGCACCGACCTGTACAAGGACCTGCCCGGCTCCGCGCAGGCGCGCCGCTCGCTCGAACTTGCCGACCGCATCCTCGTGCTGCAGGACGAGGCGCCGCGCCTGCTCGAGCCGCGCCTGCGCCGCAAGACGCGCGTCGTATTCCAGTCGGCCGATCCGGCCCTGCGTAGTGCGCCGCCGCGCCGCGGCCTGCGCGTGGCGGTGGTCGGCCACCTGCGCGCCGTCAAGGACCCGTTCCGGACGGCCGCCGCCCTTGCCCACCTGCCGTCAGAAGCGGGCGTGCAGGTCGTGCAACTCGGCGCCGCGCTGTCCGTACCCATGGAGCGCGAAGCCAGGCGCCGGATGGCGCGCGAACCGCGCTATCGCTGGCTGGAAAGCGTGCCGCACGCGCAGGCGCTGCAATGGATGGCCCGGAGCCACCTGCTGGTGGTCAGCTCGAAGATGGAAGGCGGCGCCAACGTGATCGCCGAAGCCGCACGCATCGGTACGCCAGTACTCGCCTCGCGGGTCTCCGGCAACGTCGGCATGCTTGGCAGGGACTACCCGGGGTACTTTGCGCTCGGCGATGAGCGCGCGCTGGCGAGGCTGCTATGGCGCGCGGCGCGCGACGTGGCGTACCTGCCGCTCCTGCGCCGGGCACTGCGCAAGCGCCGGCACCAGTTCGCTCCAGCCGCCGAGCGCGCGGCGCTGCTGCGCGCGCTCGCGCCCCTGCTCAGGCCTCGCGCGAGGTGATGGTGTACTTCAGGCCGTCGGGGTCGAGCTGGTCGCGCATCTGGCCACCGCTCTCGGCGTTGATGTACATGAGGTAGGGGATTTTCGGGCCGCTCGAATTGGGCAGCTTCACGTCGTGCCCCATGTTGTAGGCGAGCCAGTTCATCTCCCAGCCGCCGAACAGGCGCTTGCGCGCTGCCGCCACCTTGGCGTC
>JANMUO010000040.1:0-6930 GCA_031391655.1 Betaproteobacteria bacterium
GCAACCCGCGTCCCGAGTTGCTGCGCATCGCCGCGGTGCCGTCGGCGCGCCGCAGCGCGGCGCGCATGCTGGCGGACTTCTGCTCGCGGCATCCCGGCGTGCAGGCGAGCCTGCACGCCGGCGAGCACGAGCAGCTGCTGCAGCGCATGGCGCGGGGCGAGGACGACGTCTACCTGCTGTCGCTGGCTGGCGAGGCTCCAGGGGGCGCGCCGTACCTCCAGTGGAGCCTCGCGCATGCCAGCGGGCGCGAGCTCACGCCGATGGCGCAGCAGTTCGTGCGCGAGGTGCTCCTTGACGGGCTCGGCGTGGGCGCGAACAATCCCCCCGCAGCATCCAAGGGGGGAAATAGTGCAGCTATCGAGCGCCGACCATAGCGATTCGCCGCCACGCATCGAGGTGCCGCGCGCGTACAACGCCTCCTACGATTTGATCGAGAGAAACCGGCAGGCCGGACGTGGCGCGAAAGTCGCGTTCCACGATGACGCCGGCTCGATCACCTACGCCCAGCTCGCGGAGCGGGTGAACAGGTTCGGCAGCGGGTTGCTGGCGATGGGCCTGCGCATGGAAGACCGCGTGCTCGTCGCCATGCACGACACGATCGACTGGCCGGTGGCCTTCCTCGGGGCGATTCGCGCCGGGATCATCCCGGTAGCAGTGAATACCCTGCTCACCACCAAGGACTACCAGTACATGCTGTCCGACAGCCGCGCGAAGGCGCTCATCGTGTCGGAGGCGCTGCTGCCGCAGTTCAAGCCGATGATCGACGGGTTGCCCTTCCTGCAGCACGTCATCGTTTCCGGCTCCTCGTTCAACGAGGTCCTGGCCAAGGGGAAGGAGACGCTGGCACCGGCGCCGACCACGCGCGACGACGCCTGCTTCTGGCTCTATTCCTCCGGTTCCACCGGGATGCCCAAGGGAACCGTGCACGCGCACTCGAGCATGATCGAGACGGCGGAGCTTTATGCGCGGGGCGTGCTGGGGATGAAGGAGTCAGACGTCGTCTTCTCCGCGGCGAAGCTGTTCTTCGCCTACGGGCTGGGGAATTCGCTGTCTTTCGTCCTGGCGGTCGGCGCGACGGCGGTGCTGATGGCCGAGCGGCCGACGCCGGCGGCTGTATTCAAGCGGCTGACGGCGAGGAAGCCGACCTTGTTCTATGGCGTGCCGACCTTGTACGCGGGGATGCTGGCCGATCCGGGTTTCCCGAAGAAGGAGGACTTGGCGCTGCGCCTCTGCGTCTCGGCAGGCGAAGCCCTGCCCCCGCAGATCGCCAAGAGCTTCAAGGAAAGGACCGGCCTCGACATCCTCGATGGCATCGGCTCCACCGAGATGCTGCACATTTTCCTGTCGAATCGCCCGAAGGACTTCCGCTACGGCTCCACCGGAAAGGCCGTGCCTGGCTATGAGCTCCGGCTGGTGGACGAGAAGGGCAATGTGGTGAAGCAGGGTGAATTGGGCGAGCTCGAGATTTCGGGCCCGACCAGCGCCATGTATTACTGGAACAACCGCGCGAAGACTCGTTCTACGTTCGTTGGCGCCTGGACCAAGAGCGGCGACAAGTATTCCCAGGACGCGGACGGGTTCTACGTCTACGGCGGGCGTACCGACGACATGCTGAAGGTGGGGGGCATCTGGGTGTCTCCGGCGGAGGTGGAGGCGGCGCTGGTGTCGCACGCCGCCGTGCTCGAGGCGGCGGTCGTCGGCCAGGAAGACGAGCAGAAGCTGGTGAAGCCCAAGGCCTACGTGGTGTTGAAGCCCGGGGCCAAGGCGACCGACGAGGAACTGAAGGCGCACGTCAAATCCAAGCTCGCGCCGTACAAGTATCCGCGCTGGATCGAGTTCGCCACCGACCTGCCGAAGACCGCGACGGGGAAGATCCAGCGGTTCAAGCTGCGCGCGTGAGCGAACTCGCGCTTTCGACTGCATCGGCGACGGCGCGGGCTGCCTATCTGGAGGGCCTGGGCCTGCTCCTTGCGGCGAAGCCGCTTCCGGAGGCGTGCTTCCGGCGCGCAGTGGCGGAAGACCCGCGCTTCGCCCTGGCCTATGCCGGCGAAGCGCGCTCGCTGTTCGTCATCGCCAAGGTCGCGGAAGCGAAGATCTCCGCCGCGATGGCGCGCGACCTGGCGACGAGCCTGCCGGAGCGCGAACGCAACAACATCGAAGTCAACCTCCTGCCCATCGAAGGCGGCGCCGCGAAGGCCTACACGCTCGCGCGCGAGCACCTGAAGCAGTACCCGCGCGACGCCATGGTGGTCGCTCCCTGCACCGGCGTCTTCGGCCTGATCGGCTTTTCCGGCCGCAAGGGCCGCGAGCAGGAGATGCGCGACCTGTTGGAGGAACTCGCGCCGCACTGGGGCGAAGAGCCGTGGTTCCTTACCCAGCTTGCGTTCGCGAGGGTTGAAACCGGCGACATCGAAGGTGCCAGGAAAACGATCGAGCGCTCGCTCGCGCTCGACCCGCGCAGCGCCCACGGCGCGCACGTGATGGCGCACGTGCACTACGAAGCCGGCGAGAAAGTGGCGGGACTGAAGTTCCTGCAGAAGTGGATTCCCGACTACGCGAAGGAGGGCCTCCTGCACTGCCACCTCAACTGGCACGTCGCGCTCTGGCAGCTGGAACTGGGCGATGCTGATGCGGCAATGGGCACTTACCTGAAGGGCGTGCACCCTGGCGCCTCCTGGGGTCCGCCGATCAACACCATCAGCGATGCCGCCTCATTCCTCTGGCGCGCCGAACTTGCCGGCCGCCCGCGCGACCTCGGCCGCTGGACGGAGGTGAGCGAGTACGGCACGAAGAGCTTCCCGGCCGCCGGCCTCGCCTTTGCCGACGTGCATCGCGCTTTGGCCTACGCCGCGACAGGGGACAACGATGCGCTGCAAAAGCTCCTCGACCAGCTGCGCGAGCGGCAGGCCGCCGGCAAGCTTCTCGCCGGTCCCGTGGTTCCGGCATTGGCGGAGGGCTTTGGCGCCTTCGCGAAGAAGGACTACCTGAAGGCGCTGGCGCTGCTGGAACCCTGCATGGCCGAGCACGAGCGCATCGGCGGCAGCCGCGCGCAAAGGCGCCTCATCGATCTCACGCTGGCCGCCGCGCGCAAGCTAAACTAGCCCCAGAGGGAGGGCAGTGCGATGCGTTCGACCATGATGCGCGACGGCCTGTCGCTCAATCATTTGCTGGAGCGTGCCGGCCAGTTGTTTCCGCAATCGCAGATCGTCAGCCGCCTGCCGGACAAGTCGCTGGTGCGGCACAGCTTCGCCGATTTCCACCGCCGCGCGAAGCAACTGGCTTCCGCCTTGCGCGCTGCTGGCGTGAAGAAAGGCGAGCGCGTGGCAACTCTTTGCTGGAATCACCACGCGCACCTGGAGTGCTACTTCGGCATCCCCGCCGCGGGCGGCGTGATGCACACGCTCAATCTCAGGCTGTCGCCGGACGACATCGCCTGGATCGCGAACCACGCCAAGGACAAGATCCTCATCGTGGACGACATCCTCCTGCCGCTCTATGAGCAGATCCGCGCCAAGGTGAAGTTCGAGAAAGTGATCGTGTTCCCGTTCAGCGGCAAGCCGGTGGCGAAAGAGTTCGCCAACTACGAGGAGTTCCTTGCCGGTGCGCCAGCGGGCTTCGAGTACGCGGACCACGACGAGAACGACCCCGTGTCCATGTGCTACACCTCAGGCACCACCGGCAGGCCGAAAGGCGTGGCCTACTCGCATCGCTCGACCATCATCCACACGCTGGTGGGCGCGATGCCGGATTTCTGGGGCCTGTCGGCGAAATCGAGCGTGATGCCGGCGACGCCCATGTTCCACGCCAACTGCTGGGGCATTCCCTACGCCTGCGTGATGCTGGGCGTGAAGATGGTGTTTCCGGGCCCGCACCTGCATCCGGAGGACCTGCTGTCCCTCATGGCGCAGGAGCAACCCAGCTACGTGCTGGGGGTGCCGACGATCTGGCTGAGCATGGCGCAGCTCCTCGAATCGGACCCGCAGAAATACAAGCTCCCTCCGGGCGTGCGCATGCTGGTGGGCGGCGCGGCAATGCCCGAAGCGCTCATCCGCACCTACGCGAAGCACGGCGCGTCGGTGACGCAGGGCTGGGGCATGACCGAGATGAGCCCGCTCGGCACGGTGTCGTACCTCAAGCCGGAGCTGCAAGGCATTGCGGAGGACGAGAAATTCAAACGCTACGCTTCCGCGGGCGTGCCCGTGCCGCTGGTGGGCCTGCGCATCATCGGCAACGACGGCAAGGAGCAGCCCTGGGACGGCCAGAGCGTGGGGGAGATCCAGGTGCGCGGCCCGTTCATCACCGGCAGCTACCACGAGGTGGCGCCCGAGCCGGAAAAGTTCACGCCGGACGGGTGGCTGCGCACCGGCGACGTGGCGGCGATCGACGCCCATGGCTATGTCCGCATCGCCGACCGCACCAAGGACCTGATCAAGTCGGGCGGCGAGTGGATCAGCTCGGTGGACATGGAAAACTCGCTCATGGGCCATGCCGCCGTGCAGGAGGCGGCGGTAATCGCCATCGCCGACGCGAAATGGGGCGAGCGGCCCCTGGCCTGCGTGGTGCTGAAGAAGGGCCGGCAGGCCAGCCCGGACGAACTGCGCGCGCACCTTTCCGGCGCCTTCGCCAAGTGGCAGCTGCCCGAGCGCTTCGAATTTCTCGAGGCGATCCCGCGCACCTCGACCGGAAAGTTCTGGAAGGTTAAGCTGCGGGAAATGTTCCGCTGAAGGAAGGAAGCCAATGGCGACAAGCAACGACAGGCGCGGCGTGGATCCGAGCATGGATCCGGCGGCGCTCTACCTTGAGGAAGTGTTTACCGACCGGCGCGTCGGCACCATCCGGCGGCTCACGCCGGTGAAGCAGGACGCCACCGTGGACGTGGCGCGCCCGGTGGTTTATGTCGGCGAGACCCAGGTCATGACGCAGATGGGCACGCTGCCCATCGCGTTCGAGATCCCGGTGGCGACGCTGGACGAGGCGGCCAAGCAGTTCGGCCCGCTCGCCAAGGAAGCCATCGAGCGCACCATGAAGGAGTTGCAGGAATTGCGCCGCCAGGCGGCGTCCTCCATTGTCGTGCCGCAGGGTGGCCTGCCCCCGGGCGGCGGCATGGGCGGCGGCGGGAAGATCCAGTTGCCCTAGTCGGCGAGCGCGTCGTATACCTGCCGCCGGAACAGCAGGCGGGTGTGGTTGCGCTGGTTCGGCCCCTGCGTCATCAGGATCGCGACCAGCCCTTCCGTCGGATCCACCCAGAACGTCGTCCCGCCGAAGCCGCTCCAGTTGTATTCGCCGGCGCGGCCCGGCGCGCTGCCCGCGTCCGCGAGCCGCACTGCGAAGCCCAGGCCGAAGCCGTAGTCCTTCAGCGGCGACTTTAGGCCCGCGAGCTGGTCGCGCGTCATCTCGGCAATGGACTCCTTCTTCAGGATCCGCGTGCCGTTTAGCTCGCCGCCGTTCAGCAGCATCTGCGCGAAGCGCAGGTAGTCGCGCGCAGTGGACACGAGCCCCTGCCCACCCGCGAGATAGGTCGGCTTGTAGCGCACCTGGAGCAGGTTGTAGGCGGTGCTGCCGTCGGGGTCCTTCGCAAAGGCTTCAGCGACACGGTCCTGCTTGTCGAGCGGCACGAAGAAGCCCGTGTCCGACATCTTGAGCGGCTTGAAGACGCGCGCCTCGAGCACAGCGTCGAGCGCCTGGCCGGTGACGCGCTCGATCAGGTGGCCGAGAACGTCGGTCGAGCGCCCGTACTCCCATACGGTCGCAGGTTGGTGCATGAGCGGCACCTTGGCCAGCCGCTTCACCAGCTCCGCATTGGTAATGTCGGTGCTGTCCACGCCCTCCTTGCCGTAGAGGGACTTCACCATGCCCTTGCCGAACACGCCGTAGGTCAGGCCGGAGGTGTGGCGCAGGAGGTCCCGCACCGTCATCTCGCGCTGGAGTGCGACGATCTCGAGCTTGCCGTCCTTCTCTACGCCAACGGCCAGGCCCTTGAGCTCGGGGATGGTCTGTGCGACGGGGTCGTCGAGCCGGAGACGGCCTTCCTCGACCAGCTGCATCGCCACCACCGACACCACCGGCTTGGTCATCGAGTAGATGCGGAAGATGGCGTCGGTGCGCATCGGCGCGCCGGTGGCCGGGTCCTGCACGCCAAGCGCCTTCTCGTAGGCGACCTTGCCGTCGCGCGCGACGAGCATCACGGCGCCAGGGATCTTGTTGTTGCGGATCTCGGTGGCGAAGGCCTGTTCCAGCTGGTCGACGCGCTGCGGCTGCAGCGCGCGCGGCGCGGCGCAACCTGCTGCGACGAAGGATGCGGCGACGATCCAAAGGAATCCGATTCGCATGGCGGTCTCCTCCCTGAAGGCGAGGCGCTATAGTAGCGAGGCCATGCACGTCGCCGTCCTCGGCGCCGGCCCCGCCGGCCTGCTTTTTTCGCTGCTCGCCAAGCGCCGCCACCCGGGCTGGCGCATCGAAGTCCACGAGCAGAACCCGTGGGACGCTACTTTCGGTTTCGGTGTGGTGTTCTCCGACGGGGCGCTCGCTTTCCTCGAGCGCGACGCCCCCGACCTGCACGCCAAGCTGACCACGCGCATGGAGTCCTGGCCGATGCAGCGCATCGTGCATCGCGGCAAGGCTGTGGACATCGACGGCAACGGCTTCTCGGCCATCGGGCGGCTGGAGTTGCTGCAGTTCCTGCAGCAACTGTGCCTCGAGGCCGGCGTGGAAGTGCAATTCAACCGCCGCCTCGAGTTGCCGCCGGCAGCGGACCTGGTGGTCGGCGCCGACGGCCTGAACTCGGTGGTACGCCAGGGCAGGGGGTTCGAGCCGAGGATCGAGCTGCTCGGCAACCGCTTCGTCTGGTACGGCACCGCCCAGCGCTTCGACTGCCTCACGCTGACGTTTCGCGAGAGCGACCATGGCGCCTTCGTCGCCCATCACTACCGC
>JANMUO010000063.1:0-8036 GCA_031391655.1 Betaproteobacteria bacterium
TCCGGCTTCACGTGGTCGAAGAGCGTCGTGCCGAGGAAGAATCCCTCCTTCACCGGCGGCTTGCCTCCGTCGAGCACGGCCTTGGCGCCCTCGGCCTTGCCCTTCTCGATGTAGGAGGCAACCTTGTCGCGGTGCTGCGCCGTGACGAGCGGCCCCATCTCGACGCCTTCCGCATCGCCCGGCCCGATCTTGATCGCCCGCGCCTTCTTCTCCAGCAGCTTCACCAGCGGATCGGCGGCCGCGCCCACCGCCACCACGGCGGAGATCGCCATGCAGCGCTCGCCCGCCGAGCCGTAGGCCGCGCCGATCAGCGCGTCCGCGGCGAACTCGAGATCCGCATCCGGCAGCACCACGGCATGGTTCTTCGCTCCGCCGAGCGCCTGCACGCGCTTGCCGTACTTCGCACAGGTCTCATAGATGGATCTCGCAATCGGCGTGGAGCCGACGAAGCTCACCGCGGAGATGCCCGGGTGCGCGAGGATCGCGTCCACCGCCGCCTTGTCGCCGTGCACCACGTTGAACACGCCGTCGGGGAGGCCCGCCTCCTTGAACAACTCCGCCATGCGGATCGAGGCCGAAGGCACTTTCTCGGAGGGCTTCAGGATGAACGTGTTGCCGCAGGCGATGGCCATCGGGAACATCCACAGCGGCACCATCGCCGGGAAATTGAACGGCGTGATGCCGGCGCACACGCCCACGGGCTGCCTCACCGTGTGGGTATCGACCGCGGTGCCGACGTTCTCCGAATACTCGCCCTTCAGGAGCTGCGGGATGCCGCAGGCAAACTCGATCACTTCGATGCCGCGCTGCACCGAGCCCATGGCGTCGGGCAGCGTCTTGCCGTGCTCTTGCGTGATGAGGCGCGCGATGTCTTTCTGGTGCGCCTGCATGAGGTGCAGGAACTTCTGCATCACCCGCGCGCGGCGCAGGATCGAGGCGTCGCGCCACTCCGGATAGGCAGCGCTCGCCGCCTTCACCGCCGCATCAATCGCCGCGGCGTCGCAGTACGGCACGCGCTTCGTGACCTGGCCAGTGGCGGGGTTGTACACCTCCCCCATGCGCCCAGAAGGCACCACGGGCTTGCCCCCGATCCAGCAGGGAACGGGTTCGAGCTTCAATTCAGTGGGCTTGTTCACGTTGCGGACTCCATGCAGTGACTGCGTTAATGTAAGCCAAATCAACCCAAAGGAGGCACCCCATGGACGAACACCTGAAGGCCGTAGACCAGGTCACCGCCACGGCGATCGACCTCGCCGTGCGTTTCGGCCCGAAATTGCTCGCCGCGATCCTGATCCTCGTCGCCGGTTATGTCGCCGGGCGCTGGGCGGGGCGCGCCACGCTGGGCATACTGGGGCGACTGAACCTCGAGCCCCCGGTGCGCAACCTGGTCGAGCGCATCGTGCGCTATTTCGTGGTCTTCCTCTTCGCCATCATTGCGCTGCAGAACCTCGGGGTGCAGCTGCTGCCGCTGATCGCCGGCCTCGGCGTCGCGGGCGCAGGCGTCGCGCTCGCCATGCAGGGCGTGCTGTCCAACATCGCCGCCGGCCTCACCATCATCTTCACGCGGCCGTTCCGCGTGGGCGACTACGTCTCGATCCAGAACGAGGAGGGCGAAGTGCTGGACATCACCCTGTCCAGCACCGTGCTCGGCCACCCCGACCTGTCGCGCGTGGTGATCCCGAACCGCAAGGTGGTGGGAGAGATCCTGCACAACTACGGCAAGCTGCGGCAGCTCGCGGTGGAGGTGAGCGTGTCCTATGACGCCGACATCGGCAAGGCGCTCGGGGCGATCGACGAGGTGCTGCGCGCCAGCCGCCTCGCCCTGCAGGACCCAAAGCCGGTGATCAGCGTGGCGCAGCTCGCCGCCGGCCGCGTGGCGATCGGCGTGAGACCCTGGGTGAACGTGCCCGACTATGGTACGGCGACGAGTGAAGTGAACCAGGCGATCCTGGAGGCGTTCCGCAGCCGCAACATCGCGCTGCCGGTGCCGCAGCGCGAAGTGCGCATGCTGAACGCGGCTGCCTAGGACGACAGGCCGGGGTTGCCATCCATGCCGATGCCCGAGGTCCTCGCCCCCGCCCGCCTCGCTTTCGCCGCCGACGGCACGCCGGTCTCGCAAGCCTATGGCGACGTCTACCACAGCGCCGACGGCGGCGCGGCGCAGGCGCGCCACGTGTTCCTTGCCGGCAACGGCCTGCCCGGGCGCTGGGCCGGCTTGCGCCGCTTCACCATCCTCGAGGCCGGGTTCGGCTTCGGCCTGGCGTTCCTCGCGACCTGGCAGGCGTGGCACGAGGACCCGCGGCGCTGCGGCCGCCTGCACTACGTGTCGGTGGAAAAGCATCCCTTCGGCGCACAGGACCTGGCAGTGCTGCATGCGCAGTACGAGGAGTTCGCGCCATTCGCCGAGGAACTGCGCACGGCCTGGCCGATGCTGGTGCCCGGCCTGCACCGCCTGGAGTTCGAGGAGGGCCGCGTAGTGCTCACGCTGGCCTTCGGCGACGCGCCGCAGATCCTGCCGCAGCTGCGCCTGGCCGCCGATGCGATCTTCCTCGACGGCTTCGCGCCGGCGAAGAACCCGGACATGTGGTCGCCCGCGCTCATGAAGGCGCTCGGGCGCCTGGCCGCGCCCGGCGCCACCGCCGCGACCTGGAGCGTCGCCGCGTCCGTGCGCGAAGGCCTGCGCGCAGCGGGCTTCGCCTCGGAGAAGAGGCGCGGCTACGCGCGCAAGAGCGAGATGCTGGTGGCGCAGTTCGTGCCGCAGCGCGCGGCGCGTACCGTGGCGCCGGAACCTGCCGAACGCAGCGCCGTGATTATCGGGGCCGGCCTTGCAGGCGCGGCGGTCTGCGAGCGGCTCGCCGCGCGCGGCTGGGAAACCACGCTCATCGAGCGCCATCCCGCGCCGGCGATGGAGGCCTCGGGCAACCACGCGGGCGCCTTCCACCCGCTGGTCACGCTGGACGACAGCCACGCGGCGCGCCTGTCGCGCGCGGCGTTCAACTGGCTGCTGGAGCACTGGCGCCAGCTCGATGCCATCGGCTCGGCGGCCGAGTGGGGACGTTGCGGCGTGCTGCGGCTCGCGCGAGAAGACAAGGAGGAGCAGTCCCAACGAGCGGCAATTGAAGCGTTGGGCTATCCGCCGGAGTACGCGCAGTACCTGAACTCCGACGAGGCGAGCCAGCGAGCGGGCGTGAAGCTGTCCTCTGGTGGCCTATGGTTTCCTGAGGCAGGCTGGATCCGCCCTTCGACGCTGGTGCATTCGCTGTTCCATCGATCGCGGCCCGCGATGCTGCTCGGTCGCGAAGCTGCAACGCTGGAGCGCCGCGGCGAGAGCTGGGCGGTGCTCGACGCGGCGGGCAGCGAGATAGCATCGGCCCCCAACGTGGTGCTGGCCAATGCAGCCGACGCCGCCCGGCTGTGGCCTTCTGCGCACCTCAAACTCCGTCGCATCAGGGGCCAGCTCACCCACGTCCCGCCACTGGACGCATTGAAGATTGTTTTGCTGAGAGGCGGAATGGTTCTTCCACCGATAGAAGGCATCACCGTCACCGGCGCGAGCTTCGACCTTGACGACGAGGACCCGGCCCTGCGCGCCGACAGCCACGCCGGAAACCTTGAACGCCTCGAGCGCCTGGTGCCAGGCGCGGCACAGGGCCTGGACCCTGCGAAGCTCGACGGAAGAGTGGGTTTTCGCGCTGCGGCGCACGACCGGCTTCCAGTCATCGGCGCGCTCGAGGGCGCGCCGGGACTGTACGGCGCCTTTGCCTACGGCTCGCGCGGGCTGCTGTGGGCGGGACTCGGGGCGGAGCTGCTCGCCAGCCTCATGGAAGGCGAGCCGCTGCCGCTGGAAGGCGCGCTGGCCGACGCGCTCGCGCCGGGACGATTTGCCGCGAGGGCTAGGCGCCGCGCAGGATCGCCCGGCTCGCGTCCTTGACGTCGCGCAGGCCGCACAGGGCCATCGTGACGTCGAGCTCGTTGCGAATGATCTCGAGGGCCCTGGTCACACCCGCCTCGCCCATCGCGCCGAGACCGTAGGCGTAGGACTTGCCGATCATGGTGCCCCGCGCGCCCAGCGCGAGCGCGCGCAGCACGTCCTGTCCCGAACTGATGCCGCCGTCGAGCCAGACCTCCGTGCGACCGCCCACCGCCTGCACCACTTCCGGCAGAGCGCTGATCGAGGACACCGTGCCGTCGAGCTGCCGCCCGCCGTGGTTGGAGACGATGATGGCGTCGGCGCCGGTGGAGGCTGCGATCTTCGCGTCCTCGGCGTCCAGAATGCCTTTCAGGATGAGCTTCCCGCCCCACAGTTTCTTCACCCACTCCACGTCCTTCCAGGACAGCGTCGGGTCGAACTGGCCGGCGATCCACTGCCCGAGCGTCGTGAGCGTCTTGGCATCGGGGATCTGGCCTTCGAGGTTGCCGAAGGACTTGCGCCGGCCCGACAGCACGTTCAGCACCCAGCCCGGCTTGCCCATCACGTCGAGGATGGTGCCGGGCGTGAGCCGGGGCGGCACGGTAAGGCCGTTCTTCAGGTCCATGTGGCGCTGGCCCTGGATCTGCAGGTCCAGCGTCAGCACCAGCGCCGAGCACTTGGCCGCCTTGGCGCGCTCGATGAGCGAGGCGGCGAAGCCGCGGTCGCGAAACACGTAGAGCTGGTACCAGAAGGGCTTGCTGACTGCGCCCGCCACATCCTCGATGGAACAGATGGACATGGTGGAGAGCGTGAACGGGATGCCGAATTTTTCCGCCGCGCGCGCGCCCAGCATCTCGCCGTCGGCCCAGTTCAGGCCGCTCAGACCGACCGGCGCGATCGCCACCGGCATCGCCACCTCTTCGCCGGCCATCGTGGTGCGCGTGGTGCGGTTGTCCACGTTGATCGCCACGCGCTGGCGGAAATGCAGCGCGTCGAGATCTGCGCGGTTGGCGCGCAAGGTCTGCTCGTCGTAGGAGCCGCGGTCGACGTAGTCGAATACCGCCTTGGCGACGCGCTTGCGCGCCATCTCGCGCAGGTCCGCGATGTTGGTGACCACCGGCATGCGCGCGGATGTTAGCACGCGCGTTTCACATCGTGAGATAGAATCGAAGCCGCATGGCAACCAAGGACGACACCAAGGGCCCGATCCAGGTCATCGACCGGATGCTGAAGCTGCTCGACGTGCTCGCCGCCCACCCCGAGCCGCTCGGGCTCAAGCAGGTGGCGCAGTACACCGGACTGCATCCGTCCACCGCGCACCGCATCCTGTCGGCGATGGCGGGCGGCCGCCTGGTGGACCGCATCGACCCGGGCAGCTACCGCCTGGGCATGCGCCTGCTGGACCTGGGCAACCTGGTGCGCTCGCGCATCAGCGTGCGGGAACTGGCGTTGCCCGTGATGCGCGAGCTGCACGCGCAGACGGGCGAGACGGTGAACCTGTCCGTGCGCCACGACGACGAGATCGTCTATGTCGAGCGCACCTCGTCGGGCCGCTCGGCGATGCGCGTGGTGCACGTCATCGGCGCGCGCGCCGCACTGCACATCACCGCGGCGGGCAAGCTCTTCCTGCTGGAGGACGGCTTTGCCCGGCTGCGCGAGTACGCCAAGCGCACCGGGCTCGCGGCGCACACGCGGAACACCATCGGCAACGCGGCGCTGCTCGAGCGCGAGCTGGAGCGCATCCAGCGCCAGGGCTGGGCCACCGACAACGAGGAGGCCGAGATCGGCGTGCGCTGCGTGGCGGCCGGGGTGCGCGACGACGCGGGCCTCTTGATCGCCGCACTCTCGCTTTCCACCCCCGCCGACCGCATGAAGCCGCAATGGGGCCAGCTCATCAAGGAAACCGCCGACCGCGTCTCGCGCGCCGTCGGCCATCGCCCGCGCGAAGCGCGGATCGGTTCAAATTAGGGACAGACCCTATTTTTTAACCCGCCACCAAACCGAACAGGGCGAAGCGCTTTTTCGCGTCCTGCCACACCTTCTCCGCGCGGAATCCCGCGTCGGCCGCCAGCGAGGAAAACTCCTCCACGGCGTATTTGCAGGAATTCTCGGTGTGGATGGTTTCGCCGGCTTCGAACGTGAAGCGGTGTTCGCCCACGTTCACCGTCTGCTGCGCAAGGCTCACCAGGTGCATCTCGATGCGCCCGAGCTGCGGGTGGTAGAACGCGTAGTGCCGGAACATCCGCAAGTCGAAATCCGCACCGAGCTCCCGGTTGATGCGCGCCAGCAGGTTCAGGTTGAACGCCGCAGTGACGCCGCGCGAGTCGTTGTAGGCCGCGTGCAGCGCATTGGCGTCCTTCTTCAGGTCCACGCCGACCAGCATGGCGCCGGCCCGTCCCACCTGTGCGCGCGTCATCCTGAGGAAGGCCTGCGCCTCCTGCGGCGTGAGGTTGCCGATGGTGGAGCCGGGGAAGTACACGATGCGCCGCCTGCCGGCGCGCTGCCGGTACACCGGCAGGCGCAATGGCTGGGAGAAGTCGCCGGTCACCGCGACGATGCGCAGCCAGGGGAATTCCTGCGCCAGGCGGCGCGTCGCGCCGGCGAGCGCGTGTTCTGAAATATCCACCGGCACGTACATCGCTGGCCGCAGAGCGCGGAGCAGCGTGCGCGTCTTCAGGCTGTTGCCGCTGCCGTACTCGATCAACTCGCAGCCCTTGCCGGCGAAGCGCGCGATGGCCGCAATGTGCCGGCGGGTGAGCGCCAGTTCGGTGCGCGTCGGGTAGTACTCGGGCAGGCGGCAGATGCGCTCGAACAGGCGGCTGCCAACCGCGTCGTAGAAGTATTTCGGGGGCAGCGCCTTGTGCGGCAGCGACAGCCCGGCGATCACGTCCTCGCGAAAACCGCCTAGCCGCGCGGCTCGCGCAACACGCTGGTTTCGAGCCACTTGCGGATGCGCTGCGCGTCGCCGATGCGCGAGTACTTGCCGTAGGAATCGAGCAGCACCACCACCAGGTCGCGCGACGCAACGCGCACGTGCATCACCAGGCAGCGCCCGGCGGCATGGATGTAGCCGGTCTTGGAGAGCTCGATGTCCCAGCTGCCCGAGCGCACCAGGCTATTGGTGTTGCTGAAGCCGACCGTGCCGCGGCGGGCCTTGACGAAGGCGCTGCGGCGGGTCGAGTACTCGCGGATCTGCGGGTAGGCGTGCGCGGCCTTCACCAGCTTGACCAGGTCCTGCGCGCTGGAGACGTTGTCCGGCGACAGGCCGGTGGGATCGGAAAAGCGCGTGTCGTGCAGGCCGAGCCGGTCGGCCTCGCGGTTCATCGCCGCGATGAAGGCGTCGTAGCCGCCGGGCGCAGTGCGCGCGAGCGCGGCCGCGGCGCGGTTCTCGGAGGCCATCAGCGCGAGCAGCAGCAACTCGTCGCGCGACAGCGTCGACCCCGGCGGCAGGCGCCCGCGGATGCGCGCGCTGTGCGTCGCGGTCACGTCTTCCTGGGTGATGGCGACGCGCTCGTCGAGGGCGAATCCGTTCTCGAGCACCACGATCGCCGTCATCAGCTTGGTGATCGAGGCGATCGGCAGCACGGTCTCGCTGTTCTTGGCGAACAGCGTCTCGCCGCTCGCCGCGTCCTGCACCAGCGCCACCGAGGAACGCAGCGCCATCTTGTCGGGCAGCTCTGCGTTCTTGCGCTTCGGTCCCGCGCCCTGCGCGAACCCCACCGACACGAACAGCACGGCAGCCAGCGCGCCCAGCACGACGATTTTTTCCAGCGAGTGCAGCTTGCGCTCAGCGCGATGCATGGTTACGGTGCAGCCCCCGAAGACTGCGGAGTGTAGCAGGCGATTGCGGAAATGCAAGTAGAAATAAGGGGCTAGGGCCCGTGTCCTAGAAAATGTGTGAACTGTGACCATAAAAAACAATAAATAGGGTCTGACCCTATTTATTAGGCGGCTTTGGCGCGCTCCAGGACACAGGAGCTGGCGAAGTTCCCCGATGCCAAGGGCAAGGGCCACACCGTGCTGAAGTTCAGCCCGCAAGGCAAGCTACTGATGACGATCGGCACCGGCGGCGAGGCCGGCGATCCGCCCGCGAAACTGACCGAGCCCAACGACGTGCTGGTCGCTC
>JANMUO010000182.1:0-6763 GCA_031391655.1 Betaproteobacteria bacterium
CGAGATCTCTTGCGGCCTTTTCTCGTTGCGCACATCGATGATGTGCATGTAGCCGCCCGGACAGCGTCCGACTTCGTCACCTGCAATCACGGTTTCGACCCTGCGGCCTCGCTTCGGCACCACGACGCCGACGCTATGCACTTGGCTCGGGATGGGGTGGAAGAGCTCCGCAGGCTTACCGGGAAATGCCAAAGGACGAGAAACATCTCCCCAGTTGATCTCGCCGACGCGGGTTGGAGTTCTCGGGTTGCTGATGTCGAGGATGATGACGCCCTTGTCGCGCCATGCGAGATACGCGCGGTCTTCATACGTGGTGATGTCGTGGCATTGCACGGGCGTGCCGGTTTGGCCGGGAGAGCCCGCGTCGGTCGGCCAGGTGGGTATTTCGCCGCGCGCCGTCCACATGCCGGGATACCACCACCGGCCAACTTCATGGGGATCCTTCGGATTCGTGATGTCGACGATCATCAGGATCTGGTCGGTGTAGCCGTGCAGCCTGACGGAGGCGTACGCGAACCTTCCGCCCCGGCCGTCCAGGTGCACCCACATTCCGTGGTATCCGAAGCTGCCCTGCACCGTGGGATCGGGCCTCGTCACCATGATGTCGGGAGGCGCGAAAGAGCTCAGTCGGACCGGCGACGCGGGATTGGAGACATCCCACATCACGAGCGAGCCGTTCCTTTTCTGAACGAGGATGTGGTCCTTGAGGTCGATGTATTGCGTGTTGTCCGGCGTATCGTTCACATGGCGGAAGATGGCCCGCATGTTCCTGGGGTTGCGCACATCGACGATGCTGAAGCCCCCGAGGTTGGCACCCCCGGTGGAGCCATGGCTGCAATAGGCAAATCCATTCAGCACCTGGAACTCGAAGGTGCGGTCCCATCCATCGGGTCCGGGGACGCCGGGGGGATCGCCGGGCATGCGCAATTGTGTGTAACCCAGGATCTCCATGTTCCGTATTTCCCCCGGGCCCGGTTGTATGGATGCAAACCCTTGATGGAGACGATCGTGGAACGCCAGCGCTCCCCCGGCCATCCCCAGGCCTGCCCCTACCCCCGCAGCTTTAAGAAACCTTCTTCGATTCATGCTCACGCGGCTTCCTCCTCTCGTTGATCTCCCGACCGGCGAATGCCGCCCTGGCTGATCAACTCATGATGGGATGATTACCAAAGAACGCGCCGCATGCCTAGAAGGATCTTGCCGCTACGCCTTGAACGTCGTCACGTCTCGACAAGGTGCACCGCAGCACCGTTGCGACTAATTCCTGTCACTCATGAATCGATGACCATGGACCATGAGTCGCGCTGCCGGTTCTGTGGTACCTAGCACAATGGAGGCGGCGGCATGGAACGTTCTTGCTGCCGAAGGGGGAAAGGTGGTCTGCGAGGACGTACAAGAGCGTCTGCGGTTCATTCGGCCGGGGTCGCTCCCGGGCACGGAACTCATGGCGGTTTACGAGTCGAGCCGCCGCTGGCACGCCTTCCACGAGCGCTATGCGTTCGCCGTGATTCGCAAGGCGGCCGCAACCGTGCGCTACCGCGGCGGGGAGCAACGCATCCACGACGGCACCCTGATGGTGCGCGAACCCGGCGAGGCTCACTACTACACCCTCGTCACCAAACCGGCTGAATTCAAGGTCCTATTTGTCGAAGCGCCGCTGGTCGCGGATGCCGCCCGGGAGCTGGGACACACGGGCATCCTGCACTTCGCGCCAGCGCCCATAAGCGATCCGGACCTCTTCTGGTTGCTCTGCCGGTTGTGCAACTCGATCGAAGACGGCGACGACGACCTGGAGCAGCAGACGCTGTTCGCCATGTGCATGGTCAAGCTGGCGCGGCACACGGAGCGTCCGCCAAGCGCCACAGAGCTGAGGAACGGCAAGCTGGCCGTAGCGCGGGCAAAGGCTTATCTCAGCGAGCACTGCAGCGATTCGGTCAGCCTCCACGAGCTGGCCCATGTGTCGGGTTTCAGCCTGTTCGGCCTGGTGCATGCGTTCACGAAGGAGGTAGGGCTATCGCCGCATGCCTATCAGGTGCACGTGCGCGTCGAGCGCGCGCGCGCCCTTTTGCAACAAGGCGCATCGCCGGCCACGGTCGCAACCACCATGGGCTTCGCCGACCAGAGCCACTTCACGCGCCACTTCAAGCGCATCCTGCAGGTCACGCCCAGCCAATATGCCGGGCGGTCATTTGCAGGCCATCGACCCTGCCCCACCCGGACGTAGCAGCCTCCTAGCCCGCAACCGCGCGGCGCGGTACTCGACGCGCCTAGAATGCTGGCGAGGAGGACAGGGATGGTCATGCGCTCATCGCTTTTTGCAGACTTCCAGGCCGCTGGTTAGAACGTTATTGCTAAGTTTCGCATATCAGCCTGATTCGAGGCCGTGTGGCGCAATCCCGTTCTTTCCCCCGGAAGAGCCTTTCGGTAGGCTAGCCCGCGCCTGCCCTATGCAGCGCGGGAGTACAGCATGCGGATCCTCGTGCTTCATGGACCCCTGGACCAACGGATAGGAAAATCAATCCGAGGCTGCCGGCGCGACGTTTCATGGAATGCCCCCTCGGTGCGATGCGGCCCCGGTGTGACGGCGCACAATGGCGCTTATGTCGCCTCACGAGCCGCTATTAGTAAAAACATCGATCCGGATGATGCCATTGCGGGAGGGTCGGGCATCAGAACTTCCTGCTTTTCGTGAGCGTGCAACTTCCATTCGCTCGAGCCTCGCCTCCCATCGTGCTCACCGTGGTTCTGAATCGTCCGCTAATTCGATCTAACGAAATTGGAACCGACCCGTCATGCAAGAACGAGAGCTCCGTGGGAGAGACCACGACCTTCGTCGCAGGTGACCCCGTTCCCGAGCAGGATCTCCTTGCGACTCTCGTCGAACACGAACGTCAAGGGAGATCCGAGTGCGAAGCGCGGCCCCGACTCGTAGACGCAAGACAAGTAGACCGGATTCGAAACCGCCGCAGTAGAGACGCCAGCAAGCGCAGCCGCGACGAGCGTTCGCATCATCGTTACCTGAACCATTTCCCCTCCCTCTGACAACGGATAGGAAGGTCTAACCGCCCCCGGCTGCACGGCGCCGCACGATTTGCCCAGTCTCCCGCTCCCCGGTCCCGGTTTGCATGACCGCTATGGGTCGAAAGCGGTCGTTCGATTGGCTGCCCTACGCAACCGAGGTTGCCGCAGCCACAGGGATTCGAACCCCAGTTACCGCCTCAAAAGGGCGACAACTCAATTGCAGGCGGATCAGCGCATAGCTGCGTTGATCTTCTCCAGCATCCCCGCCCCCGGGCACAACTCCTTCTCGCCCAACTTGTTGAACGGGGTTTCCACCGTATTCAAGTGGGCATGCAAATCCTCAGCATCCGCCGCCAAATACAGCAACCCCGTCAGCACCTCCCCCTTCGCCCCCGCCTCCGCGATCTGGGTAGTCGCCTTGATCTTGTTCGATGGGTCGTACTCGGGATGGGTCTTCCGCAACCGGATGATCGACCCATCATGCTGCGGCACGTCGATCACCTCGCCGTCCTTGTAGTCCACGGTGATTGCCGCACGCGAAGTAATGAAGTCCAGGAAGTTGACTGTCTCGTTGTGCTCGCGCACGTAGTCGTAGCTCTTGGTCGAGCCGGAATGGTTGTTGAACGCGACGCAGGGAGAAATGACGTCGATGAACGCAGCGCCCTGGTGGGCGATGGCCGCCTTGACCAGGGGAACGAGCTGTTCCTTGTCCCCGGAGAAGCTGCGCGCAACAAAGGTGGCTCCCATGAGCAAAGCGAGAGAGACGGTGTCGATCGCCGCATCGGAGTTCTTCACCCCGCGCTTTGACGTAGACCCCTGGTCCGCGGTCGCCGAGAACTGGCCCTTGGTGAGCCCGTACACCCCGTTGTTCTCCAGGATGTAGGTCATGTTCACCCCGCGCCGCATGACGTGGGCGAACTGTCCAAGGCCGATGGACGCCGAATCCCCATCCCCGGACACCCCGATGTAGACGAGGTCCCTATTGGCCAGGTTGGCGCCGGTCAAAACAGAAGGCATGCGCCCATGGACCGTGTTGAAGCCATGGGAATTGCCGAGGAAGTAGTCGGGAGTCTTGGAGGAGCAGCCAATACCGGAGAGCTTGGCCACCCGGTGCGGCTGCACATCCAATTCCCAGAAGGCCTGGATCAAAGCCGCGGAAATCGAGTCATGCCCGCAACCCGCGCACAGGGTGGAAACCTTCCCCTCGTAGTCGCGCCTGGTGTAGCCGACCTTGTTCTTGGGCAGTGAAGGGTGGTGCAGCTTGGGCTTGAGTACGTAGGTCATGCCGCCTTGTCCTTCTTGATGGGACGAACATTGAGTGCAGCCACGATCTCGGTGATTTCCTTGGTGATGAAGCGCGCCGTGATCGGCGTGCCGTCGTAATGCAGGATCGAAATGAGAGAGGCCGGGTTGATCCCGGCCTCGTTGACCAGCAAGGTCTTGAGCTGCGCATCGCGATTCTGCTCGACGACGAACACCTTGGAATGGGAGTGCACGAAATCCTGGATCTCGTCCTGGAACGGAAAAGACCGTATGCGCAGCGCGTTGACGTGGATGTCCTTCTCCGACAGCGCTTCCAGCGCCTCATGCATGGAAGGCGCCGTGGAGCCGTAGTAGATCACCCCGAAGCGCGCCGGACGCCTGGCCGCCGTGAGCAGCGGCTTGGGCATCAAAGCCTTCGCCGTCTCGAACTTCTTCAGCAGGCGCTGGACGTTGTAGATGTAGTCCGGCCCCGCCTCCGAGTAAGTGGCGTAGGCGTTCTTGGTCGTGCCACGCGTGAAGTAGGCGCCCTTGGTGGCATGGGTACCGGGATAGGTGCGGAACGGAATCCCGTCGCCGTCCACATCGAGGTAGCGCCCGAACTCCTTGCCGGAGTCCAGCATCTCGGCGGTCATCACCTTGCCGCGGTCATACCGCCGCGCGTCGTCCCACACCAACGGCTTGCACAGCCGCTGGTTCATGCCGATGTCGAGGTCGGTCATGACGAAAATCGGCGTCTGCAGCCGCTCCGCGAGATCGAGCGACAACGCCGCGAACTCGAAGCACTCGTACGGGTCCTCGGGGAACAAGAGAGGGTGCTTGGTATCGCCGTGCGAAGCGTAGGCGCAGGCCAGGACGTCGGCCTGCTGCGTGCGCGTCGGCATGCCGGTGGAAGGCCCGCCGCGCTGCACATCGATGATGGTGATCGGGATCTCGGCGAAATACGCGAGGCCGATGAACTCGGACATGAGGGAAATGCCAGGCCCTGAAGTGGAGGTAAACGCCCTCGCCCCATTCCACCCCGCCCCCACCACGATACCGATGGAGGCAAGCTCGTCCTCGCCCTGGATGATGGCGTACCGGGCCTTCCCGTCCTTGTCCACGCGCAGCTTCTGGCAATACTTCTGGAACGCTTCAGCCAGGGAGGAAGAAGGCGTGATCGGGTACCAGGCGCACACCGTGGCCCCGCCGTACACGCAACCCAGCGCCGCAGCCGCATTCCCCTCCATGAAAATCCGGTCGCCCACCGCGTAAGCGCGCTTCGCCTTCAGCCCGACCATGCCCTTCAACTTTTCGCTGGCGTAGTGGTGGCCCATCTGGAAGGCGTTCAAATTGGGCTTGAGGAGCTTTTCCTTGCCCTTGTACTGCTCCCCGATCAACTCGGCGATCACGCCCGAGTCGATCTCCAGCAGCGCCGCGAGCGCCCCGACGTAGACGATGTTCTTGAACAGCTGCCGCTCGCGCGAATCGGTGAAACTCTGGTTGCAGATCTCCGTCAGCGGCATGCCGATGACGTTGATGTCGTCGCGGAACTTGGAAGACGGCAGGGGCTTGGTGTTGTCGTAGAAGAGATACCCGCCCGGCTCGATCTCCTTCAGGTCCTGGTTCCAGGTCTGCGGGTTCATGGCCACCATCAGGTCCACGCCGCCGCGCCGCCCCAGCCAGCCCTTCTCCGTGACCCGGACTTCGTACCAGGTCGGCAGCCCCTGGATGTTCGACGGAAAGATGTTGCGCGGTGAAACCGGGATCCCCATGCGAAGGAAGGATTTGGCGAACAGCTCGTTGGCCGACGCCGATCCGGACCCGTTGACGTTGGCGAACTTGACGACGAAATCGTTGACCGCTTCGATCCTTTTCATCAGGCGGCCTTCCGGGCGTGGTGCTCGCGGCAACCCGGCCCCGCGTCGGTCATCTGCAGCAGGAACTTCTGCATGTCCCAGGCCCCGGTCGGGCAGCGCTCGGCGCACAGCCCGCAGTGCAGGCACACGTCCTCGTCCTTCGTCATGACTCGTCCGGTCTTCAATCCCCCTTGGACATACAGGTCCTGGGTGGCGTTCAATGCCGGCGCGTTCAACCGCGCGCGCAGCTCGCCCTCGGGGCCGTCGGGAACGAACGAAATGCAGTCCATCGGGCAGATGTCCACGCAGGCATCGCACTCGATGCACTGCTTGGCGGTGAACACCGTCTGCACGTCGCAATTGAGGCAGCGCTGCGCCTCCTTCCACGCGGTGGCGGCGTCGAAGCCCAGCTCCACCTCGGTCTTCACGTTCTTCAGCACCACCTTGATGTCGCGCCAGGGCACCTTGTAGCGCGCATCAGGGGCGATCTCGCTGTCGTAGCTCCACTCGTGGATGCCCATCTTCTGCGAAATGAGGTTCACCATCGGCGGCGGGCGCTTGGCGATTTCCTCGCCGTTGAGCAGCTTGTCGATGGAAATGGCCGCGTCGTGCCCGTGCGCCACGGCCCAGATGATGTTCTTCGG
>JANMUO010000199.1:0-16669 GCA_031391655.1 Betaproteobacteria bacterium
GACCGCCCTGACAAGCACAGGGTTCGGGAGCAGGACCCACCGGCATGTGCGGGGGACTCCACCCATGCAGTACTGGCTGATGAAGTCCGAGCCCGACGAGTGCTCGATCGACGACGCACTCGCCACGCCCGGCCGGCTCACCCCCTGGACTGGCGTGCGCAACTATCAGGCGCGCAATTACCTGCGCGATGCAATGCGCGTGGGCGACGGGGTGCTGTTCTACCACTCGAGCTGCCCTGAGCCGGGCGTCGCGGGCGTGGCGGAAGTCGCCTCGGCCGCGCGCACGGACCCGACGCAGTTCGACCGCAAGAGCGACTACTACGACCCGAAATCGAAGCGCGACGCGCCGCGCTGGGTGCTGGTGGACGTGCGCGCGCTGAGGAAAACGCGCCTCGTCCCGATCGCCGAGCTGAAGGCGCAAAAAGCGCTGTCGAAGATGTGGACGCTGCGCCCGGGCAACCGGCTGTCCATCACCCCGGTCACCGAGGCCGAATGGAAGTGCATCACGGGAAAACTGGCTTGAGCAACGACATCCTGCTGCGCGCGCTCGCGCGCGAGCCCACGCCCTATACGCCCATCTGGCTGATGCGCCAGGCCGGGCGCTACCTGCCGGAGTACAACGCGACGCGCGCCCGCGCCGGCAGCTTCCTCGCGCTCGCCAAGTCGCCCGCCTATGCCACCGAGGTGACGTTGCAGCCGCTGGAGCGTTTTCCCCTGGACGCGGCCATCCTTTTTTCCGACATCCTGACGGTGCCCGATGCGATGGGGCTGGGCCTTTACTTCGCCGAAGGCGAAGGCCCGCGTTTCCAGCGGCCGCTGCGCGACGAGGCGGCGATCCGCGCGCTTGCCGCGCCCGATCCGGCCGGCGACCTGCGTTACGTAACCGACGCGGTGCGCGAGATCCGCAAGGCGCTTGCCGAGCGCGTTCCGCTGATCGGGTTCTCCGGCAGCCCATTCACGCTTGCCTGCTACATGGTCGAGGGCTCGGGCAGTGACGACTGGCGCGCGCTCAAGACGATGCTCTACGCGCGGCCGGACCTGCTGCACCGTATCCTGGATGTGAACGCCCGCGCCGTGGCCGACTACCTGAATGCGCAGATCGAGGCTGGCGCGCAGGCGGTCATGATCTTCGATACCTGGGGCGGGCAATTGAGCCACGCCGGCTATGAGGAGTTCTCGCTGGCCTATTCGCGCCGCGTCATCGCGCAATTGAAGAAGGAAGCGGCCGGCCGCCGCGTGCCCTCGATCCTGTTCACCAAGGGCGGCGGTGCGTGGCTGGAGGCGATGGCCGCGAGCGGCTGCGACGCCGTCGGCCTGGATTGGACGGTGGATGCGGCGGCGGCGCGTGCGAGAGTCGGCTCGCGTGTCGCGCTGCAAGGCAATCTCGACCCGGCGGCGTTGTTTGCCGCGCCCGAGGTCGTACGCGCGCAGGTGCGACGCGTGCTTGAGGCGTTCGGCAGTGCACCAGGCCACGTCTTCAACCTCGGCCACGGCATCGCGCCCCTGACGCCCGTGGAAAGTGTCGCCGCGCTCGTGGACGAAGTGCGCGCTCACAGCAGGAAAATGCGCGCCACCTCACAAACAAACGCTTGACTTATGCACAAATTCGCTTCCACACCTGACGAAATCGCGCCGCCAGGCCACTCCCCGCGAAGAGCGCTGCAACCTGTTGAACGGACTGGGTAAAAACACCCCCTAGCCCGTGCCCGGGAAATCGCGTCGTCTACGGGCGCCCGGTGTGACGCCAAGGTGACCGGCTTATACACATTCTTATCCACACCCCTGTGTACAAGCAAAAAATGCCTTTTCGCGGCAAGGGTTACCAGCACAATCGCGATGCTTCGGATCAACTCGAAAAAATAACTCCTTGACGATGAAAGTGCTGCGCGTCGCGCTCGACGTCCCCTTGGCGACGCTGTTCGACTATCTGCGACCCGACGAGATGGAAGTTTTCCCTGGCGACCGCGTCGTCGTGCCGTTCGGCACGCGCAATCGCGTCGGCGTGGTGATCGAAGAGGGCACGGGCAGTTCGATTGCGGCGGAAAAGCTCAAGCCGGTCTCGCGTGTGCTCGAAGACACGCCGCGCCTGCCGCCGCAGTGGGTGGAGCTCATGCGTTTCCTCGCCGCGTACTACCAGCGCCCGCTCGGGGAAACAGTGATCGGCGCGCTGCCTCCCCGGCTGAAGTCGCTCAAGCCGCTGCCGAAGAAAATCCTCGAGGCCGCATCTGCGCAACCGTCATCGCCCCGATTCGTCGCCAGCCACACGCCGACAGCGGACCAGCTGCAGGCCATCGAACGCGTTGGCGGCGCGCTCGGGCGCTTCCAGACGTTCCTCTTGCACGGCATTACGGGCAGCGGCAAGACCGAGGTCTACCTGCGCCTGATCGCGCGCGTGCTCGAACAGGGAAACCAGGCGCTGGTGCTGGTGCCGGAAATCAGCCTCACGCCGCAACTGGAGGCGCGTTTTCGCCACGCCTTCCCCGAAGCCAGCATCGCATTGCTGCACAGCGCGTTGCAGGACGTGCCGCGCACAGCGGCATGGCGCGCGGCGGCGCGCGGCGAAGCCGGCATCGTGCTCGGCACGCGCCTCGCAACCCTCACTCCCCTGCCGCGCCTCGCGCTGGTAGTAGTGGACGAGGAGCACGACACATCCTTCAAGCAGCAAGAGGGCCTGCGCTACTCGGGCCGCGATGCCGCCGTGATGCGCGCCAAGTTCGCCGCCTGCCCCGTGGTACTGGGCACCGCCACGCCGTCGCTGGAGACCTGGCACAACGCGCTTGGCGGGCGCTACGAGCGCCTCTCGCTGCCCGACCGCGCCGTGCCGGGGGCGCGGCTGCCCAAGGTGCGCACCCTGGATTTGAAGCTGCAGCCGGCGCAGAACGGCTTTGCGCCCGAACTCCTCGCCGCGATCGGCGATCGGCTCCAGCGGCGCGAACAGAGCCTCATCTTCATCAACCGTCGCGGCTATGCGCCGGTGCTCGCCTGCCACGCCTGCGGCTGGACATCGGGCTGCGAGCGCTGCACGGCGCGCATGGTCCTGCACAAGCCGGACCAGCGTCTGCGCTGCCACCATTGCGGCGCGGAGGACGCCATCCCGCGCGCCTGCCCCACCTGCGGCAACGTGGACCTGAAGGCGATGGGGCGCGGCACGCAGCGCGTGGAAGAAACGCTGGAAGCCCGTTTTCCGCAAGCGCGCATCGTGCGCATCGACCGCGACAGCGCGCGCCGGCGCGCCGACCTGGCGCGAACGCTGGAGGGCATCACGCGCGGCGAGGCCGATATCCTGGTCGGCACGCAACTACTCGCGAAGGGCCACGACTTCCCGCTGCTGACGCTGGTCGGGGTGCTCGATGCCGACGGCGGGCTCCTGTCCACCGACTACCGGTCGGCTGAGCGCCTGTACGCCACGCTCGCCCAGGTCGCCGGGCGCGCCGGACGGCGCGAGCAGCCCGGCGAGGTGATCGTGCAAACGCGCTATCCGCAGCATCCGCTCTACGCATCCCTGGCCAGCCACGACTTCGCCGCGTTTGCCGCAGCGCAGTTGAGGGAGCGCGAGGCGGCGGGCTTTCCGCCTTTCGTGCACGAAGCGGCGCTGCGCGCGGAGGCCGACAAGCTGTCGTTGGCGATGGGGTTCCTGGAAGAAGCGGCGCGCCTGGTCCCCGTGCCCGAGGAAGTGCGGGTCTACGATCCGGTGCCGCACGTCATCACGCGCCGCGCCGACATGGAGCGCGCGCAACTGCTGGTGCAGTCGGCCTCCCGTCCCGCGCTGCAGGGTTTCCTCTCCGCCTGGACCGAACGCCTCTTCGCCACCGCGCCCCGCAGCGTGCGCTGGCACCTCGATGTGGACCCGATCGAGTTCGACTGAAGCAGATTGTCTCTCAAGCCAAGCTTATACTAGTGTTTACATTGTTAAGTATAAGACTTATACTTACATTCTATTGGCCTAGTATAAGTATGCAAAGACTCGATCTACAGGCGCAAACACTCTACGCAGAACTGCTCCAGCGGGTGCTTTCGGACGTCATTGCGGCCCCAATGGAGAAGCTCGGGCGTGCATTCGTGTCGAAGAAGATCGGCAGGAAGACCTACTGGTACCTGCAGCACCGCCAGTCCACCGGGATGAAGCAGACATACCTTGGACCCGAGACGCCCGAACTCCTGCAAGTCATCGAATCAAGCAGAGCCGCCGGCAAAGCTCTCGAACCGGACATCGCCCGCCGAAAAGAGCTCTGCGCAGCGATCCGAGCCATGGGCTTCCCCAACTGGCCCAAGCCCATGGTCTCGACACTCGAGACGCTCGCGAATTCCGGCGTGTTCCACCTCGGCGCCATCCTGATCGGCACACCGGCCTATGTGGCCTGCGTCATTGCGCTTGGATATCGATCCGACATTGGGTCGGCATTGACGGGCGATATCGACCTGCAAATAGGGCCTGCACCTCAATCATTGCTGCCAGGGACTGCATCAATCAACGTCGGCAGCGTGCTGGAACGCGTCAAGCTGGGATTCTTTCCCGTGCCGGGTCTCGATCCACGCAACCCGACCACGACGTTCAAGGTGCGCGACGGCGACCTGATGGTCCAGTTTCTGACTGCGGGCAGGGGCGGGGGCAAGTCGGTCTACATGGAACAGCTCGGGACGGCCGCGCAACCCATGCCGTATATGGAGTACCTGACACCGGAACCGATGAAAGCCGTACTTCCATTCGAAGCAGGCATTCTGGTCAATGTCCCGAACCCAGCGCGGTTTTGCTGGCACAAACTGATTGTCGCGAGCAACCGGCCGCAACACGAACGCGCCAAGGCGCGCAAGGACGTCGAACAAGCGGCGGACCTGATCGAAGCGCTCGCCCAGGCCGAAGTCGATTCACTGCAAGACGCATATGCTGACGCGCGTGGGCGCGGCGCCGCCTGGGTCGCCAAGCTCGAGAGCGGAATTGCACGGCTGAAAAATCAGCGTTTCGGCGCCTACGAGACGATCCGTAGCATCGTCGAAGGCGAGAAGCCTCCTGCGACCGCCAACGTATAATTCGCACCCCTTAAATGCCTTCCGACCCGAAAACCGCACTGGAAGCGATCCTCACGCAAGACGTGAGGAAGTTGCCATACGCTCCGGTTGACTTCAAAGTAATTCTGGAGAGGCCTCGCAAGCCCGAACATGGCGATTTTTCAAGCACTGCCGCCTTGCAACTTGCCAAATGGGCTGGAAAACCGTCGCGCACCGTAGCTGAAGACATTCTCAGCATCACCAAGGACAGCATTGCCAATTCTGGCCTGGCGGAAGCACCGGAGCTTGTAGGACCAGGCTTTTACAACCTTCGCCTCAAGAAGCACACGCAACAGAGAATCATTGCCGACATCCTCCAGCTCGGCTCGAAGTTCGGGCACGCAACAGCCAAGAACCAAGAAAAGACAATGGTGGAGTTCGTCTCCGCCAACCCCACCGGCCCGCTGCACGTCGGCCATGGCCGCCAGGCAGCGCTCGGCGACGCCATCGCCGCGCTGCTCGAGGCGCAGGGCCACGCGGTGAGCCGCGAGTTCTACTACAACGACGCCGGCGCGCAGATCAACAACCTCGCCCTGTCCGTGCAGGCGCGCGCCAGGGGCGTCAAGCCGGAGGACACCGCGTGGCCGGCCGACGGCTACCGCGGGGAGTACATCGAGGAAATCGCGCGCGACTACGTTGCCGGCGGCGGCAAATCCGACGACCTGGAGGCGGTGCGCAAATTCGCCGTCGCCGCGTTGCGCAAGGAGCAGGACGCCGACCTGCAGGCCTTCGGCGTGAAGTTCGACGTCTACACCCTCGAAACGAGCCTGTACACCGATGGCAAGGTCGAGGCGGCGGTGAAGGCGCTGGTGGCAAGCGGCAAGACCTACGAGCAGGAAGGCGCGCTTTGGCTGCGCACCACCGACTACGGCGACGACAAGGATCGCGTGGTGCGCAAGTCCGACGGCAGCTACACCTACTTCGTGCCGGACGTGGCCTACCACCTGACCAAGTGGCAGCGGGGCTTTCGCAAGGTGATCAACGTGCAGGGCTCCGACCACCACAGCACCGTGACGCGGGTGCGCGCCGGATTGCAGGCGCTCAACCTCGGCATCCCCGCGGGCTACCCGGACTACGTCCTGCACAACCTGGTAAAGGTGATGCGCGGCGGCGAGGAGGTGAAGATCTCCAAGCGCGCCGGCTCCTACGTCACGGTGCGCGACCTGATCGAATGGGTAGGCCGCGACGCGGTGCGGTTCTTCCTCGCTTCGCGCCGCGCCGACTCGGATTTCGTGTTCGACGTGGACCTGGCGCGCTCGCAGTCCGAAGAAAATCCCGTGTATTACGTGCAGTACGCGCACGCCCGCGTGTGCAGCGTGCTGAGGCAGTGGGGCGGGGAGGCGTCGCCGCTCGGCGACGCGCCGCTCGAGACCCTCGCCGGCGAGCGCGAGGCGGCGCTGATGCAGCGCCTGGCGGAGTTTCCCGAGTTGCTCGCCACCGCCGCGCGCGAGCACGCGCCGCATTCGGTCGCGTTTTACCTGCGCGAACTCGCGGGGGAGTTCCACAGCTACTATAATGCCGAGCGAATCCTGGTCGAGGACGAGGCGACGCGCACCGCGCGCCTGGCGCTGTGCGCCGCGGTCCGCCAGGTGCTCGCCAACGGGCTCGCGCTTCTCGGCGTGGGCGCACCTGAAAGGATGTGATGGCCGCAATGCCGCATGCGACGACGCGCAAGGGATCCGGCGGCGGATTCCTGCTCGGCATGTTCGCCGGTCTGCTGATCGGCCTGTTCATCGCGCTCGGCATCGCGTTGTATCTCAACAAGACGCCGATCCCGTTCATGTCGAAGAAGGCCGGAACGGAAGACGCCAAGGCGGGCAAGCCGCCCGCGCTGGCCGGCATGCCGCAGGGCGGCACCACGCCTGCGGCCGCGCCGCCGCCCAAGGTCCCCGCCGCTGCCGCCGCCAAGGCGCCGGACAAGCCGCGCTTCGACTTCTACAAGATTCTCGCCGGGGGCGAAGAGCCCGTCAGCGAGCGCGAGCTGCGCGAGCGCCTGCGCACGGCCGCCGCCCCAAGGAGCCAGGTCGCCGCGGTGTCGCAGGACGTCTATTTCATCCAGGCGGGCGCCTTCCAGAACCCCGCCGACGCCGACAACCAGAAGGCCCGGCTGGCGATCCTCGGCTTCGAGTCCAACGTCGAGCCCACCAACCTGCCCGACAGGGGCACCTGGTACCGGGTGCGCCTGGGGCCGTACACGAAGGTTGACGAATTGAACAAGGTGCGCCAGTCGCTGGCGCAGAACGGAATCGACGCGAACCTGGTCAAACTGAAAGACCCGGCATCCGCAAAGGCCAACTGACCATGAATCCTCGCCGCCGTACCCTCGTCCTCGCCCTGGGCCTCGCGCCCTTGGGCGCCTATGCCCAGGCGCGCCTGCCCATGCCCGGCGTGGACTATACCGAGCTCAAGCCCGCGCAGCCGGTGGAGACGCCGGGCAAGATCGAAGTGCTGGAGTTCTTCTGGTACGGCTGCCCGCACTGCTACTCGCTGGAGCCACTGCTGGAGCAGTGGGTCCCGCGCCTGCCCAAGGACACGCTGTTCCGCCGCGTGCCGGCGGTGCTCAACCCCGGATGGGCGAGCGACAGCGCCGTCTACTACGCGTTCGAGGCGCTCGGCGTGCTGGAGCGCCTGCACCGGCCGTATTTCGACGCCATCCACCGCGACCGACTTTCCCCCCGCGATTCCGCCGCGCTCAACGCCTGGCTCCAGAAGAACGGCGTGGACCCGAAGAAGTTCGAGGAAACCTCCAAATCCTTCGGCGTGCAGAGCAAGGTGCGGCGTGCGACGCAGCTGTCGGCGGCCTACCGCATCGACGGCACGCCCGCGCTCGCCGTGAATGGCCGCTACACCGTGAGCGCCGAGCAGGGCCGCACGCAAAGGAACATGCTCGACACCGCGTCGTACCTCATCGGCGTCGCACGCAAGAGCGGCGCCGGCTAGCGCTTGCGCAAGTTCTTCGCCTGCCTGGCCGCACTGCTTCTCGGGTGCGCCGCCGCGCAGGCCGCACCGCCGGTCGCGGGGCGCGACTACCAGCTGCTCGAACCGCCGCGCCCGGCGCCGCGCGAGAGAATCGAAGTCATCGAGTTCTTCTGGTACGGCTGCCCGGTCTGCTACGAGGCGCAGCCGCGCATTTCGCGCTGGCTAAAGGATGCCGGGCCCGATGTGCTGCTGCGCCGGGTGCCGGCGGTGAACAGCGAAGGCTGGGAGCCCCTCGCGCGCGCCTACTACGCGCTCGAGTCGCTGCAGGCGCTGGAGCGCCTGCACTGGCCGCTCTACGACAACCACCACTTCGACGACCGGCGCCTGGAGGTGGAGGCCAACCTCGTTACCTGGGTGGGCGCCAACGGGATCGAGCCGGAGCAGTTCAAGACGGCCCTGCACTCGGTCGACACGCGGCAGAAAGTGGAGTTCGCGCGCCGCATGATCGGCACCTACGGCGTGCGCGGCGTGCCGAGCATGGTCATCGATGGCCGCTATCTCACCTCGGCGCGCATGGCGGGCGGAACCACGGAAATGGTGGCGGTGGTGGAGTACCTGGTCGGCCTCGCGCGCCAGGAACGCGCAAGGAAGTAGCCGCCCCCGTGCGCCGCATCGTCATCACGGGCGCATCGGCGGGCATCGGCGAAGCCCTGGCGCGCCACTACGCCGCCGCCGATACCGTCATCGGCCTCGTGGCGCGCCGGCGCGAGCCAATGCAGGCGCTCGCCTCTTCGCTCCCCGGCCGCTTCGAGATCTACGCGCTGGACGTTGCCGACGGTGCGGCGATGGAGCGCGCGGCGCGGGAGTTCTGCTCGCGCCATGGCGCCCCTGACCTCGTCATTGCCAATGCGGGCATCTCTGTTGGCACGCACGGCGACGATGCCGCGGACGTAGACAAGCTTCGACGGGTACTGGAGGTCAATGTCATCGGGCTTGCCGCCACGCTTGCCGCGTTTGCGCCGGCGATGCGCGCGCAAAAGCGCGGCGTGCTGTGCGGCATCGCCAGCGTGGCGGGGTTTCGCGGCCTGCCGGGTGCCGGCGCCTACAGCGCCTCGAAGGCCGCGGCGATCAAATGGCTGGAGGCGCTGCGCGCCGAGCTGCGCGGCTCGGGCGTCTCGGTGGTCACCATATGCCCGGGCTACATCGACACGCCAATGACGCAGGTCAACCGCTACCGCATGCCCTTCCTCCTGCCCGCGGACGAGGCGGCGCGGCGCTTTGCGCGCGCCATCGCCGCGCGTCGTCGCCTGGTGGTGATCCCCTGGCAGATGGCGATCGTCTCGGTGCTGCTGCGCCTTGCGCCGGCTTGGCTGTACGACCGTTTCGCCGCGCGCGCGCCGCGCAAACCGCGCAACCTGCCGCTTTGATGCGCATCGTCTCGCTGGTGCCCTCGCTCACGGAACTCGTGTGCGAGCTGGGCCTCGCGGGCAACCTCGTCGGCCGCACCGGCTTTTGCGTCCATCCGCAGGGCGCGGTGCGCGCGATCCCCAAGGTGGGCGGCACGAAGTCGGTGAACCTGGAGAAGGTCCGCGCCCTCGAACCGACCCACGTCATCCTGAACAAGGACGAGAACCTGCGGGAGACGGCGGAGGCGCTCGCGGCGTTCGTGCCCAACCTCGTGGTGACCCACCCGCTCGCGCCGGAGGACAATCCCGCGCTCTTTCGCCAGTTCGGCGCCGCCTTTGGCAAGGTGAACGAAGCGGAAGCGCTTTGCGCGCGGTTCGAGTCCGCCCTCAAAGCCGCGAAAGCCGGGAAGTATCCGCAGAGAAAGGTCCTCTACCTGATCTGGAAGGATCCCTGGATGACGGTGTCGCGCGACACTTACATCTCGCGCACGCTGGGTCTGTTCGGGATGACCACGGTCCCCGACACGGCCGAACGCTATCCGGAACTGGGCACGCTCAAAGGAGTCGACGCGGACATGGTGCTTCTTTCGACGGAGCCCTACCGTTTCAGCGAGGATCACCTGGCGGAGGTCGAGGCACTTGCCGGCAAGCCGGCGCTGCTCATCGACGGGGAGATGACCGCCTGGTACGGCCCGCGCGCAATCGCGGGCCTCGCCTATCTCACCGATTTCACGCGCACGCTGTAGAAAATAGGGACAGACCCTATTTACCACATGGTGAAAAATAGGGTCTGTCCCTATTTATTTCCAAGGCGTTGCATGACGTAGGAGCCGGGGGCGTCCTCGATCGCTTTGGAAGGGATCCTCGCCGGCACCTTGTCCTCGCCGTTCTGCTGCGCCATCCAGCGCTGCCAGTCCTCCCACCAGGAACCGGGATGCTGCCTGGCGCCTTCGAGCCAGGCGTCCGCGGTCGCGGGCAGGGCTTCATTGGTCCAGTACTGGTACTTCTTCGCCGCCGGCGGGTTGACGATGCCGGCGATGTGCCCCGAGCCGCCGAGCACGAAGCGCACCGGGCTGCCAAGGTACTTCGAGCCCTTGTAGGTGGACTTCCACGGCGCGATGTGGTCTTCCGCGGTGGAGATGAAATAGGCCGGCACCTTCACTTTCGACAGGTCCATCGGCACGCCTGCGAGCTCGATCGCACCTGGGTCGCCGAGCTGGTTCTTCAGGTACATGTTGCGCAGGTAGAAGCTGTGCATGCGCGCCGGCATGCGCGTGGAATCGGAGTTCCAGTACAGCAGGTCGAATGGAAACGGATCCTTGCCCATCAGGTAGTTGTTGATGACGAACGACCACACCAGGTCGTTGGAGCGCAGCATGTTGAACGTGGTGGCCATCTCCGAACCTTCGAGGTAGCCGCGCTCGTTCATGCGCCGCTCAAGGTTGGCCACCTGCTCCTCGTCGATGAACACGCCCAGCTCTCCGGGCTGCGAGAAATCCAGCAGCGAGACGAAGAAGGTGGCGCTGGCAACGCGCGCGTCGCCCTTCGCGGCGAGCCAGGCGAGCGCGGTGCCGAGCAGCGTGCCGCCCAGGCAGTAGCCGATGACATTGAGCTTGTCTTCGCCGGTCGCTTTCAGCACCGCATCCATCGCGACGAGCGCGCCCTCGGTGAGGTAGTCGTCGAATCCCTTCTGCGCAAGTTTCGCGTCCGGGTTCACCCAGGACACCACGAACACCGTGTGGCCCTGCTCCACGGCCCATTTGATGAAGCTGTTGGCCGGGCGCAGGTCGAGGATGTAGTACTTGTTGATCCACGGCGGGATGATGAGCAGTGGCCGGCGGTATGCCTTGTCGGTGGAAGGCTGGTACTGGATGAGCTGCAGCAGCGCATTCTGGAACACCACCTTGCCGGGCGTGGTGGCGACGTTCTTGCCGAGCTGGAACGCGGCCTCGTCGGTCATGCTGATGCGCAGCTGGCCTTCGCCTTTCTCGATGTCGGCGAGCAGGTTGTTCAGGCCCTTGACCAGGTTGTGGCCGCCCGAGGCCATGGTCTCGCGCAGCACCTGCGGGTTGGTGGCGGCGAAGTTGGAGGGCGCCAATGCGTCCACGTACTGCCGCGTGAAGAAGGCGATCTTCTTCTGCGATTCCTCTGGCAGGCCCTGCACGCCGGCGACGCCGTGCTGGATGTGGCGCGCCGCGATCAGGTAGGACTGCTTGATGTAGTCGAAGACGAAGTTGCCCGACCAATCCTCGCCCTTGAAGCGGTTGTCGCCCTTGGCCGGTTCAGCGACCGGCTGGGACTCTTGCCCGAGCATTTTCATCCACGCCGACTGCCACAGGCGCATGGAATCGATCCAGTAGTTCACCGACGCCGCGGTGAAGGCGCTCGGGTCCATGAGCACGTGCGAGTACATGTCCATGTAGGCCTTGGCGATTCCCAGCTCATCCTTCACCGCCGAGGACAAGCCCTGCTCCATTTGCTTTTGCCCGAATGCCTGCAGGATGTGCGAGGTGCGCTGGGCAACCTCCTGCAGCATGCGCGCCGTCTCTTCGCGCTCTACGCCGTCAGGGCCGTCTGCCATGCCTCCTCCTTGGCGGGCGCGAAACGCGCCACGCCGTCGCCGCCCACGGCGCGCCGCAGCCTGCCGGCGCGCTCCAGGTAGTGCAGGTGCGCGATCGCCTCTCCCATGGCGAAAAACATCTGGTGCGTGTCGAGCTTGCGCCGGAACAGGACGTCGAGCACCTCCGCAGCGCAGCGCGGCGCCTCGGCACAGGCCTCCATCAGCTCGGCCAGGCGCTCCGCGTGGTGCTTCTCCAGTTGGTCAACCCGCTGGTGCGCGCCGCGGAACGGCAGGCCATGCGAGGGCAGCACCAGGGTGTCTGGCGCAAGCTCGACATAGCGCCGGATCGACTGCAGGAACTGTCCCAGCGGATCGCCTTGCGGGTCGATCGGCCAGACGCTGACGTTGGTGGAGATGCGCGGCAGCAGCATGTCGCCGGAGATCACGAGGCCGAGTTCCTCGCAGTAGAGGGAGGCGTGTTCCGGCGCATGGCCGTAGCCGGCGATCACGCGCCAGGCGCGTCCGCCGATGGCGATGCGCTCGCCGTCCATGATGCGCCGGTAGCTGTCGGGGAACTCCGGCACCTGGCGCCGATAGATATTGCCGCGCGTTTCCATCTGCGCGTGGCGCGCGTCGTCCAGGCCATTGGCACGGAACATTGCCAGCGTCGCGCCGGGCACATAGCCGCCAATGCCCTGGCGCACTGCATGCGTGGTGAGGTATTCCGCCTGCGTCATCCACAGCGGCACGCCAAAGCGCGCGCACAGCCAGCCTGCATTGCCCGCGTGGTCGGGGTGGTAGTGCGTCACCAGTACGCGCCTGACCGGCCTGCCGGCGATCACATCGGCGAAGATCTTCTCCCACAGGGCGCGCGTCGGCTCGTCCCCCAGCCCCGTGTCGACCATCGTCCAGCCGCCCTCGTCCTCGAGCAGCCACAAGTTGATGTGGTCGAGCGCGAACGGCAGCGCCATGCGCAGCCAGTGCACGCCGGGCGCCACCTGCCGCGCAGTGCCGGGAGCGGGCGCATCCTGGAAGGGAAACTGGAGGGAAGACACGCGGGGAACCTGGGCTAGAATCAAACGCACCCTACCATGCTGGAAATCGAAAAGGAACGCGCCGACGCGGAGTATTCGATCGGCGAGCTCGCCACCGAGTTCGACGTCACGGCGCGCGCCATCCGCTTCTACGAGTCCGAAGGGTTGCTCGCGCCGCGGCGCGACGGCCAGCGGCGCATCTACACGACGCGCGACCGCACGCGGCTGAAGCTCACGCTGCGCGGCAAGCGGCTGGGCCTCACGCTCTCGGAGATCCGCGACCTGATCGACATGTACGAGCCGGGGCGCGACGAGCGGCCGCAGCTGGAGCGCTTCCTCGCCGTCCTGCAGACCCACAAGGCGGCGCTCGAGCGCCAAAGCGAGGACATCGAGGCGCAGTTGGCCGAGATCGCCGCCTTCGAGAAGCGCGTGCGCAAGCAGCTGGCGCCGCGACCGAAACGCCGTCACGAAAGTTGACGTTGACGTAAACGTCAAGTAGCCTGCCGCCGATGCACGCGCAAACGACCCCGTTCCAGCCCAAGGACCCGGCCTACGCCGCGCGCGTGCGCGCGAGTTTCGCCCGCCAGAAGGCGATGGACCTGATCGGCGCCCGGCTCACCATCGTCGAGCCGGGCTACACCGAGATCGAGCTGCCCTACCGCGCCGAGCTCACGCAGCAGAAGGCCTACGTGCACGGCGGCATCCTCGGCATGATCGCCGACTCGGCCTGCGGCTACGCCGCCTATTCGCTCATGCCCTCGACCAGCTCGCTGGTCACGGTCGAGTACAAGATCAACATCCTCGCGCCCGCCAGGGGCAATCTGGTGGCGCGCGGCCAGGTGGTCCGCCCCGGGCGCACGCTGACGGTGACGCGCGCCGAGGTCTACGCGGCCGACGGCACGCACGTGGCGAGCATGCAGCAGACGCTGATGACGCTCGCCGACACTCCGGACACGGCGGCATGAACGTTCTCCAGTTCGATCACGGCGAGACAATTGCCATGCTGCGCGACAGCGTGCGTGACTTCGCGGCGAAGGAGATCGCGCCTCGCGCCGCGGCGATCGACGCGACAAACCAGTTTCCGCCCGACCTGTGGAAGAAGCTCGGCTCGCTCGGCCTGCTCGGCGTCACGGTGGAGGAGGAATTCGGCGGCAGCGCGCTGGGCTACCTCGCCCACATCGTGTCGATGGAGGAGATCTCCCGCGCCTCGGCCTCGATCGGCCTGTCCTATGGCGCGCATTCCAACCTCTGCGTGAACCAGATCCGCAGGAACGGCAGCGCAGCGCAGAAAAAGACATACCTGCCGAAACTTGTTTCCGGCGAGCACGTCGGTGCGCTCGCCATGAGCGAGCCGGGCGCGGGCTCGGATGTCGTCGGCATGCGCCTGCGCGCGGAGCGCCGCGGCGACCGGTACGTCCTCAACGGCAACAAGATGTGGATCACCAACGGGCCGGACGCCGACGTGCTGGTGATCTACGGCAAGACGAGCGACCAGGGCATCACCGCCTTCCTCGTCGAGAAGGGCTTCAAGGGCTTCTCCACGGCGCAGAAGCTGGACAAGCTCGGCATGCGGGGATCGAACACTTGCGAGCTGGTGTTCCGCGATTGCGAAGTGCCAGTGGAAAACGTGCTCGGCGAGGACGGCAGGGGCGTGAAGGTCCTGATGTCCGGCCTCGACTACGAGCGCGCAGTGCTTGCTGGCGGCCCGCTGGGAATCATGGCCGCCTGCCTGGATGTGGTCATGCCCTATGTGCACGAGCGCAAGCAGTTCGGCCAGCCGATCGGTGAGTTCCAGCTCATGCAGGGCAAGATCGCCAACATGTACACCACGTTTTCGGCTTGTCGCGCCTATGTCTACGCGGTCGGCCAGGCGCTCGATCGCGGCGAGACCACGAGGAAGGACGCCGCCGGTGCCATCCTCTACGCCGCCGAGAAGGCCACCTGGATGGCGGGTGAGGCGATCCAGGCGCTGGGCGGGATGGGCTACATCAACGAGTCTCCCACCGGGCGGCTGTGGCGCGACGCCAAGCTCTACGAGATCGGCGCGGGTACTTCCGAGATCCGGCGCTGGCTGATCGGGCGCGAGCTGTTCGGGGAAACGGCATGAGCCTCGATCAGCTGCTGGAGAACAACAAATCCTGGGCGCGCGGCGTGCTCGCCTCGGACCCGGAGTACTTCACGCGCCTCGCGAGCCAGCAGTCGCCGCAGTACCTGTGGATCGGCTGCTCGGACTCGCGCGTGCCGGCGAACCAGATCACCGGCCTCTCGCCGGGCGAGATCTTTGTCCACCGCAACATCGCCAACGTGGTCGTGCACACCGACCTCAATTGCCTCTCGGTCATCCAGTTCGCCGTGGACATCCTGAAAATCCGGCACATCATCCTGTGCGGCCACTACGGCTGCAGCGGCGTGCACGCAGCGATGACCAAGCACCGCATCGGCCTGTCCGACAACTGGCTGCGCCACGTGCAGGACGTCGCGGCAAAGCACGCACCCCAGCTCGCCGGCCATGCGGGCGAGAACGAGCGCCACCGCCTCCTGTGCGAGTTGAACGTGCGCGAGCAGGTAAGCAACATCAGCCAGTGCACCGCGGTGCAGGAGGCCTGGGAACGCGGCCAGCAGCTCGAGGTGCACGGCTGGATCTACGACCTGAAGGACGGCCTCCTTCGCGACATGAACTGCACCCGAAAAGGAATGAACCATGACCGCTGATCCGATCGTCATCGTCTCCGCCGCCCGCACGCCGATGGGCGCGTTCCAGGGAGAACTCAAAGGCTTCGCCGCCCCTGAACTCGGCGCCGCGGCGATCCGCGCTGCCGTCGAGCGCGCGAAGCTGAAACCCGAGGACGTGCAGGAAGTCCTGATGGGCTGCGTGTTGCCGGCTGGCCAGGGCCAGGCGCCCGCCCGCCAGGCTTCGCTTGGCGCCGGCCTGCCGCTCGGCGCCGGCTGTACCACCATCAACAAGATGTGCGGCTCCGGCATGAAGGCCGCGATGCTGGCGCACGACGAACTGCTCGCCGGTTCGGTCGAGATCATCGTCGCCGGCGGCATGGAGTCCATGACCAACGCGCCGTACCTCTTGCCCAAGGCGCGCGCGGGACTGCGCATGGGGCACGCCCAGCTGATCGACCACATGTTCTACGACGGGCTTGAAGACGCCTATGACAAGGGTCGTCTGATGGGCTCCTTTGCCGAGGACTGCGCGCAGAAGTACAAGTTCTCGCGCGAGGCGCAGGATGCCTTCGCCATTGCCTCGCTGCAGCGCGCGCAGAAGGCGAACAAGGAAGGCTGGTTTGCCTGGGAGACCACGCCCATTGCGATCAAAGCGGGCAAGGACGAAAAGTTCATCGAGACCGACGAACAGCCGTTCAAGGCCAACCTGGAGAAGATCCCGACGCTCAAAGCGGCGTTTCGCAAGGACGGCACGGTGACGGCAGCGAACTCGAGTTCGATCTCGGATGGCGCGGCGGCGCTGGTGCTGATGCGCCGCTCGAGCGCGCAAAAACGCGGCTTGGCGCTGCTCGCTACCATCATCGGCCACGCCACGCACGCGCAGGAGCCGGGCTGGTTCACCACCGCGCCGGTGGGCGCGATGAAAAAGCTCTTCGAGCGCACCGGCTGGAGCGCAGGCCAGGTGGACCTCTTCGAGATCAACGAAGCCTTCGCCGTGGTGGCCATGGCGGCGATGCAGGAACTGAACCTGC
>JANMUO010000232.1:0-12268 GCA_031391655.1 Betaproteobacteria bacterium
CTTCGCGGACAGCGGCACGAGCGGGCATCGGAGCTCGCTGCAGATCGGTGAAGGGCTGATCGGGCAGTGCGTGGCGGAGCCGGGATGCCGCGAGCAGAAGTCCGCCAGCAGGCGCGCCGCGCTGCG
Source organism: Betaproteobacteria bacterium (assembly GCA_031391655.1). Taxonomy (GTDB): domain Bacteria; phylum Pseudomonadota; class Gammaproteobacteria; order Burkholderiales; family SG8-39; genus JAABQT01. Next base: position 127 of record JANMUO010000232.1, read on the forward strand.
GCGCGCCGACGGCACCGCGGCGATGCGCAGCACCTCGGGACGCGGGTTGCGCAAGGCGTCCAGCCGCTCCTCGGCGCGCCGCATCACGCCGAACAGCTCCGTGCAGACCTCCATCAACTCGCGTCCGGCGGAGGTGAGCACCAGGCCTCGCCCGTGTTGCTCGAACAAGGTGAGCTCGAGCGCCTGCGCGAGCTTCTTCAACTGGGTGGATACCGTGGGCTGGGCGAGGTGCAGCTCTTCGGCCGCGCACGTGACGCTGCCCAGGCGCGCCACCGCCTCGAACACCATCAGCTGCGGAAACATGCCGTGCCGGTAAAACCGGCGCAAGCCGGGTCGGGGCATTGATTGCTCCTTCGTCGAGTCCTTAGGTCCGGCCGCGCCACATGGCGCCACCGGGCCCGAGGTCTCGCTTGCAGCTTTGCGCTGCCCGTGTGGCCGGGGACGAATCCCGGAATGACGACCACACGCGAAGAAGCTACTCCCCTGCGGGTACTACGGGCTGAAGCATAACAGATGCCAGGCGGGCGCGTCGTATCGCGATTCGCAATACCTGCATCGCGTTTCTTCAATTTTCTTCAGCGCCCTGCAACGCCAGACTCCGCCGCACCAACAAGGAGAACGCATGGAAATGCTTCTTACCCCGGAGTTCTGGTCGGCGCTGGCAGCGATCGTGGTGATCGACCTGGTGCTGGCCGGCGACAACGCCATCGTCATCGCTCTGGCGGCGCGCAACCTGCCCAAGGTGCACCAGCGCAAGGCCATCCTGTGGGGCACTGTCGGCGCCGTCCTGGTGCGCACGAGCCTCACCGTGGCCGTGCTCTGGCTGCTCAAGGTGCCGGGCCTCATGTTCGCCGGCGGTGCACTGCTGGTGTGGATCGCCTACCGCCTGCTGACGGGCGATGACGGCGGCCGCGAGCACGACGTGGCGCCGGCGGCGGGCTTCTGGCCCGCCATGCGCACCATCGTCATTGCCGACGCGGTGATGGGCCTGGACAACGTGCTGGCGGTGGCCGGCGCGGCGCACGGCTCGATCCTGCTGGTGGTGCTGGGTCTGCTGATTTCGATCCCCATCGTCGTGTGGGGTTCGACCCTGATCCTGCGCTGGCTGGAGCGCTTCCCCAGCCTCCTGTACGTCGGCGGAGCGGTGCTCGCCTGGACGGCGGTGAAGATGATCACCGCCGAGCCCTTCATGCAGGAATATTTCGAAGGTCGGCGCGGGCTGGTCAACGCGCTCTATGTACTCGTGGTCGGTGGCACGCTGGGCCTCGCCTGGCTGCGCAACCGGCGCGTCATTGCAACCGGAAAGGAGATTCTCTCGTGAAAATACTCGTCCCCGTGGATGCCTCCCAGGCGGCGCTCGCGCCCGTCGAACACATCGCCTCGCTCGTGCGCCGCGGCTTCAAGGTGGAGGCCCTGGTGCTCAACGTGCAGCGGCGCTTCCCGCAGCATATCGCGCGCTTCACCAGCCGCGCCGACCGCGAGGCCCTGCGCGCCGAGCGCAGCCGCGCCGCGATGGCGCAGGCCATCGAGCGCCTGTCGCAGGCCGGCGTGCCCTTCCGCGCCATGACCGAGCTGGGCTCGCCGGAAGAGCGCATCGCCGCCGTGGCCGAGCGCGAGAACGTGGACGAAGTGATGATCGGCGTGGGCCGCCACCCGGCCTGGCTGCGCTGGGTCAATCCGTCCATCGCGCAAGGGGTGATGGACCTCACCGACATCCCGGTGACGGTGCTGGCGCGCGGCCGCGCGGGTGCTTTCGAGCGCTACGCGCTGCCGGCTGGGCTGGCCAGCCTTGCCGCCCTGCTCTACGCCGCCGAATAGGCTTCGCGCAGCTTTCCCACCCAGGCCTGGGCCCACTCCACCGCGATCTCCTCGGGCAGCGTGCCGCTCGAGGCATCGTTCATGAAGCGCTCGCCGATCCGCTCGGCGCCCAGCGCCTGCAATAGGTCGTCGAAGCGCTTGCCGCCGAAATTGAAGGTCTCGGCGTAGGTGCGGTCGCCCAGGCCGAACACGCCGTAGCGCACCCCGGAGAGGTCCGGCTTCTGGCTGCACAGGGCCTCGTACAGCGCCTTGGCGTTGTCGGGCACGTCCCCCTGCCCGTAGGTCGAGGTGCAGATGAGGTAAGCGGCCTCGCGGTCGGCAAACACCCCCGGGTCGAGCTTGTCCATGAGCAGGGTCGCCACCTGGGTGTCGTCCCCGTCCAGGGCGAGCTCCATCTCCTGGGCGCACATCTGCGCCGTGCCGGTCATGGTGCCCACAAGGATGTTGATTTTCATGCGCCGCACACTATAATGCACCCTCTTCCACCGATCAAGCACTATACCTCATGGGCGCCCCACCGAGCACGCTGCAGCGCGAAGACCAGGCCGAAGCCGCCTACCTCGGGCGCCTGGGCGACCGCGTGCGCGCCTGGCGCGCGGCGCATGCCATGACGCGCAAGGCGCTGGCCCTCGCCTCCGGGGTGTCGGAGCGCTACCTCGCGCAGCTCGAAGCCGGCCACGGCAACATCTCGGTGTTGCTGCTGAGGAAACTCGCCCACGCCATGCAGGTGCCGGTCGAAGTGCTGGTGCGCGAGCACGGCGCCGCGTCCAAGGACACCCGCATTGCCCTCCTTGGCCTGCGCGGCGCCGGCAAGTCCACGCTGGGCGCCAAGCTCGCCCAGGCGCTCGACGCGCCGTTCATCGAGCTGGACCGCGAAGTGGAGAAGGAAGCCGGCGCCCCGCTCGGCGAAGTATTCTCCCTGTACGGGCAGGAAGCGTTTCGCCGCTTCGAGAGGAAAGCGCTGGCGCGCGTGCTGAAGTCCCATCCGCGCGCCGTGATCGCCACCGGCGGCAGCCTGGTGACCGACCCCGACACCTACAACCTGCTGCTCGACCATTGCACCTGCGTATGGCTCAAGGCCACGCCCGAGGAGCACATGCAGCGCGTGGTGGCGCAGGGCGACATGCGCCCGTTCAAGGGCAACCCCGCGGCGCTGGAGGAGATCCGTCGCCTGCTGGCGGATCGCGGCCGGCTCTACGCGCGCGCCGACGCCGTCGTCGACACCACGCAACGCACGCAGAAGCAAAGCCTCGCCGAACTGAAGGCGCTGGCTGCCAGGGAGGACGCATGAACGCACCCCACAGCCTGCCGGTGCAGGTCACGTTCGACACCACGCCGGACCAGTACCACCACTGGAAACTGGGCTTCGACGGCCCCCTCGCCACGCTGACGCTGGACATTGACGAGGACAAGGGCCTCGCGCCGGGCTACAAGCTCAAGCTCAACTCCTACGACCTCGGCGTGGACATCGAGCTGCACGATGCGCTGAACCGCATCCGCTTCGAGCATCCGGAAACGAAAGCCGTGGTGCTCACCAGCGGCAAGAGCCGCATGTTCTGCTCGGGCGCCAACATCTACATGCTCGGCACCAGCACGCACGCCTGGAAGGTGAACTTCTGCAAGTTCACCAACGAAACGAGGAACGGCATCGAGGACGCGAGCGAGCACTCGGGCCTGAAGTTCCTCGCGGCGCTCAACGGCACCACCGCCGGCGGCGGCTACGAGATGGCGCTCGCCTGCGACGAGATCCTGATGGTGGACGACCGCTCGAGCACGGTGAGCCTGCCTGAGGTGCCCCTGCTCGGCGTGCTGCCCGGCACCGGCGGGCTCACGCGCATCGTGGACAAGCGGAAAGTCCGGCGCGACCTCGCCGACGTTTTCTGCACCACCGCCGAGGGTGTGCGCGCCGACCGCGCGAAGGAATGGAAGCTGATCGATCACACCGCCAAGCCGCAGGAGTTTCTGGAGAAGGTGAAGGCGCGCGCGCTGGAGCTTGCCAAGGCCTCGGACCGCCCCGGCGGCGCGGGCGTGGCGCTGGCGCCCCTTGGCGAGAATCGCCTCGTGCGGGTGCAGATCGACCCGGCGACCAGCACCGCCGAGATCACCGTGCGCGGTCCGGACAGGGTGGAATTGGAGCGCAGCGCCGACTGGTACCCGCTGCGCCTCGCGCGCGAACTCGATCGCGCCCTGCTCGACCTGCGCCACAACCACCTGGACACCGGCCTGTGGATCCTGAAGACCCAGGGCGACCCGGCCAACGTGCTGGCGCTGGATGCGCTGCTGGAGAAAAACGCCGCCGACTGGTTCGTGCGCGAGACCATCGGCTACCTGCGCCGCACGCTGGCGCGGCTGGACGTGTCTTCCCGCTCCATCTTCGCCGTGATCGAGCCGGGCTCCTGCTTCGCCGGCACGCTGCTGGAACTGGCGCTCGCCGCCGACCGCAGCTTCATGCTGGACGCCGGCAACGGCGCCACGCTCACCCTGTCGGCGCTCAACTACGGCACCTACCCCACTGTGAGCGGCGAGTCGCGCCTGAGCACCCGCTACTGCGGCGTCGTGCCGCCGCTGGAGCGCGGCAAGACCTATGACGCGCAGTCGGCCGGCAAGCTGGGTCTCGTGACGGCCACCCCCGACGACATCGACTGGGAAGACGAGGTGCGCCTCGCCGTCGAGGAGCGCGCCAGCCTTTCGCCCGATGCGCTCACGGGCATGGAAGCAAGCCTGCGCTTCACCGGCAAGGAGAACATGCTGACGCGCGTCTTCGGGCGCCTGTCGGCCTGGCAGAACTGGATCTTCATCCGCCCCAACGCCGTCGGCGAGCAGGGCGCGCTCAAGGTGTACGGCACCGGGGCGAAGGCGAAATTCAACCGGGAACGGGTGTAACCATGTCCGGCATCAACTACAGCGAGAAGATCCCCAACAACGTCAACCTGGCCAACGACCGCACGCTGCAGCGCGCGCTCGAGCACTGGCAGCCGCACTTCCTCGACTGGTGGAAGGGCATGGGGCCAACGGATTTCCAGAATTCCGACGTGTACCTTCGCACCGCGACTTCCGTGGACGCCGACGGCTGGGCCACCTACGGCACGGTCAAGATGCCGGACTACCGCTGGGGCATCTTCCTTGCCGACCAGCAGGCGGACCGCAAGATCGGCTTCGGCGACAACATGGGCCAGCCCGTTTGGCAGCAAGTGCCGGGCGAGTTCCGCTCCACCCTGCGCCGGCTCATCGTCACCCAGGGCGACACCGAGCCCGCCTCCGTCGAGCAGCAGCGCCTGCTCGGCCACACCTGCCCCTCGCTCTACGACCTGAGGAACCTGTTCCAGATCAACGTCGAGGAAGGCCGCCATCTGTGGGCCATGGTGTACCTGCTGCACGCCTACTTCGGGCGCGACGGCCGGGAAGAGGCCGAGGAGCTGCTGGCGCGCCACTCGGGCGACGCCGACAAGCCGCGGATCCTCACCACCTTCAACGAGCCAATCTCGGACTGGCTGTCGCTGTACTGCTTCACCTACTTCACGGATCGGGATGGCAAGTACCAGCTGAAGAGCCTCGCCGAGTCGGCCTTCGACCCTCTGTCGCGCACCTGCCGCTTCATGCTCACCGAGGAAGCGCACCACATGTTCGTCGGCGAGACCGGCCTCGCGCGCGTGGTGAAGCGCACGCTCGAAGTGATGAAGGAGATCGGCACCGATGACCCGGCTAAGGTGCGCGCCGCCGGTGCGGTGGACCTGGCGCTGCTGCAGAAATACCTCAACTTCTGGTGCTCCTCGTCGCTCGACCTCTTCGGCTCGGAGATCTCCTCCAACGCCGCGTCCAGCTTCGCCAACGGCCTGAAGGGCCGGCCCGACGAATCGCAGTACGAGGACCACGTGCTGCGCGACAAGCAGCTCAAGCTGGATACGCCGGATGGCGTGCAGGACGTGCCGATGCTGAACGCGCTCAACGAAGTGATGCGCGAGAGCTACCTCAAGGACTGCGAAATCGGGCTCAAGCGCTGGAACCGCCAGATCGAGCGCGCCGGCCATGCTTTTCGCCTCGCCCTGCCCTCGACGCGCTTTCGCCGCTCGATCGGCTCGTGGGTCAACCAGCCTGTCGCGCCGGATGGCAAGCTCATTGCGCGTGAAGAATTCGACCGGCGCCTCGGGGAATGGCTGCCGACCGACGCCGACCGCGCCTTCGTGCGCTCGCTCATGCAGCGGGTGGTCGAGCCCGGCAAGATGGCCGGCTGGATCGCGCCGCCGGAGCGCGGCATCAACAACCTGCCGGTGGAATACGAGTACGTGAAGCTCGCCTAGTGGCGCTTTGATCCGATCAAAATCACGGCGCCGACCACGATGAGCGCGCCGAGCAGCTGGAGCGGCCCCACTGCCTGCCCGAGGATCGCCCAGCCGAGGATCAGGGCCGCGATGGGCTCGAAGTTGAGCGCCGCCGTATTGGCCGCCGCGCCCAGGCGCGGAACCACGGTGAAGATGGAAGTGATCGCGGTGCCGTAGAGCAAGGTCAGCAGCACGAGTCCCACCCAGCCCGTGTTGTCGGCGGGCAAGGCGAGCGACCCGCTCGCCGCGCCGGCGATCCCCACCAGGATTCCTGTCGTTCCCATGGTGAGCAAAGTGCGCATGCGCCCGTCCACGGCCTTCAGGTAGCGCATCGTACTGAACAGCGCCAGCGCGAACGTTGCCGAGGCGCCCAGCGCCCAGCCGACGCCAGCGCCGATCTCCGCCCATCGCCCTGCCATCGTCTCCAACGTGCCGACGATGTCGAGCGCCAGCACGAGGCCGAACAGCGCCAGCGGCATCGCCACCAGTGCGCGGCGCCCCGGATACTCGCCATTCACCGCCCAGGTGATGAGCACCAGCAGCATTGGAAAAGTGTTGAACGCCAGCAGTGCCAGCGCCACCGGGATGATTGCCACCGCGGAGTAAAGGCAGAAGCTCTGCACCGCGACCAGCACGCCGATGCCAAGGCCGCGCAGCAGCGTGGCGCGCGGCAGTGCGAAGCTGACCGAGGCCAGGCGCAGCAGCACCACCATCACCAATGCGGTGGTGATCGACCGGACGGCGACCGCCGCAGCAATGCTCGTGCCATGGTCGAAGGCAATCCGCGCCGCGATATGGTTGGCGGCGAAGATGCCGGAGAGCAGCATCAGCAAGGGGACGGCGAGGCGGGGCGATAGAATCGAGCTCATGACGCGGCAGCTTAAGGCATTCGCCCTGGCGCTAGCGCTGCTTGCAGTGCCCTGGTTCGCAGAAGGCGCGGACTGCAGCGTGCCCGACGAAGGCGGCACACCGATGCGCGGCGCCGTGACCAGGGTCAAGCACCTCGCGGAGACGGAAGCCTGGGAACGCGAAAAGGTGAAGACGACGTCCGTGCGCTACGTGCTGTCGATCGACTCGCCGAAGCGCTACGGGAAAAACTGCTACTGGCCCGTTGAAGCACGCGCCGGCGGCGAAACCTGGAACACGTTCTACGTCACCCCAAGCGGCGACCAGGTGCTGGTGGCCGGGCCCGGCGGCAAGCTGCTGACGCTGGACGCCTGGCGCAATGCCGCGCGCTGAGTGAAGGTATATTAGCCGTATGCTGCTCAAGGGTTCCTGCCACTGCAAGGCCGTGCGCTTCTCCGTCCGCTCCGAAACGCCCACCCCCTACATGCACTGCTACTGCTCGATCTGCCGCAAGACCGCGGGCGGCGGCGGCTACGCCATCAACATCATGGGCATCGCCGACACGCTCAAGGTGAAGGGCAAAACCAAGGTCTACCGCGCGATGCGCGGTGGCGGCCAGCGCCACTTCTGCCCGAAGTGCGGCAGCGCGCTGTGGGTCTGGGACCGGCGCTGGGCCGAATGGGTCTACCCTTTCGCCTCCGCCATCGACTCACCCTTGCCCGTGCCGAAAGAGCGCCAGCACATCCTGCTCGACTCCAAGGCAAACTGGGTCGTGGTGCCCAAGGGCAAGCGTGAGAAGCGCTTTCGCCAGTACCCGGCGGAATCCATCGCCGACTGGCACACTAAGCGCGGATTGAACCGCTAGCCCATGCCAGCCTGGATATCCGCCCTCAGCCCGGAAACCGTGATGGTCGCCATCGCCGGCCTGGGTGGCGTGATCGCGCTGCTGCTGCTCATCGAGGCAGTGCGGCGGTTGCGCGACTGGCAAGTGCGCAGCGGCATCCTGTTCCTCGTCGGCGCAGCCGTGATGGTGGCGCTGGGCACCGCAGGCGCCCTGCTCGCCGCCAGCCTGCACACCTACGCGCGGCTGACGAAGGAGCAGGAAGTGGCGCGGGCGGTGTTCCGCGAGCTCGCCCCCAAGCGCTACGAGCTGATCCTGGTGCTGCAGTCCGAGCCCGCGCGGCGCATGGAACTGCGCGGTGACGAGTGGCAGATCGACGCCCGCGTGCTCAAGTGGAAAGGCATGGCGACGCTGGTCGGCCTGGACACCCTGTACCGCTTCGAGCGCGTCGCCGGGCGCTACACCGACATCGCGCAGGAAAAGAGCGCACCGCGCACCGTGCACGCGCTGTCCACCGAGGCCGGCTTCGACCTCTGGGCGCTGCTCAAGCAGCACCACAGCTGGCTGCCCCTCGCCGACGCGCTCTACGGCAGCGCCGCCTACGTGCCGATGGCCGACGGGGCGCAGTATTCGGTCAACGTGTCCACCACCGGCCTGCTCATCCGCCCGCTCAATGAAGCGGCGAAGAAGGCGCTCGGCGGCTGGAAGTAGCCCGCGCCGCTTGCGGTAGAATCGCGGCCCTGCCATGAAGTTCCTGTTCGACCTGTTCCCGGTCATCCTGTTCTTCGCCGCTTTCCAGGTGTGGGACATCTACGTCGCCACCGGCGTGGCGATCGCCGCCAGCATCGCGCAGATCGGCTGGCTGGCGCTGCGCGGGAAGAAGATCGAGCCGATGCTGTGGGCGAGCCTGGCGATCATCGTGGTATTCGGCGGCCTCACCCTCGCCCTGCGCGACAAGACCTTCATCCAGTGGAAGCCGACCGTGCTCTACTGGCTGTTCGCCGCGGTTCTCTCCGCCAGCGCCCTCGCCGGCCGGAACCTGATCAAGGCCATGATGTCCAAGCAGATCACGCTGCCCGAAGGCATCTGGTCGCGGCTCAACTGGAGCTGGGTCGCGTTCTTCGCCTTCATGGGCGTGGCCAACCTCTATGTCGCCTACAACTATTCCGAGAGCACCTGGGTCAGCTTCAAGCTTTTTGGCGGCATGGGCCTGATGCTGGTGTTCGTGCTGGCCCAGGGCCTGGTCCTCGCCCGCTACGTGGAAGACAAGCCTTGAGCGTCGCGGAGCAGATCCGCGCGCGCCTGGACGCGCTGCAGCCCGAGCGCCTCGAGCTGGTGGACGAGAGCGAAGCCCACCGCGGCCATGCCGGCTACCAGGCCGGCGGCGGCACGCACTGGCGACTCACCATCGTCGCGCCGGCCTTCGCGGGCGTGCCCACCATCGCGCGCCACCGCATGGTATACAAAGCACTGGGCGAGCTGATGCAGCACCCCATCCACGCGCTCGCGATCACCGCGCGCGCCCCTGACGAAAAGGAAGTTCGATGAGAATCCGCATCCTCGCCCTCGCCGCCGCCGCGGCGTTCGCCGTTTCCGCACAAGCGCAAGACCCGGCTGCAAAACCGGCTGCGAAACCGGCGGCCAAGGCGCCAGCCAAGCCGGCCGCCACCGGGCCCGTGGCGACGGTCAACGGCACCGTCATTCCCCGCGCCCGCCTCGACTACATGATGCGCCAGCAGGCGACGCGCGGCGCCCCGGACAACGAGCAGACGCGCACCGCGGTGCGGGACGACCTGATCAACCGGGAGTTGCTGGCGCAAGAAGCGGCGCGCGCGGGCACCGCAAAGAAGCCCGACGTGCAGATGCAGCTCGAGCTGGCGCGCCAGGAAGTGGTGGTCGGCGCCTTCCTCAATGACTACCTGCGCAACCACGCCGCGACCGACGACGAGGTGCAGAAGGAATACGACCGCGCGTTGTCGCAGACCGGCAGCACCGAGTACCGCGCGCGCCACATCCTGGTGGATACCGACGACGACGCGAGGAAGGTGATCGCCGAGTTGAAGAAGGGCACCAAGTTCGAGGAGCTGGCGAAGAAGCGCTCCAAGGACGAAGGCACGCGCGACCGCGGCGGCGACCTCGACTGGAACGTGCCGGCGACCTTCGACAAGGCCTTCGCCGACGCGATGGTCAAGCTGCAGAAAGGGCAGATGACCAGCGAGCCGGTGCAGTCCCGCTTCGGTTTCCACGTCATCCTGCTGGAGGACTCGCGCGCGGTGGCCTTCCCGCCGCTCGCGCAGGTCAAGCCCCAGATCCAGCAGCGCCTGACGCGCCAGAAGGTGGAAGTGCTGATCCGGGACCTGCGTTCCAAGGCGAAGGTCGAGTAGCGCCGCCATGCGCATGCCGGCGCTGTTCCTCGGGCACGGCAGCCCGATGAACGCGATCGAGGACAACGCGTTTCACCGCAGCTGGGCCGAGCTCGCCCGGCGCCTGCCGCGGCCCAAGGCGGTGCTGTGCATCTCGGCGCACTGGGAAACGGATGGCGCGTACGTGACGGCGGCCAGGCAACCGGAAACCATCCACGACTTCGGCGGATTTCCAAAAGCGCTGTTCGACGTGCAGTACCGCGCACCCGGCGACGCCGCCCTCGCGCGCCGCGCGGCCGGCCTGGTCGGCGCGCAGCCCGATCCGAACCGGGGCCTGGACCACGGGGCGTGGGGTGTCCTGATCGCCATGTACCCCCAGGCCGACGTGCCGGTGGTGCAACTGAGCATGGATACCTCGCAGCCGGGCGCTTTCCACTATGCGCAGGGCAGGAAGCTCGTCCCGTTGCGCGACGAAGGCATCCTGATCCTCGGCAGCGGCAACATCGTGCACAACCTCGGCGTGTGGCGGCCCGGCGACGGCAGGCCCTACGACTGGGCGCTGCGCTTCGACGCCGAAGTGCGCAGGCGCATTGATGCGGGCGACCACCAGGGGCTCGCCGACTATCCTGCCCTGGGCGCCGACGCCCGCATGGGGATCCCGACCCCCGAGCACTACCTGCCCCTGCTCTACGCGCTCGCCTGTCAGGAAAAGGGCGAACGGGCGACTTACGTGAACGAACAGGTCATGACCTCCATTTCAATGACTTCCGTTGTGATCGGCGCCTGAGGATGGCCTCCTTCCTCCGTTCCGCGATGCTGTTCCTCGCCGGGAGCGCCTGCGGCGTGGCCGCCGGCTTTGCGCTCGGCATCTTCGCCTACCCCTATCTCTTCCTCGCCGACATCGTGGCACAGGAGAAAGTGGCGGTCCCGACGGCCGGCAAGGTACTGGCGCGCGGCGAGTTCGTCCATGCCAACCCTGCCGACCCGATCCACTACGGCAAGGGCAAGGTCACGGTCTACGAGAGCGTGCTGTACCTTGAGCCGGATTTCGAAGTCGGCCCCGGACCCAAGTTCCACGTCTACCTGGTGCCGGAGAAAAACGTGCTGCCGAGCACCAACGTCGCGCGCAGCATGTTCGTGGACCTCGGCCGCCTGAAGGCCTTCAAGGGCGGGCAGAACTACCCGGTACCCGCCGGCGTGGACCTGGCCAAGTTCGAAAGCGTGGTCATCTGGTGCGAGCAGTTCGGCGTGCTGATTTCGCCCGCCGCCTTGAAACGCTGACAGGAGAGTTCCCCATGAAACGATTGCTGCTGGTCCTGGCCCTGCTCCTGCCCGCGGTTGCGCCGGCGCAAAGCGTGCAAAAGGCCACGTTCGCCGCCGGCTGCTTCTGGTGCACCGAGGAAGCCTTCGACAAGATTCCCGGAGTGACGGCAACCGTCTCCGGCTACATGGGCGGCAAGGTGAAGAATCCGACCTACGAGCAGGTGTCCGCCGGCGTCACCGGGCACACGGAAGTGCTGCAAGTGACCTACGACCCCGCCAAGGTGAGCTACGAGAAACTACTCGAGGTGTTCTGGGTCAACCACGACCCGACGGTGATCGACCGGCAGTTCTGCGACCGCGGCTCGCAATACCGCCCGGGCATCTTCACGCACGACGCGGAGCAAAAGCGCCTGGCCGACGCATCGAAGGCGAAGTGGGAGAAGGAAAAGCCGTTCCGCGAGAAGATCGTCACGCCGATCGAGCCGGCCGGCGAATTCTGGAAGGCCGAGGACTACCACCAGGACTACCACCTGAAGAACCCGGTGAGATACCGCTACTACTCCACCGGCTGAGGCCGCTACTCGCGGCTGGACGAACTCTGGGGAAAATCCCGCACGAAGTAGGGTGGGCCGTGGGCCCACCCTACTCGTAGCGCCCGAGCCGCAGCATGGTGGTGCCGGGCCTGAGGTGGG
>JANMUO010000246.1:0-10046 GCA_031391655.1 Betaproteobacteria bacterium
ACTTCAGGTCGTTCTGGTAGAAGTCGCGCCACATCTCCAGCCCGCCGCCGACATAGAGCCAGCCCAGGTAATCCATGTGGTCCATGCCGAAGGGCCCGCCCGGGGGCGCGGCGAACAACGCAGCGGTCGGGTTCTTGCCGACCCAGTAATAGGCGATGGCGTGGAAGCCATCGAGCACCTTCTTGTGCGTGGCGTCCAGCACTTCGAAGGGCGGCACGATCTGGCCCGCGGCCATGGCCTCGATCTTCACCTGGCCCATGGTGAGCTTGTCCATGCGCTCGGCGAGCAGCCGGAAATGGTCCTGCAGCGTGTTGCTTGCCGGCCAGGTGGACTGCATCTTCAGCGTCTTCGGCGCGGGCGCCTGGGCGCCGGCGCTGGCGGCGATGGCGAGTGCGATGGCGGCTACTGCGATGCGCTGGTTCATTGCGTGGATCCCCCGTTGTTGATTGTTCCCACTGCTAAAGCTAGAACCGGGCCATGCCCTGGCCAACGGGGATTCGGCTCCAGCGGGCGGTCCGTCCACCCAAACTGGTGCGGACGCATGGCCGCATGCACCAATGCTGCGATGCACCTTGCGAGACCGCCCTTCCCGCCCCGCCGGGACACGGTTAGTCTTCCGCTTCTTACCCGGAGACCACATGAGCAGACTCAGCCGTAGGGACATCCTGAAAATTGGCGCCGGGGCCGCTGCGGGCCTCGGCTTTCCCGCACTCGTGCGCGCGCAATCCAAGGAGATCGTGATCCTCGGCCTGTGGGACCAGACCGGCGCGTTCGCCGACGTCGGCCCGCTGAACGACCGCGGCATGCGCATGGCGCTGGAGGAGCGCGGCATGCAGATCCTGGGGCGGCCCATCAAGTACGTCACGCGCGACGGCGGCACGCAGGCCGGCACCTCCACCCGGCGCGCCGAGGAGGCGATCGACGGCGACGGCGCCAGGTTCATGATCGGCCCCTGGTCCTCGGGCGTCGCGCTCGCGGTCTCCGAGGTGGCGAAGAGGAAAAAGGTGGTCCACCTGTTCAGCGGCGGCACCGAGGACATCTCGGGCTCGCGCTGCCACCGCTACTCGTTCCAGTGGGCGGCGAGCCCCTACACCGCGGCCAAGACCGTGGTCGACAATTTCATGAAGGCCAACCCGAAAGCCAAGCGCTGGCACCTGCTGGTCGCGGACTACGCCTTCGGCTGGTCGCTGGAGAAGTACATCAAGGAGGTCGGCAAGAACCACGGCCTGGAGTTCGTCGGCGCCGACCGCCATCCGCTGGGCGAGCGCGAGTTCTCCAACTATGCGCAAAAGGCGGCGGCGAACCGCCCCGACGCGGTGGCGATGATCAATTTCGGCGGCGACGCCGTGGCGGGCGCGCGGGAGATCTTCAACTTCGGCCTCACGCCCAAGGTGCCGCTGATCATGTGCTGGTCCTCGGGCGTCGAGGAGCTGGTGCAGCTCTCCCCCGAGATCCGCGAGAACCTGTGGGTCGGCACGAACTTCTACTACACCGCCGATACGCCGGTGGCGAAGGAGTTCGTGAAGAACTACAACGCGAAGTGGGGCAACCCGCCGGGTTATGCGCCCTCGGCGGCCTACTCGATGACCCGCATGCTGCTCGCGGGCTTCGACAGGGCAAAGTCGGCCGAGGTGCAGGACGTGATCCGCGCGCTGGAGGGCATCGAGGTCAACGACCTTCTCGGCCGCATGCGCATCGATCCCGCCACGCACCAGACGATCCGGCCCTACTTCTTCCTGCGCTGCAAGCCGAAGTCGGCGATGAAGCACCCGACGGACTTCGCCGACATCGTGGCCACGGGCGACGCGCCGCTGCCCAAGGAATACGCGGCCTGCAAAGACATCGGCAGTTTCTAGTTTTTGAATCTTCTTTTCGGGCAGATCCTTAACGGGATCGCGACGGGAATGCTCTATGCCCTCATGGGGCTGGGGCTGGCACTGATCGCGGGGATCCTCAACATCCCCAACTTCGCCCATGGCGCGCTGTTCGCCGTGGGCGCGTACCTGATGGTCAGCGCGATCAATGCAGTGGGCAATTTCTGGATCGCCCTGCTGGTCGCCCCGCTCGGCGTGGCGCTGCTGGGACTGGTGATCGAGTACGCCGGCATCCGGCGGCTGTACGCGGTGGGACACGATTACCAACTGCTGTTCACCTTCGGGCTGTCGTTGATCATCGCCGAGGGCATCATCCTCATCTGGGGCCCGGTCGGCATCAGCCAGCTGCCGCCGGCGATCCTGCGCGGCGGCGTGGACCTCGGCTTCACCTTCTATCCCAAGTATCGCCTCTTCGTCATGGTGGTGGCGGGTTTGCTGGTGGTCGCCACCTGGCTGTTCCTGGAGAAGACGCGCTACGGCGCGATCATGCGCGCCGGCATCGAGAACCGGGAGATGGTGTCGCTGCTGGGCATCGACATCCACAAGCTCTTTACCGTGGCCTTCGCGCTGGGGGCCTACCTCGCCGGCATCGCCGGCGCGCTGATCGCGCCGATCCGCGGGCTGTCGCCGGGCATGGGCGTGGACATGCTCGGCATCGCGTTCGTGGTGGTGGCGCTCGGCGGCATGGGCAACCTGCTCGGCGCGATCGCGGCCGGGCTGCTGGTCGGCGTCGCGCAGGCGGTGGTCGCGGCCTACTGGACCGAAGCCTCGGTGGCGGTGATCTACCTGGTGATGGCCGCGGTGCTGGTGATCCGGCCGCAGGGGCTGTTCGGCATCCGATGAAGCAACCCGTCGTCCTCCTCATCGCAGCGGTGCTGGTGCTGCCGTTCCTCGTGCGCCCGGTGCTGGCCACCGAAATCTGGATCTTCGCCATCTTCGGCCTGGGGTTGAACCTCCTGCTGGGCTACACCGGCATGCTGTCCTTCGGCCAGTCCACCTTCTTCGGCTCGGCGGCCTACGTCGCCGGCTACCTCCTGAAGCACACCGCGATCAACATCTTCGCCGCGCTGGGCGTCGGCATCGGCGTCGGCGCCCTGTCGGCGCTGCTGGTGGGCTACCTGTGCGTGCAGCGCTCGGGCATCTACTTCATCATGCTCACCTTCGCGCTGAACCAGCTGTTCTACTTCATCGCCTACCAGTGGACCACGGTCACCGGGGGCGAGGACGGCATGCCGGGCATCCCGCGCCCGGCACTGCTCGGCATCGACTTCAAGGATCCGATGGCCTACTACGTGTTCGTCTCGGTCCTGTTCCTCGCCTCGCTGTGGGTCATGCGGCGCATCGTCGAATCGCCGCTGGGCAGGATCCTGCAGGCGATCCGCGAGAACGAGCTGCGCGCGGAGGCGGTGGGCTACAGCGTGCCGCGCTTCAAGCTGCTCGCCTTCGTCATCGGCGGCGCCTTCTCCGGCCTGGCGGGCGTGCTGTACGCCATGCTGTTCGGCATCGTGCCGCTCGAGGCGATCAGCTTCGTGTTCTCGGGCAACGTGGTGTTCGCCACGCTGATCGGCGGCTCCGGGTCGCTCTACGGCCCGATCATCGGCTCGTTCGTGTTCATCTGGCTCTCCGAATCCGTGAGCACGCTGTGGGCGCGCTGGCCGCTGCTGCTCGGCCTGGCGTTCGTGGTGGTGGTGCTGTTCCTGCGCGGCGGCGTGGTGGAGGCCTGGTCCAAGATCGGGGCCAGATTCAGGTCATGGCAATCCTCGAAACCCGGGAACTGAGCAAGGCCTTCGGCGCGCTGAAGGCCGTCAACGGCGTGAGCCTCGCCGTCGAGGCCGGGTCGCTGCATTCCATCATCGGCCCCAACGGCGCGGGCAAGACCACGCTGTTCAACCTGCTCACCGGCACCTTCGCGCCGACCTCCGGCAGGATCCTCTACGACGGGCGCGACATCACCGGCACGCCGGCGCACCGCGTAGCCCACCTTGGCCTCGCGAGGTCGTATCAGCGCACCAGCGTGTTCCCCGCCTTCTCCCTGATCGAGAACGTGTGGATCGCCGCCTTCGCCACCGGCGCGTCCTGGCGCGGGCTGATGTGGAAGAAGGCCGGCATGTATCCGGAGGTGGTGGCGCGCGCGCGCCAGGCGCTCGCCGACGTCGGGCTGGAGGCCAAGGCGGACGCGCCGGCGCGCGAAATCTCGCACGGCGAGCAGCGCCAGCTGGAGCTCGCCATCGCGCTCGCCGCCGCGCCGCGCGTGCTGCTGCTCGATGAGCCCGCGGCGGGCCTCTCCCCCGACGAGACGCGCCGCATGGTGGCGCTGGTTCGCTCGCTCAAGGGCCGCTACACCATCGTGCTCATCGAGCACAAGATGGACATCATCATGAGCGTGTCGGACCGGATTTCGGTCATGCACTTCGGCAGCCTGATCGCCGAAGGCACGCCGGCGGAGATCCAGAAGAACGCCGAGGTGCGGCGCGCCTACCTGGGAGGCGTGGCCGCGTGATCCTCGAGGTGCAGGGCATTGACACCTACTACGGCCTCGGCCACATCCTGCACGGCCTCTCGATCGGCGTGGCGGAAGGCGAAGTGGTGGCGCTGCTCGGGCGCAACGGCGCGGGCAAGACCACCACGCTGCGTTCGGTCACCGGCCTCACGCCGCCGAAGAAGGGCGCGATCCGCTACAAGGGCCGCGACATCGCCGGGCTCGATGCCCACAGAATCAGCCGCCTGGGCATCGCGCTGGTGCCGGAGACGCGCGACATCTTCAGCTACCTCACGGTGAAGGAGAACCTTTCCATCGCGCAGCGCAAGGGCTCGCGCTGGCAGGTGGACGAGGTGCTCGGGCGCTTTCCCAGCCTGAAGGAGCGCATGGGCCACAAGGGACGCGAGCTCTCCGGCGGCGAGCAGGAGATGCTCGCCATCGGGCGCGCACTGATGACCGGCCCCGACCTGCTGCTGCTGGACGAGCCCTCGCAGGGGCTCGCGCCGCTGGTGGTGACCGCGGTGATCGACACCATCCGCGAGCTGAAGAAGCAGAAAGTCAGCATGCTGCTGGTGGAGCAGAACGCCGAGATGGCGCTGCAGCTCGCCGACCGGGTGTACGTCATCGACCATGGCACCGTGGTGTTCGAGGGCACGCCGGCGCAGTTGCGCGCAGACACACAGGTGACCGCGACCTACCTGGGAGTGGGCGGCTAGCCCACCATCTTCTTGTCCACATAGCACCACTTCCACTTCTCGCGGGACTGGACCGGCTGGATCACCGGGTGCTTCGTCTCGTCGAAGTGCTGCGTCGCGTGCTTGTTCTTCGAGTTGTCGCAGCAGCCGACGTGGCCGCAGGTGAGGCACAGGCGCAGGTGCACCCAGGTATCCCCCGCCGCGACGCACCTGGCGCAGCCCTCGCTCTTCGGCTTGACGGGCTTCAACGCATCGAGATGCTCGCATTTCACCGCCGCCTGCGGGATGAACCGCGACGCCAGGAGCGACGTGGTGAAGATCACGGCGATGATGGCGAGTGAAACGGCCGGCGGCAGGTGCACCGCGTCGGCCAGCAGCATTTTCGCGGCGACGAACATGAGCATCACCGCGAGGCCGTAGCGCAGGAACCGGAAGCGCCCCAGCAGGTCCCCCAGCACCGAGTACAGCGCGCGCAGGCCGAGGAGCGCGAACACGTTCGAGGTGTAGACGAGGAACGGCTCGCGCGTCACCGCGAACACCGCGGGGATGGAGTCCACCGCGAACACCAGGTCCGCGGATTCGATGGCCACCAGCGCCACGAGGAGCGGAGTGGCGTGCAGTTTGCCTTCCTTGCGCACCAGGAAGCGCTCACCCGAAGGCACGGGCGAGATGGGGATGAAGCGCGACACCCAGCTCGTGCACAGCGCGCAGGCGAGCTCGATCTTCCCGCGGCGCTTCTCCTCGCCGCGCAGCATGCCGTAGGCGCCGTAGAGCAGGATCGCCGCGAAGGGGTAGATCACCCAGTGGAAGCGTTCGATGAGCGCGAGCCCCAGGGTGATCAGCAGTGCACGCATCACCAGGGCGCCGACCACGCCCCAGAGGAGCACCCGCCGCTGCAGCGCGGGGGGGATGCCGGTCTGCGAGAACACCAGGGCGAACAGGAAGAGGTTATCCACCGAGAGGGATTTCTCCAGCGCGTAGGCGGTGAGGTAGGTCAGGCCCGCCTCGCCGCCGAAGCGCCAGGCAATGCCCGCGCCGAAGGCGAGCGACACGGCGATCCACACGCCGCTCCAGATCCAGGCGCGGCGCAGCGACTGCTTGCCGCGACTCACCACGGCGATGTCGAGCAGCAGGAGGACCGCGACGATGGCGCCGAAAACAGCCCAGTCCGTGGCGCCCGCCGCCATCAACGCTTCCAGCGCAACAGTTCCTTGCCGAGGTCCTGCAGCGGCTTGGTCTGGTCGATCGCCTTCTGTGCTTCCTGCGGCAGCAAGCCCTGCTTCTTCAGGAATTCCAGCCGGTCCAGGCGCTGTTTCGGAATCGAGTTCTTCAGGGCGTTGGCGCGGCGCTGGAACTCCTGCTCGAACCTGCCCGGCTTGAAAAACGACGGGATGTCGTTCAGCAGTTGCGGGATGCCCGCCGCCGAGAGCGCCTGGAACACCGCCTGGTTGGCCGGCACTTCCACCGTGCCCTGCGGCGTCTGCATGAACGCCCTGCCCTCGTTCACCTTGTCGTAGCTGCCCGGCGCGCCGCGCGGGTCGCCTTCTTCCAGGTGCGTGGGCTCGTGGTCGGTGCCGCGCACGCCGATGGTCACCAGCGGCGTCCTGATCTTGTAGTTGGCGCGGTTGTACGCGCCGATCCAGCCGGTGATGGAGCGCAGGGCGCCGCGCGTGAGGTCGATGAGGCTCTTGTCCTTGTCGCCGCCGTCGGCGACGTATTCGGTGAGCGTGACCCGCGTGCGTTCCCGCACGATGAGGGAGGCGCCGTCGGCCATGTTGAGGTGGAGTTCCGATTGCCTCGAGGTGGCGATGGATTCGCCCTCGAACACGTTTTCGCCCACCACCGGGCGGCGGGCTTTCTTGTCCCTGCCTTCGATCTGGACGATGCCGTCGGTGATCTCGATCTTGCCGGCGACGCGGGGCTGCGGGGTCTGGGCCTGGGCGCCCGCGGCGAGGAATAGCGCGGCGAGGAGGAGGCGGGGAAACAGTTTCATCGGCGTGATCTTACCGGCGTTACGCGGAGTTACCATTGGGGCATGGCTTTCGTGCACGCCCAACGACCCGAGCTCGCCGACCTTGCCCAGGCGCGGTTCGAGAATTCCTTCGTGCGCGAGCTGCCGGCCGATCCGGTGCCGCTGAACACCCGGCGCCAGGTGCGCAATGCCTCCTACACCCTGGTGAAACCCACCCCGGTCGCCGTGCCGCGGCTGCTGGCCTGGTCGGAATCGCTTGGCCAGCAATTGGGCCTCGCGCGCCCCGCCGTTGAAGGGCTTGCCTCCGATGTGCTCGGCGGCAACCGCGTCCTTCCGGGCATGGAGCCCTATGCCGCGCGCTACGGCGGGCACCAGTTCGGGCATTGGGCCGGGCAACTGGGCGACGGGCGGGCCATTTCGCTTACCGAAATCGTCGCGCCGGACGGCTCGCGGCAGGAACTCCAGTTGAAAGGCGCCGGCAAGACGCCCTACTCGCGCACCGCCGATGGGCGCGCGGTGCTGCGCTCCTCCTTGCGCGAGTTCCTGTGCAGCGAGGCGATGCACTTCCTCGGCGTGCCCACTACCCGCGCGCTGTCCCTGGTGGGCACCGGCGAGCAGGTGGTGCGCGACATGTTCTACGACGGCAATCCCGAGCCCGAGCCGGGCGCCGTGGTGTGCCGCGTGGCGCCTTCGTTCATCCGCTTCGGCAATTTCCAGATCCATACCTCGAACGACGAGCCCGAAATACTCGGCAAGCTCGTGGACTACGTCATGCGGCACCACTATGCCGGCTTTGCGTCGCGCAAGGAGTGGTTCCACGAGGTGTGCCGGCGCACGGCCCTGTTGATGAGCGACTGGATGCGGCTCGGGTTCGTGCACGGCGTGATGAACACCGACAACATGTCCATCCTGGGCTTGACCATCGACTACGGCCCCTACGGCTGGCTCGAAGGCTACGACCCGGACTGGACGCCGAACACGACCGATGCCGAGGGGCGGCGCTATGCCTACGGCAACCAGCCGCAGATCGGGCTGTGGAACCTTGCGCGTTTGGCCGAGGCACTGGTGCCGATCATGCCGAAGGAGGAGTTGGAGGAAGGACTGAGGATTTACGGCAACACTTACCGGGAGAGCTTCGGCAAGGCGCTGGCGCAGAAGCTGGGTCTAGCTGCGCTCGAATCGAGTGACGACGAACTCGTGACAGAGATGTTCGGTGTACTGAGTGCCGTCGAAACCGATTTCACCCTCTTCTTTCGCGGCCTTGCTTCAGTGGAAGCGTCCGCAGACAACGTACGCCTGCTCGCACCGCTCCGCCGCTCTTTCTACGCGGAGCCGGATGCCGCGCACGTCGCGCGCGTCGCCGCCTGGCTGCGCCAGTACCTCGCGCGCGTGGCCGCGCCCGCCGCCGTGCGCGCGCAGCGCATGCACAGCGTCAACCCGAAATACGTACCCAGGAACTACCTCGCGCAGCAGGCGATCGACGCGATGACGCAGGGCGACGCTGCAGTGCTGGAGCGGCTGATGAAAGTGCTGGAGCGACCCTACGACGAGCAGCCGGAGAACGACGACCTCGCCGGGCGGCGCCCCGAGTGGGCGCGGAACAAGGCGGGCTGCTCCGCCCTGTCCTGCAGTTCGTGAAGCACTAGGCGTCCGGGAGCAGCTTCCTGAAATCGTCGTCGACGCCGAGCACATAGCGCGCGAGGTCGTCGATCGAGTCCTTGAACGTATCCGTGGCGAGGCGCACCGTGAAGCGGCCGAAGGCCCGCACGTTGTTCAGCTCGACGGTCACCGTCGTCGCCTCGTAATCGGCCCGCATGTTGATCTCGCACGGCAGAGGTCCGGTAACGACGAACTGCACCGGGCGCTCCTTGTCGCTGCCGCGCGCCCGCTGCTGGAACTCTACGCGCAGCGTCTTGAGGTACTGCTCGCAGCGGCCGACGTCTTCGCCCAGGAGCATGAACTTCGGCGGTTCGGCCGCCCGCACGCAGAAACGCAACTGGATCTGCGCGCAGAGCTCCTTGCCCTCCGGCAGCTTGAGCGTGCGGTTGCCGACCGATGCCTGGGTGAGCGTCACCAGGGGAATCTTTCCGACATAGATGAATTCGTAGGGCGCACCCGCCTGCGGTTCGTGCGTGTTCATCTCCTTGCTGAACTCGGTCAGGTACTGCAACGCCGCGCGCATCGCGGCGTCGAGCGCCGCCATGGCCCTCGGTTTCGCGTCAGCCTGCGCCTTGCGGAAGGCGGCTTGCTGCCGCATGATTTCGACAGCTTCCATCCGGCGCGTAGTGGTCATCCAATTCGGGTCGCTCTCGGGCGCGGCGCGCTCGCCGCGCTCGAATGCCGTGCGCTTCTGCTCTTGGGTCGTTCCCCAGTCGAACAACGCCTGTTCCTTCTTCAGGCGCGCCTCCTGTTCCGCGCGCAGGTGCTGCGTCTCTTGCGCCTCGAAGCCCTTCGCGAACTGGTCGAGATCGTCGATCAGCTGGTTGCGCATCTTCTGCTCTTCGGCCGCCGCCGCCGGGGCCTGCAAGGTCGCCTGGGGTACGGTCTTGGCGAACTCGGTGCCGCCGCCCAGGCTGTGGTAGTTGCGCAGGTCGCTCGCAAACTCGGCGGCGCTCTGGTAGCGGTCCTGCGGCCGCTTGGCAAGCGCGCGGTCCATGATGCGGTCGAATCCCGCCGGGATCTGGGGGTCGATCTGCCGCAGCGGCGGATGCGGCTCGCTGGCGATGCGCTGCATGAGCGCGAACACCGTTGTGTCGCCCGGCCATTCGAAAGGCGTGCGCCGGGTGAGCAGCTCGTAGAGCACCACACCGAGCGAGAAGATGTCGGCGCGCCTGTCGATCGGCTGGCCGAGCACCTGCTCGGGGGCCATGTAGCGCGGCGAGCCGAGCGCCGAGCCGGTCTGGGTCACGTTCGAAGCGGGAACATGGGCGACCCCGAAATCGGTGAGCTTGGCGCGCCCCGCAGGCGACACCACCACGTTGGCGGGCTTCACGTCGCGATGCACGATCGAGAATTGGTGCGCGTGG
>JANMUO010000351.1:0-6685 GCA_031391655.1 Betaproteobacteria bacterium
GGGTTGGACGGAAAGCCGATGATCAGCATCTTCGGCTTCGGGAACAGCTCGCCGCTGGCGCGCTCGAGCTCGGCGAAGAAGTCCACCCCCGGCGTCATGCGCACCGAGCGGATGTCGGCGCCGGCGATGATCGCGCCGTAGATGTGGATCGGGTACGAAGGGTTCGGCACCAGCACGGTGTCGCCGCGCTCGAGCGTCGCGAGCATCAGGTGCGCGAGCCCTTCCTTGGAGCCGATGGTGACGATCGCCTCCTTGTCCATGTCCAGGTCCACGGCATAGCGGCGCTTGTACCAGTCGCAGATGGCGCGGCGCAGGCGCGGGATGCCCTTGGACACCGAGTAGCCGTGGGTATCGGGGCGCCGCGAGGCCTCGACCAGCTTGTCGACGATATGCTGGGGCGTCGGCCCGTCGGGGTTGCCCATCGACAGGTCGATGATGTCCTCGCCGCGGCGGCGCGCCGCCATCTTCATCTCGTTGGTGATGTTGAAGACGTACGGCGGAAGACGCTTGATCCTTGAAAACTCACGCATTGTAGAATTCTAGCAGTGAAACTCCACGCCTCCGCCGTCGGTCACCTGCACACCTTCACCGGCTACGGCGAGGGATTCGTGATGGTGAACGGGATGCGCCACGAGGCGAGCCTGGTGGTGATGCCAGAGCGCATGGAGGCCTGGCCGGTGGCTGGGTTCGATGCGCTGGCCGAGGAGCACTTCGCCTTCCTCGCCGCCTTGCAGCCCGAAGTCGTGCTGCTGGGCACCGGCAGCCGGCTGCGCTTTCCGCACCCGCGCCTCGCCGCGCCGCTCACTCGCGCGCGCATCGGCTTCGAGGTGATGGACCTGCAGGCCGCCTGCCGCACCTACAACATCCTGATGGCCGAGCAGCGCAACGTGGCCGCCGCGCTGCTCTTCGCATGAGCCTGCTCAGCTTTTCGTACATCGCTCTCGCCGTCCTGCTCGGCACCGGCGCGCAACTGCTGCTGAAGGCCGGCACCAACGCCACGCCGGTCGGGTTCGCCCTCGCGCTCGACCCGCGCATCCTCGGCGGCATCGCCTGCTACGCGGTGAGCCTGGTGGCCTGGGTGCTGGCGCTGTCGCGAGTCCCTGTCAGCGTTGCCTACCCGATGGTGTCGATCGGCTTCGCGTTGAATGCGCTGCTTGCCTGGTGGCTGCTGGGCGAGACGCTTAACGTGCAGCGCATCGCCGGCATCGCCGTGATCATGGTTGGCGTCACTCTCGTCGCGAGGTCCTGAATGGCCCTGTTTCCCGGTTTCAAGAAGAAACGCATCCGCACTTCCGGTGCGACCATCCACCTGGTGACCGGGGGCGACGGCCCGCCGGTGCTCCTGCTGCACGGCTACCCGCAAACGCACGCCATGTGGCACAAGGTCGCGCCGGCGCTCGCGCGCGACTACACGGTCGTATGCGCGGACCTGCGCGGCTACGGCGATTCCTCCAAGCCCAAGGGGCTGCCCGACCACTCGAACTATTCGAAACGCGCGATGGCGAAGGACATGGCCGAGGTCATGACGAAGCTCGGCCACCGGGCGTTCCACCTCGTCGGCCATGACCGCGGCGGGCGGGTGGCGCATCGCCTCGCGCGCGACCACGGCAGCCGGGTGAAGACCCTCGCGGTGCTGGACATCTCGCCGACGCTCAAGGTGTTCGAGAGCACCGGCCAGGCGCTGGCGACCGCCTTCTACCACTGGTTCTTCCTGATCCAGAAGGCGCCGCTGCCCGAGCGCATGATCGGTGGCATGCGCGCGGAGTACCTGCTCAGGCGCATCGGCCGCGGCGAGATCGGCCTGCGCGTGTTCCCGCCGGCGGTGATCCGCGAGTACCTGCGCTGTTTCGACGCGCGCGGCGTGCACGCCACCTGCGAGGACTACCGCGCCGCCGCGGGAATCGACCTGGTGCATGACAGGAAAGACAAAGGACGCAAACTGGCGATGCCCGTCCTCGCGCTCTGGGCCAGGCGTTCCCCGGTGGGCACGATGTTCGACTGCCTCGCCGACTGGCGCGAAGTGGCGCGGGACGTGCGGGGAAAGGAGTTGGACTGCGGGCATTTCCTGCCGGAGGAGAAGCCGAAGGAAGTGCTGGCGGAACTGCGGCGGTTCCTGGGAACCGTCGGAAACGGCAAGTAACCGCTTCTCGCTTCTATCGCGAGCGGGAGCCTTCCGGCGGGGGAAGGGCCTCAATGGCGGCGCGCAGACGTGTCGCCGCCGCGCTCAGCTCGACCATCAGGCGCTCGTCATGCTCGAGATAGCCCTCGTATTCGGCCACATTGCGGCGCTCGTGCGATTTTCCGAGCACGCGCACGGTTTCCGCCGGCAGCCCGAGCGTGTGCACCAGCGTCTGGAACACCAGATACCGGTTGTCGGAGCGGTAGCCCAGCCGGCGCAAGGCGTGGAGCGCCAAGGCGTGGGCGGCGTTGTAGGTGAGGTCGAAGCGGCTTGGGAAGCTCAGCTGGGCAATGGCAGCATCGGACAAACGAGCGACGGCTGATCTAAGGAGACCCTCCAGCTCGGCCACCGATGGCGGCTCCCGCTTCAGCTTGCCGATCTTGACGAGATTCTCCAGCTCAGCCGAGCTCATCGTCCGACCCCAGAACGAAAAGACGCGGCTGCGCCGCGATACGAGCGGCGAAACTGTCGGCTTGCGCGCGCTTGCGCCGCCATTCCGCCCGCGTCATCAGGTTCGGATTCACCGGCCGCGCCAACGCCGCCTCCGCGTCCTTCAGCACGGCGAAAACCTCGCCGTACTCGAGCTTGTCCGTGATCACCATCAGATCCACGTCGCTCGCCGCGGTATCCGTCCCCTTCGCGATCGAGCCGTAGACGAACGCCGCAGCGATCTTGTCTGCCAGCGGTGCAAGCGCCGCCTGCAGCGGCCCCACCAGACCCACCGTCTTGCGGATCAACCCTGCCAGTTCGGCGAAGACAGGCGACGCGGGATTGGCCTGGTAGTGCTTCTGGTTGCCGAACTTTTGCGTGGTCACCAGCCCGGTAGCCGCCAGCCGCGTCAGGAGCCGGTGCGCCACGCCCGTCCCTGCGCCCACCAGGCGAATCAGCTCGGCGCTCTGGAACCGGCGTTCCGGCTGCCCGAACAACAGCCCGAGCATCCGTTGCTGCACCGGTGTGAACAGCACATCGGCGAGCCTGGTGGCGACCATCGCCGGCGCCCGCCCGGTGTTCCTCTTTGAAGCCTTAATTCCCATATTGGGAACGATCATACCCTTTTGGGGAATGATCGGCCAGCCTTAGACGTCGATTTCCTCGGGCGGAACGATGACCACCTTCCCGTCGCGCCAGACCACGATCGACTCGCCGCGCGCCTTGTGGCGGCGCAGGGCCTCCGTGACCGCCTCGTTCATGGCCTGAAGGATGTCGTCGGAATTCCAGCCCAGCTCTTCCTGGGTGACGGCGACAGGCGGTTGTTCGGCTCGCGGTTTCATATACCTGGCAGACAGTTTAGTCCAAATTCGCTGATCCGAAACTACCATCCCTTGTGCCAAGTCGCGCCACGCAATCTTGCGCGCAGGTGCCAGCGTGTTATCCAGAAGCTGCCAACTGTCGACCACACCCAGGTAGTCCCCGAACAGGTTTTCCAGGCCCCGTTCGTACCTCCGGCGGATCACGTCCTCTGGAATGTGGTGGCCTCCCGCCGCGACCCTGCGCGCTACGCGTTGCACTGCCATGTCCGCGTTCGGGAGCCAACAGAAAACCAGATGGCACAAGTAACCTGCGGTCTGCAGCTGCCTGATCCGCGGCAGCAGGCCGCGGCTGGCGAGGGTGGACTCAAACGCGATGTCGCGCTGCGCCACGGCGAGGGCATCGAGGCGCGCCAGTGTGCGCCTGCCGGCTTCGATCTCGGAAACGCCCTCCTCCTTCTAGATCACGTCGGCGTTCACGAACTCGTCCACGCGGCGCGGGCCACTGAGGACGCGTGGAGCGGAGGTCGATTTGCCGGCGCCGTTGGGACCGGCGTGGAGGAAAAGATTGGGCATGGGATCAACAACGATCCACGACAGTCGTCGTTGACGCCGTGCATGGTATCTTGATCTCAACGCGCTCAATGCAGAAAAAGACATGCGGCTCTACGCAGGGATGTCCCAGGAGTTCGTAGAAGATGCGATTCAGAATCGCATAGCGTCCAAGCTGCGCGACGCCTTCGAGCGTCAGTATCGATTTCGACCTTCTGTCGGGGAAGAGAACAGCTGGCGCAATTCCCTGCGGGCGATGTCGCAGGTTCTCCAGCGAGGATCTCTCGATGATCACGGCATCATCCTCGAGTACCAACTTCCCCTGACATCCAGGCGACTTGACTGCCTGATCACCGGACGTGACTCGGACCGGAGGGACGAGGCAGTGATCGTCGAGTTGAAGCAGTGGTCGACCTGCGAAGAAACCGACGAGCCAAGTCTCGTCCGGTCCGTTGTTGCTGGTGCCATGCGCGACGTCCTGCATCCATCCGCCCAGGCCAACCAGTACCGCGAGTACTTGGCCGACATGCATACGGCGTTCTATGAAGGAGGAACGCCCGTGCTCTTGTCAGCCTGCTCTTATCTGCACAACTACGAGATAGACCAGAATGACACGCTCTTCCGGCCGCAATACAGTGACTTTGTTCAAGCGGCGCCGGTCTTTTGTGCCGACGACGTGGACCCGCTCGTTTCCTACCTTCGCCATCGGCTGGACGGAGGGCAAGGACGCCCGGTACTGGAGCGAGTTGAACAGAGCAAGTACCGGCCGAGCAAGAAACTTCTCGAACACGTAGCCGACGTAATCAAGCGGGAACCCGCCTTCATCTTGCTCGACGAGCAGAAGGTGGTGTTCGACCGAATCTTTGGCACCGCGCTCAAGGCACACAAGCAACGGAAGAAGCATGTATTCCTAATAAACGGCGGGCCAGGGACTGGAAAGTCGGTGATTGCCATCCAGCTGATGGCGGAGCTTTCCCGCCGCGACTGCAATGCACAGTACGCGACCGGTTCGCGTGCTTTCACCAAGACGCTCCAAAAGATCCTAGGCAGCCGAGGCGCAGCGCAGTTCAGGTACTTTCACAACTACGGTGCTGCGGCACCTTCCGAAGTCGATGTCCTGATCTGCGATGAGGCTCATAGGCTCAGACCGACTAGCACAAACCGCTTCACAAAGAAGGACAAGAGAACAGGTAAGACGCAGATCCAGGAAATCGTGGATGCATCAAAGGTTTCTGTTTTCTTCATTGACGATCGCCAGGTGGTACGCCCTGGCGAGGTAGGTTCGACCGAATTGATCCAAACGACCGCCTCTAAGAACGGGTTCGAGTTGCATCGTTTCGAACTCTCTGCACAATTCCGCTGCGCTGGGTCCGACGGATTCGTGAACTGGATCGACAACACGCTTGGCATCCGGGAGACCGCCAACGTGCTGTGGAATCAACGGGAAGAATCCTTCGAGTTCAGGATATTCCCCACACCGCATTCTCTCGAGGAAGCAATCCGTGGTCGTGTCGGGGAAGGATACTCGGCGCGAGTCACCGCTGGATTCTGCTGGCCCTGGTCCAAGAAGCTGGCGGCGGGTGGCAAGCTTGTCGAGGATGTGCAGATTGGGCCCTATCGTCGACCATGGAACGCTCGCTCCGAGGCATCCGGGTTGGCTCGAGGCATTCCGCGCGAGGTCCATTGGGCGCACGACCCTCGAGGCATCGACCAGGTTGGATGTGTCTACACCGCCCAGGGGTTCGAGTTCGACTATGTCGGCGTGATCTGGGGACCAGACCTCGTTTACGACGCCAAGAATGGAAAGTGGTTGGGCGACAAGACCAAGTCTCGCGACTGGGTCGTCAGCCGCTCTCGCGACCGATTCATCGACCTGGTGCGAAACACCTATCGGGTACTTTTGTCGCGTGGCTTGAAGGGCTGCTATGTCCATTGCATGGACGAGAGCACCGAGGCATTCATTCGCAGCCGTACGGAAGGATTGGATGCGCCGCGAGCTGCAATCCCTGCTGCAAAGCCCCGCAACGCTTTGTTGCTCCGCATGGAGCGTCCGCAGCTTCCTGCTTCTCTCAGAATTGTTCCTCCTGCCGAGGTGAAGCCATTTGTGAATGCAGTCCCCTTGCTGGACCTCAAGATTGCCGCTGGCCATTTCAGCGGCGAACAGACGACGTCAATGGAAGAGACGACCTGGGTAGCGCTGCCCGACACATTCAGGATTTCGAAGGATCTCTTCGTCGCACAGGTCGTAGGGGAGTCGATGAACCGAAGAATCCCAAACGGGGCCTGGTGCCTTTTCCGGTACTACCGTGCGGGTTCTAGGGACAAGAAGATCGTCGTTGCTGAACACCGCGACATCTCTGACGCGGACACCGGCACTCACCTTACGGTGAAGCGCTATCGAAGTGAAAAGTCCCCTGCCGAGGGGGACGAATGGCGCCATGCGAGGATCGCCTTGCATCCGGAATCGACCGACCCGAGGTACAAGCCGATCGAACTAACCCCCGGGCAGGCGGAGGAGCTGAAGGTCATCGCCGAGCATGTCGCCGTGCTCGATTGAGTACGAGGGCGCTGCGGGATAGAGGAAATGTCCTTACGTTTCAGCCCCATACACCGCGCTTGCACCTGAAATAAAAAACGCGTTTAATGAAAGCGTTGCAAACCAAACCTCAGAACGCGGCTTAAAACCCGCCTGGATGCCAGGAAAATC
>JANMUO010000361.1:0-5428 GCA_031391655.1 Betaproteobacteria bacterium
CATGAATACCAGGATGGGAAACATCGCCAGCGTCACGAGCGTCGGCCACTGCAGCAGGAAGCCGAACATGATCAGCACGAAGCCGATGTATTGCGGATGCCGGACCCGGGCATAGGGACCCGTGAGCGCCAGGCGATGGGCCTGCTGCGCTGCGTAGAGCACCCTCCATGAGACCGAGAGGAGCCAGAAGCCGGCTCCGATGAAGACGAAGCTCAGGAAGTGGAAGGGCCCGAAATGCGGGTTCGCTTTCCAGCCGAACATCACCTCGAGCAAATGCCCGGCATCATGGGAAAGGAAATCCACCCCGGGGAACTTGCTCGATAGCCATCCGGACAGCAGGTAGATCGTCAGCGGATAGCCGTACATCTCGGCAAAGAGTGCCACGAGAAAGCCGGAGAACGCCCCGAAGGATCGCCAATCCCTGGGGCTCTGCGGCTTGGCGAAGCTGAACGCGAAGATGACGAAGACGAGCGAGTTGATGATGACGAGCGACCAGAGCCCGTAGGCCGGCACTTCAGAGCTTGGGTTCATCGGATTCCTTTCTTGTATGACCGTCACCGCCGTGGCCGCCGTGGCCGTGGAAGAGGTGCATCAGCGCACAACCCAGTAGCAGGAGTAAAGGCAGATACTGAAACACGTGAGCGCGGTGCTCGCTGATCAGGAAGAACGCGGCAACGAGGACGAATCCCCAGAAGACCCAGCGGCCCGCGCCACCCCCGCCCGTCTGGTGCTCGCCATGAAAATCTTCAGTCATATTCTCTCCTTGAGTGTGCAATGCCGCCGCCGGATGGCACGTAGCGCGCGGGATCCGCCTTGAACTTGCTCAGGCAGCTCCCGGAGCAGAAGTAATAGGTCCTTCCGGCATAGTCGAATCGCCCTGCCGCGCTGGCAGGATCGACAGACATGCCGCAAACGGGATCGGTTGTCATGGCCACCCCTTACTTCAGATCCCAACGGAACGAGCGCGGCGAACTTTCCCCGGAACGCTGGATCTGCAGCTCGATCGCGGCAGGGCGTGGCTTAATGGCCGTAAAGCGAAGCAGCCCCTCACGATGGTGCCCCCCAGGCGCTCCGCCTTCCCACGCGGTCGGCGATTGCGCAGAGCCCGCCCCGTCAACGAGCACCGTCGTCTTGAGCAGATCGTCGGCGAGATCCTGCACGTGCGAATCGAGGACCACTGCGAATTCCCAGGCCGGCACATCCGCAGTGACGAGTTTTGGCGTAACTTTTACCGTAACGCCTGCTGCGGAACTAATGCGGATGTCGAGCTGCGCGAGCGCCCAGGGCGCAGGCAGCAGGCCTGTGGCAAGAACGAGGGTCATCGTTAGACGTTTCATGCTCTTCCTTCTCAGAAATTTAGAATCCGATACCGCGATCGGCTGCAAGGCAGCCGGCCTGGGCAACTTCCGGGAAGGCTTAAACGAGAATCCGCGCCGAGCGGGCGTGGTAAGGCAGAGAGCGAGGCGGGGATTGGGGAAGGCCCACCTCGGTGCGGCGACCCACAACCAGCGGCCTTCGCGCCGATGGATCCGCTGGAATCAGAAGAGGCGCCTTGGCGGCGGTCGGAACGGAGATCGCCGAAGCCACGAGCGCTGCCTCTTCGACCGAGGCACAACACGGGCCAGATTCATTGGAATGGTGCGCGGATTCTCCGGCCTCCTGCTCCGCCGCCGCGAGCGACATGGGCTGCAATGCAGCCGGCGGCCGCTCGAACGCGTCGCAGATCGGCCGCGCCAGCACCAAAGAGAGGGCCACGAGCACGAGCGCGACGAGCACGCGCGATGCGGTCTTTCGGTGGGTAGGAGAATGAAGTACGCCGCTCATCTGAGGGTAGCTTGGCCGATCAGGGAAAAACGAATTTGACATGGATTAATTTCGTCACTGGGGCATGCTGGATCAGCATAGGACGAAACGGCTTCTGCGTATGTGCGCTACCGCGCACAGATTTCACCGGTAACCAGAACGGGAACCCTGGAATGTGTCAAAAATGAGATCGTGGGCGAGCATCATTCTTTCCGCCGAGACCGCCTGCTTGCCGCCGCCCATCATGGCGCGCATTTGCGGGCTGAAGGCCCGGTTGAGCTCGCGCGCCGCCGCCATGTTCTGCCGTAAGGCCCTCGCGTGCTCGCCCAACAGTTTGCTGCGCTCGGCCGGACCGGCCGCGGAGCGCACGCGTTCCATCTGCGCTTCGAGCTTGCCGAGGTCGGCATCGAGTTGCGCCATGCGCGCGTCGACGCCGCCACCGCGCTCACGCGCGGGGTTTCGCGAACCCCCGCCGGGTTCGGGGCGCGGTCAGGCGGCGGGTTGGTCACGGGTGAGCTGAGTCTTCCGCTCCGCGTACTGGGCGGAATCGATCTCTCCCCGCGCGAACCGCCGCTGCAGGATATTCAGGGGAGTCTCGCTCGCCCTCGCTTTACCCTTAGGTACCGGCGGCGCCAGCGAGAACAGCGCCGTGACGGCGACGAACCAGAAGATCCACCAAATCAGATGCATGCCGAAGAAGCCATACTCACCAAAATGCATAATGCCTCCTGTGTGTGTGTGCGTTAACTGCGTCTGGCCGAGTTTCTGATTTTCTGAGCAATCCAGCTATTTGCGGGAGTGCTCCACTGCTGTCGTCGAGTGCTTGAGCGCGGCCCCGCTGTCCTTATGCGCAGCATCACAGTGGGTCTTGGCCCCTGCACTGTATGTTTTGTCATGTTCAGCGACTGCTTGGAGATGGTGATAGGCCGCGGCGACGTGACGGGCTGCGGCAAGATGATGGTGCTCGCACGACGGGTGGCTCTTGGTGTCAGACATGATGTCTCCTTCCAGGTGATGAAAATGGTAAGAAATGCGGACTACGTCCTTAACGAAAGGAGTTTGATCGCAGTAGGCGGCAAAGTCGGTTCGGTGGTGCACATTGACGGCGACAGCGCCCACGAGCACGCCGAGCTGGCGAAGCTCTATGCAATTTGCATTGTGTACGGCTTCGCCGTTTCGCAGCCAGCACTCGCCATTCATTGATTACGCTCGAGCAGGGCTCCCAGCGCTGCAAGCACCCGCTCGCCGGGGGAACGTTGTTGCCATTCCTCAAGGCTTACCGCGCGGCTCGCCGCGACATCGACGCGGAAATCCCGCTCCAGCCTGCCAGCCAGCTCGGCGCCCTGAATGGCGAGATTCACCTCGTCATTCAGTCCGAAGGACCGGTTGTCGAAATTCGTGCTGCCGACCACCGACCAAACGCGATCGACGATCAGGATCTTTGCGTGCATCATGGCCGGCTGGTATTCGAACAGGCCGACGCCCGACGCCAGCAAGTCGCCGTACCTGCGCCGGCTCGCCCGGCGCGCGATCGGATGGTTGTTCAGGACTCCCGGAACAACGATCTCGACCGAAACGCCGCGGCGCACCGCGCGCGCGAGCTCCCGGATCACGCTCCGATCCGGCAGGAAGTACGGACACTCGATCAAGACAGACTCGCGCGCCGAGGCGAGCAGCACCTGGAAAAGTATCCGCGCGCGCGTCGCCTTGCCCGCCGACGGAGCGCTGGTAACAACAAGACCGCGTGCAGCGCTCGCCCGAGGCGACGCGTTCTCGGCGAGGCAATAGGGGAAGTCGCCGCGGTCGGCCAGCACCTCCCCCTTGCTCTCGAGCCAGTTCTCCACGAAGGAGGTCTGCAGCCCCGCGGCGAGCGGGCCGGACACCCGCACCACAGTGTCGCGCCAGGCAAGCGCGGCATCCACGCCGCCGGTCCACCAGGTGCTGATCCCGGCGCCGCCGGCGAACCCCGTCTCGCCGTCGATCACCAGCAGCTCGCGGTGCGTGCGATTATTGAAGCGCTTGAGCGTATGCCAGCGAATCGGCTGATACCACTGCACCTCGCCGCCCGCCTTGCGCAGCCTACCGAAGTAGCGATCCGGCGTCTCCAGCGATCCGATGGCATCGACGATGACCCTGACCTTTACGCCCGCGCTCGCGCGTTCTGCGAGCGCCTGCAGAAACTGGTCGCCGATCCGGCCGGGATGAAAAATGTACGCCTCGAGGTGCACGCTGCGGCGCGCATGCTTTATGTCTTCGAGCATCCTTTCGTAGAACTGCGTGCCGTTCGTAAGCACCTCGACGGGCCCGGCCTCTAGCACGGGCCCGTCCACCAACGCGGCCACGAGGCCGAGAGATTCGTGAGTCGGGCACGCGGGAAGCGCCGACCGGATTTCATAGGGCAGGCCCGGCTCAAACAGTACGAGCAGAAAGAGCCCTGCGAGGACGATGGTGGCGGCCAGCGCACTGAGGTGGAACAGGCTGACGTCCATACCGCGCAGCCGCTTACAGAATGAACGGCGCCAAGGCGGCCGCCGTCACACGCCGCCCATCGCCGCGACCAGGCCCGGCGGAATCACGTCCTGCGCTTGCATGAGCTTGCCCTTTCCTATGCCTTGGCGTCGTCGCCCACGAGAATCGTCGTCGCTGAAAGATGGCGATGCGGCGGGATGACCAGATTGGTCGGCGCCGGCGAGCCGCGGTACACGCGGCCGGCAAGGTCGAATTCGATCCGTGGCAAGGGCAATAGAACCCGCCCGGCCAGCCTGGCTGCAGCAACTCCGGGGCCGGATAGTAGGAAGGAATGCAACCGAGATGGGTGCAAAGAGCGACTACTACGAGCACCTCAGGCTCGATGGAACGTGTCAGGTTGTGGGCGTACGGAGGCTGCTGGCTGCTCACGTCCGATTTTGGGTCGCTCAAGTACGGCGCGCTGTTCGACAGGCGCTGCAGCATGTCCTGCGAGCGCTTCAATATCCAGACCGGCCGGCCACGCCATTCCACGGTGTGCAGCTCCGAGTGCTTGATTGCACCGAGATCGGCTTCGACCGGGCCGCCCGCCGCCTTCGCGCGCTCGCTGGGGCCGAGGCTAAGAACGAAGGGAATCGCCGCACCGCCCGCGGCGATGCCACCGGCGGCGGCGGTCAGCGCTGTAAGCGTCTTCCTGCGCGAGCAATCCTGCGGTTCACCAGCCATGGCAGCTCTGGAGACGGGGAATCATCGCGCAGTCCCTGCGGTTCGGAGCGGCGGGCGGCGGCCGACTTCGACGCGCAGCTTCGCTTCAGCGCCGGCTCTCAGGATCGTGAACTGGCCTTGCCCGCCGGGCTTGATCGCTGCCGTGCCGTTGACGAGGTCGCGCGTATCCGAAACCGGCTTGCCATCCACGGCGATAATCACATCGCCTGCGCGCAGCCCGCCGCGCTCGGCGGGCCCGTCGCGCAGCAGCCGCGCGAGGACCGCACCGGTTGTCGCTCGGCTGCCGAGGCTGCGCGCCAGCTCCGGCGTCAGGTCATGTGCTTCGACCCCGAGCCAGCCACGCGCCACGCGCCCGTCCCGGATGAGCTGCGCCATGAC
The DNA here is from genome assembly GCA_031391655.1 of Betaproteobacteria bacterium. Lineage (GTDB taxonomy): Bacteria > Pseudomonadota > Gammaproteobacteria > Burkholderiales > SG8-39 > JAABQT01. The sequence goes on from JANMUO010000361.1 coordinate 5,374, forward strand.
GTCCGTGGCCGTGCGTACCGGAATGGCGAAACCGATGCCGAGGGAGCCGCCGCTC
>JANMUO010000394.1:0-20166 GCA_031391655.1 Betaproteobacteria bacterium
CTACCCGAACATGCCGGAAACCCTGCTAGCCACAAAGCAGCTGGTGAAGGATGGCTTCAAGGTGATGGTGTACTGCTCCGACGACCCGATCCAGGCGAAGATGCTGCAGGACTTGGGCTGCGTCGCCATCATGCCGCTCGCCTCCCTCATCGGCTCGGGCATGGGGATCCTCAATCCCTGGAACGTGCAGCTGGTGATCGACGCGGTGGACCTGCCGGTGATCGTGGATGCGGGCGTGGGCACGGCATCGGATGCGGCGATCGCCATGGAGCTGGGCTGCGACGGCGTGCTGATGAATACCGCGGTGGCGGCGGCGAAGGATCCCGTGCTGATGGCGCGCGCGATGAAAAAAGCGGTGGAAGCCGGCCGCGAAGCGTTCCTCGCCGGCCGGATGCCGAAGAAGCTCTACAGCGCCGCGCCCTCTTCCCCCACCGAAGGCAAGATCGCGCCTTCCCGCACCAAAGCCGCGTGAAACGCACGGTCCGCAGTTACGTGCTCCGGCAGGGGCGCGTGACCGCCGGGCAGGAACGTGCCCTCGCGGAGCTGATGCCGGTCTACGGCATCGAGTTCAAGGACGAGTTTCTGCAGCCCGTCGCGCTTTTCGGTCGCGCCGCGCCCTTGGTCCTCGAGATCGGCTCCGGCATGGGAGAAACCACTGCGGCCATCGCCAGGGAGACACCAGGGACGGACTTCATCGCCGTCGAAGTGCACGGCCCGGGCGTGGGCAGCCTGCTGAAACTGGTCGCCAGGGACGGGCTCAGGAACGTCCGCATTATCCGCCACGACGCGCTCGAAGTGCTGGAGAAAATGGTCCCCGACGGGCTGCTGGCCGGCATCCACCTCTTCTTTCCCGACCCCTGGCCGAAGAAGCGCCACCACAAGCGCCGCTTGGTGCAGCCTGCCTTCGCCGCGCTCGCCGCGCGCAAGCTCGCCCCCGGGGGCTACCTGCATGCCGCGACGGACTGGGAAGACTACGCAGCGCAGATAGTAAAAGTGCTTATGGCGCAGCCCGCCCTGCGCCGGGACAATGGCACCCATGCGCGCCCGTCGACCAAGTTTGAACTTCGCGGCCTGAAGCTCGGTCACCAGGTGCACGACTACTTTTTCCGCAGGCAGTCCTGAGATGTCGCGCTGGATCCTTCTCTCCGTGGCACTGCTCGCCTCGGGCCTCGCCCGCGCCGAGGCCCAGGCGCTGGAGTTCGACTGGTTCGACGACTCGCGCAAGCGCGCGGTGCCGGTGCGCCTTTACTGGCCGGAGAATGCCAAGGCTGCCCCGCTGGTCGTGTTCTCCCACGGCATCGGCGGTTCGCGGCGCGGCTACAGCTACCTGGGCGAACATTTCGCCGCCAACGGCATCGCCAGCCTGCACCTGCAGCACGTGGGCAGCGATCGTTCCCTGTGGACCGGCAGCATGCTGTCGCTGCTCGGCCGCCTGCAGGACGCGGCGCAGGAGCGCGAAGCCCTGGAGCGCGTGCGGGATCTTTCCTTCGCGCTTGACCAGGTGCTCGCGCACCCGGAGCTCGGCAAGCGCATCGACCGCAAGCGCATCGCCGCCGCCGGACATTCGTACGGCGCCAACACGGCCATGCTGGCCGCCGGGGCGAGCGTGTTGCGCGACGGCCGCCAGCTTGCGCTGCGCGATTCCCGCATCCAGGCGGCGTTGCTGCTCTCGGCGCCGCCGTTCTACGGCGAGGAGGACCTCAAGGCGATCCTGCAGTCAGTCACGCTACCCACGCTGCACGTCACCGCTACCGAGGATGTCATCCGCATCCCGGGCTACTACTCCCCGGCCAGTGACCGCGTCGCGGTGTTCGAAGCCGTCGGCAGCCCGCTGAAGGCGCTCGCGGTATTCGAAGGCGGCTCGCACAGCATCTTCACCAACCGCGGCGGCACCGGCGGCGCCGAATTGAACCCGAAGGTGAAGTCGGCAACGCGGGAACTCGCGCTCGCATTCCTGCAGCGTGTGTTCGACGGCAAGGACGAAGCGCTCGCGCGCTGGCCGGAAACCCACCGCGCGCTGCTCTCGCGCTGGACTAGTCCAGGAACATCTCCAGCAACTCGTTGAGGAACATCCGCCCGCGGCGCGTCGGGCGGATGCGCAGGGCGTCGTCCTCAAGCAAGCCCTTTTCGCGCGCTGCCTGGAGCTTGCGCAGGACGGAAGCGGCCGGCAGTCCAGTGCGCGCCGCATAGATCTCCATTGGCACCCCGTCCACCAGGCGCAGCGCGTTCAGCATGAACTCGAACGGCAGTTCGCGCGGCGCGATGGTTTTCTCCACCAGCGACCCGGCGCCCGCCATGTACTCGCGCGGCTGCTTGGTGCGCTCGTGGCGCGTGACGCGGTCGGCGAAGGAGAGCTTGCCATGCGCCCCCGCGCCGATCCCGACGTAGTCGCCGAACTCCCAGTAGTTCATGTTGTGCCGGCAGCGCCGGCCCGGCCGCGCAAACGCGGAAGTCTCGTAGTGCTCGAACCCTGCTGAAGCGGCCAGCTCTTCGACTGCCAGCTGCATGTCCGCGCAGAGGTCGTGCTCGGGCAGCTGCGGCGGCTTGCTGTAGAAAACCGTGTTCGGTTCGAGCGTGAGCTGGTAGGCGGAGAAATGCGTAGTGCCGAAGCGCAACCCCTCCGTCGCATCGGCGCGCGCTTCCTCCGGCGTCTGTCCCGGCAAGCCGTACATCAGGTCCAGGTTCACGTTGTCGAACGCCGCCAGTGCCATGTCGATGGCGCGGCGCGCCTCCTCCGCGGAATGGATCCGCCCGAGGGCCTTCAACTTTGCGTCGTCGAAACTCTGGATGCCGAGCGACACGCGATTCACGCCCGCCGCGCGATAGCCGCGGAAGCGCCCCGCTTCCGCCGTGCCGGGATTGGCTTCCAGCGTCACCTCGGCATCCGGCTCGAGCGGCAGCCGCGCACGCACCGCGGCGAGCAACTGGTCAATGGACTCGGGAGAGAACAGGCTTGGCGTGCCCCCGCCGATGAAAATCGAGCTGAGCCGCCTGCCCCACACCGACGGCAGCAGGCCCTCCAGGTCCGCTACGAGCGCCTCCACGTACTCGCGCTCCGGCAGCTTGTCCGTCTTCTCGTGCGAATTGAAATCGCAGTACGGGCACTTGCGCACGCACCAGGGCAGGTGCGCGTAGAGCGAGAGCGGTGGCAGCGCCGTGAAGCGCACCTCGCCCGGCGCGCGCAGGACGGCGCTCATCGCAGCAACTCAAGCAGGCGCGCGGCGGCGAGCCCGCGGTGGCTGATGCGGTTCTTCTCCTCCGGCGCGAGCTCGGCCGCAGTGAGGCCGCGCCCGGGGAGCAGGAACAGCGGGTCGTAGCCAAAACCGTTCGCGCCACGCGGCACGCGCGCAATCTCGCCGCGCCAGATGCCTTCCGCGACCAGCGGCGCTGCGTCGTCCGCGCTCTTTACCAGCGCCATGACGCAGGCGTAGTGTGCGCGGCGCTCGTCGCCGAGGCTGGCGAGGAGCTTCGCGTTGTTGCGCGCATCGCGCTCCTCGCGGCTGCCCTCGCGCCCCGCAAAGTAGGCCGAGTGCACCCCGGGCACGCCGCCCAGGGCCTGCACGCACAGTCCCGAGTCGTCGGCCAGCGCCGGCAGGCGGCTCGCGCGGCTGGCGTGCCGCGCCTTGGCGAGCGCGTTCTCGCGAAACGTCTCATGCGGCTCTTCGGCCTCGGCGATGCCCAGGCGCGACTGCGGAATCACCTCGATCGCGAGGGGCGCGAGCAGCGCTGCAATCTCGCGCAGCTTGCCGGGATTGCCCGACGCCAGCACCAGCTGCTTCATCGCGGCGGGACGTTGCGCTTGAGCGCCTGCTTGATCTGCTCGATGGCCCGCTCGATGTCCTCGTCGGTCATGCGCAGGAAATCCGGATCGGTGGTGCCGAAATCCTGCGCCTCAGTGCTCGCTTCGGCGCGCGGCACCGTGCGCGGGCCTTCGCTCCCCGCCGCCATCTCCTCGCCCCAGGCAAGCGCAAGGGCCGTGATGTTGTCCGCGCCCCTCCCGCCCTGGGTTTCCGCCAGTGTGGCGAGGCGAGGCACCGCTTCGGCCAGCGGCGCACCCGCGAAACCTTCGACGATCTGGCGCTCGGTGAGCGGCCCCCACAGGCCATCGGAGCACAGCAGCAGCACGTCGTCCTTGTCGAGGAGCGCATGCGCGGTGGGCTGGATGCGCGGGGTGGCCGCCCCGCCCAGGCATTGCAGCAGGCGGTTTCGATCCGGGTGCGAGCTCATGTCGTCGGCCTGCAGGCGGCCTTCGTCCACCAGCTTCTGCACCAGCGTGTGGTCGCGAGTGCGCACCAGCACCTCGCCCTTGCGCAGGAGGTACAGGCGCGAGTCGCCGACGTGCGACCAGTAAGCGCGCCCGTCCTGCACCACGCAGGCGACGACGGTCGTGCGCGGCGTGTCCGGCAAACCGAGGTTCACCGCCTCGCGCAGCAGCATGCCGTGCGAGCGGCCCACCGCGCGAAACAGGAACAGGTCCGGGTCCGGGAGGCGCGGGCGCGCGTCGCGCCGGAATGCGGCGGCAATGTGGCGCATGACAAGCTCGGCGGCGACCTCCCCGTGCGCGTGGCCGCCCATGCCGTCGGCCACCACGAGGAGCATGGCCTCGCTGGTGCTCCAGTGGCCGGCGCGGTCCTGGTTGTAGGGGCGCTTGCCGACCCGCGTGTCCTGCGCGATGGTGAATTTCATCGCCCGGCCAGCCTCAGCAGCGCGCCCTTGATCTGCTCGAGCATCGGCGCCTCGCCGCGGTACTCGGGATCCTTCTCCCCGAGCAGCGCCTTTTGCAGCGCGAAGCCGCTTTGCGGGCGCTCCAGGTGGTCCAGGCGCATGCACCAGTCCACCGTGTCGAGCAGCCCGCTCGAATACTTTCCCGCCCCCGCTTTGCGCGCGCTCAGCATGCGGTCCTTCTCCAGGCGCTCCTCGGCCGAGGGCGGCGCGCCCGCCGTGATGCAGGAATAGATGGTCGCGCCCACCGAGTAGATGTCGCTCCAGGGACCGAGCTTGGAGCGGTCGGTGTGGTGCTCTGGCGAGGCGAAGCCCGGCGTGTACATGGGCGGCAGCGTGGGCGCCTCGCCCGAGAGCATCTGCCGCGCGGCGCCGAAGTCAATGAGCAGCGGCGTGCCATCGCTCCTCAGGTAGACGTTGCCCGGCTTGATGTCCAGGTGCAGCAGCTTGTTGGTGTGCACTTCGCGCAGGCCGTTCATCAGCGTGGCGAAGGTATTGCGGATCCAGCTCTCGCGCAGGGCGCCGCGCCGGGCGTGGATGTGCTCCTGCAGCGTGCGGCCGCGCTCGTAGCGCATCACCAGGTACACGGTGTCGTTGGCGCGGAAGAAATTGAGCACGCGCACCACGTTCGGGTGGCTGAGGCTTGCCAGGGCGCGCCCTTCCTCGAAGAAGCATTTCATGCCGTAGCGGAAGGCGGCGGCCTGGTCCTCGGAGACCTTGGGCGTGAGCGCATCGCCGGTGCGCAGCGCGAGCGACGCGGGGAGGTACTCCTTGATCGCCACCGGCGTTTCGTTCTCGTCGTGCGCCAGGTAGACGAAGGAAAAGCCGCCGGAGGCCAGCACGCGCAGGATGCGGTAGTTCAGTAACTGATGCCCTTGCGGCAGCGGCTGGTTGGCTTGGGCCGGCATCTCCCCTATGATACCCGCTTCGAATCGCGCGCTTCCCCGCGTAACGTTCAACTTCCCCGTGATCCACAGCATGACCGGATATGCGCTTGCCGCCACCGAGCACCCGCGCGGCGCGCTCAGCCTCGAGCTGAAATCGGTCAACTCGCGCTTCCTCGACCTGCAGTTCCGCGTCGCCGAGGAGCTGCGCGTGCTCGAGCCGCTGCTGCGCGAGGCGATCACCACGCGCGTGGCGCGCGGCAAGCTCGATTGCCGGCTGTCCTTCGCGCCGGGCGCCGCCGGGGTGCAATCGCTCGACCCCGTCGCGCTGGAGACGCTGCGCCGCGTTGCGGGACAGGCGCAGCAAGCGTTTCCGCAAGCCGGACCGCTGCGCCTGGCCGACGTGCTGCGCTGGCCTGGCGTACTCGCCGGCAACGCGCTCGACGCCGAGGAGCTCAGGAACGCGGTCGGCGCACTCGCCCGGCGGGTGGTGGACGAGTTGTGCGGCGCGCGCGCCAGGGAAGGCGCGAAGCTCGCCGCCATGATCGCCAGCCGCGTCAGCGAGATGCGCGCGCGCCTGGCCGAGATCCGGCCGCTGGTGCCGGAGGCGAACGCCGCCTACCAGGCGCGGCTCGCCGAGCGGCTGCGCGAGGCGGTGGGCACGGCCGACGACGAGCGCCTGCGCGCGGAGCTTGCGGTGTTCGCGGTGAAGACCGACGTGGAAGAGGAACTGCAGCGGCTCGCAGCGCATGTCGAGGAGGTCGACCGCACGCTGGCCAAGGGCGGCGCCGCCGGCAAGCGGCTCGATTTCCTCGCGCAGGAACTCAATCGCGAAGCCAACACCCTCGCGTCCAAGGCCGCGACGCAAAGAATCGCCGACTGCGCGCTGGAGTTGAAGCTGCTCATCGAGCAGATCCGCGAACAGGTGCAGAACATCGAATGAAAGGCCTGCTCTACGTCATCACCGCGCCCTCGGGCGCGGGCAAGAGCTCACTCATCGCCAAGCTCCTCGCAGACGAGCCCGGCCTCACGCTATCGGTGTCCTACACCACGCGGCCGCCGCGCCCGGGGGAACAGGACGGGCGCGAGTACAACTTTGTCGCCCTGAAGCAGTTCGAGGCGATGCTCGAGCGCGGCGAGTTCCTCGAGAGCGCGGAGGTGCACGGCCACCGCTACGGGACATCGCAGAAAGTGATCGACGAAGTGCTCGCCCGCGACGGCGACCTGATCCTGGAGATCGACTGGCAAGGCGCGGAGCAGGTGCGGCGTCTGTATCCCGAGAGCATCGGCATCTTCATCCTGCCGCCCTCGATGGCGGAGCTCGAGCGGCGCCTGCGCGCGCGCGCGCAGGACACGGAGGAGGTGATCCGGCGCCGGCTGGCCAATGCCGTGGAGGAAATGAGCCACGCCGTCGAGTTCAAATACGCTATAATTAACAATAACTTCGACGACGCGCGACAAGACCTGCGCGCGGTCGTGCGGGCGGAGCGCCTGGCCACCGGCCGGCAGCTCGATCGCCACCCCGAAGTGTTCAAACCAAAAGGCTGACCATGGCTCGCATCACCGTTGACGATTGCCTTGCCCGAATCCCCAACCGCTTCCAGCTGACACTGGCGGCGACCTACCGCGCGCGCCAGCTCGGCGCGGGCGCTTCGCCGCTGGTCGAGCCCAATCGCGACAAGGCCACCGTGATCGCGCTGCGCGAGATCGCCTCCGGCAAGATCGGCACCGACGTGCTCAAGCGCAACCCGTCCGCACCGACGCCCGCGCACACCCCCTGACCTCCACCCCATGCGGTAATCTGTCCGCATGGCCGCAGTACACGCGCTGGATGAAAGCCGTTTCGGCTACCTGAAGAAGGCGGACGTCGCGCGCCTCGCGGACGCGTACCGCTTCTCGGAAGAGGCGCACAAGGGGCAGACCCGGCAGTCGGGCGACCCCTACATCTCGCATCCCCTGGCCGTGGCCGAAATCCTCGCCGGCTGGCATCTGGACGGCCAGGCGCTGGTGGCCGCGCTGCTGCACGACGTGATGGAGGACACCTCGGTCACCAAGGCCGAGATCTCCGACACCTTCGGCAAGCCGGTGGCGGAGCTGGTCGACGGCCTCTCGAAGCTCGACAAGATCGAGTTCCAGTCCGCCGAGGACGCGCAGGCCGAGAACTTCCGCAAGATGCTTCTGGCGATGGCGCGCGACGTGCGCGTGATCCTGATCAAGCTCGCCGACCGGCTGCACAACATGCGCACCCTGGACGCTGTGCCCCCGGTGAAGCGCCGGCGCGTGGCGCGCGAGACGATGGAGATCTACGCGCCGATCGCCAACCGACTGGGGCTCAACACGCTGTTCCACGAGTTGCAGGAACTGGCCTTCGCCCACCTGTACCCGCTGCGCTACCGCGTGCTCGCCAAGGCGACGCGCTCGGCGCGCGGCAACCGGCGCGAGATCGTGGGCAAGGTCGAACTGGCGATCAAGGCGCGCCTCGCCGAGGCGAAGATCGTCGCCACGGTTTTCGGGCGCGAAAAGCACCTCTACTCGATCTACCGCAAGATGATCGAGAAGCACCTGTCGTTTTCCGAAGTGCACGACATCTACGGCTTTCGCGTCATCGTCAAGGATGTCCCCACCTGCTACTTCGCGCTCGGCACGCTGCACGGCCTGTACAAGCCGGTGCCGGGCAAGTTCAAGGACTACATCGCGATCCCCAAAGGCAACGGCTACCGCTCCCTGCACACCGCGCTGATCGGGCCCTACGGCGTGCCGGTGGAAGCGCAGATCCGCACCGAGCAGATGCACCGCCTGGCCGAAGCCGGCGTGGCCTCGCACTGGATGTACAAGGACGACGCCGAGTCGCTGACCGAGCTGCAGAAGCAGACCCACCAGTGGCTGCAGTCGCTGCTGGAAATCCAGAACCAGTCGGGCGACCCGCACGAGTTCCTCGAGCACGTGAAGGTGGATCTGTTTCCCGACGAGGTCTACGTCTTCACGCCCCAGGGCAAGATCCTGTCCTTGCCGCGCGGCGCGACCGCAGTGGACTTCGCCTACCTCGTGCACACCGACATCGGCAACCGCTGCGTGGCGGCCAAGGTGAACGGCGAGCTGGTGCCCCTGCGCACCGAACTGAGGAACGGCGACCGCGTCGAGATCATCACCGCGAGCCACGCCAAGCCCAACCCGGCCTGGCTGCAGTACGTGCGCACCGGCAAGTCGCGCGCCAACATCCGCCATTTCCTGAAGACCATGCAGTACGACGAGTCCGCGAGCCTGGGCGAGCGCATCCTCGAGCAGGCGCTCAAGGGCCTGGGCTCTTCGCTGGCCGAGATCGACGACGCGAACTGGGAGCGCGTGATCCGCGAGACGGTGGGCAACACCAAGCAGGAGCTGCTGGCCGACATCGGGCTCGGCAAGCAGCTCGCAGCCGTCGTCGCGCGGCGCCTCCTGAAGCGCGCCGAGGCGACGCAGGAATCGCGGGGCAAGGCCGCGCAGGTGGTCATCCGCGGCACCGAGGGCATGGCGGTGCAGCTCGCCACCTGCTGCCGGCCGATTCCGGGCGACGCCATCGTGGGCTCGATGAAGAAAGGCCAGGGGCTGGTGGTACACAACGCCGAGTGCCGGCACATCGAGCGCTCGCGCAAGAACGAGCCCGACCAGTGGATCGACGTGGAGTGGGACGCGGCCGGCAGCCGGCTGTACCAGTCGGCGATCAAGGTCATGGTCACCAACCAGCGCGGCGTGCTGGCCAAGGTCGCCTCCGAAATCGCCGATTCCGGCTCCAACATCGACGCAATCAGCATGGAGGAGGACCGCACGGTCTACACCAACATGCTGCTGATCCTGGAAGTGTCCAACCGGCAGCACCTCGCGCGCGTGATGCGCGCGCTGCGCAGGCTGCCGGACGTGAAGAAAATCTCGCGCATGCGCGATTAGCTCCCCGCACCCCGTTTCAGAATGGGAACGAAGTAGTCAGCGAGATCCCGCGCACGGCATAGGCGCATGCCTTGCAAAGTTCAGTGCGCTGGCCAACACGGAAGCATGGTTGGTCCTCCGCACCTAGGCGCGACGCCGGTGTCCAATGACGGCCATGCCGTTGCGCTTTCCCAGGTTCAGCCGAGTAAGCAGAGTGCTGCTTGGGGTTGTACTTGCGCTTGGCATCGTGGTGGCCCTGTTCGACTGGAACTGGTTCCGCCGTCCCCTGGAGCGCTATCTCATCGATCGGTCGAACCGCGAGGTCCGGATTGGACACCTCGATGTCGATCTCGGGTTTTCGCGCGAGCCGACCGTACGCTTGCGCGAGTTGTATGTGGAGAATGCCCCTTGGGCGGACAAGCGTCCGACAATTACCGCCAGTGAGGCATCTGTCACTTTCTCGCTGAGAAGCGTATGGGAAGGGCGGCCGGTGATTTCCCGGATGGTCCTGGTCGACGCGGACGTGAACATGGAACGGCAGGCGGACGGGCGAAGGAACTGGCGCCTGCGCAACCCCGAGTACCTTGGCCCCGGACGGGTCAAGGTACTGCGCCTGGAACCCATTCGCACAAGGATCCGCTTCGTGCATCGCGGCATCGATCTCGATGTCGTTGCTGCGGCGAGTGCCGCGGAGGATGCTTCACACTCGATGCGGATCGCTTTCGACGGGATACTCGACGGCGTGAATTTCACCGGCAAGGTGGTCACCGCCGGACTGCTGACGTTCGTGGATACGCAAGAGTCCTTTGCGCTGCGCGGCCACGCCGCGGCGGGCGCCAGCAGGCTCGATGCCGACGGCAGCATTGCCGATCTGTTCAGCCCTTCCGCCATCGATGCGAAAGTGCGCCTGGCCGGCCCGTCGCTCTCGACACTGCGCCCCTTTTTCCGCCCTTGGCTGCCCGCGACGCGGCCCTATGCGTTCGCATCCAACCTCCTGCTGGCGAAGGACGTCTACTCATTCACGGAGCTGCGCGGGAAGATCGGCACCAGCGATCTCGCCGGGAAGTTCAGCGTCGACCGCAGCGAGGAGCGCCTCATGCTTCGGGCTGCTTTGCGCAGCGACGCGGCCGAACTCTCCGACTTCCGCCCTCCCGCCGGCGCAGGCCGCGAACCGGGCGGGACTCCGGGCGCGCCGGAGCGCCTGTTCTCCAGCCTTGCAATCAACGGGGAGCGCTTGAATGCCTTCGATGCACACGTGACTCTGGAGGCCAGGAGGCTCCACGCGGTCGACACGCCAGCGCTGGATAGTTTGCGGGTCACTGCGAATCTGGAGAACGGGGTTCTGTCCCTGAAGCCGTTCGATATCGGATTGGCTGGCGGCCACCTCGCTGGCCTGCTCACCTTCGACGCGCAACGCAAGCCGCCAGCCTCGCACGTGAAAATGGACATGCGGGAGGTGCGCCTCGAAAAGCTGCTGGAGGATTTGCCGAAGGGAGCAAAGAGCGGGGGGCCGATCGACGGGCGCTTCGAGATGAAGGGGCAAGGCGATTCGGTCGCGAGCATCCTCGCCAGTTCGTCGGGCCATGCGCAAGTCGGCATGCAAGGCGGCGACATCTCGAACCTGCTGGACGCCAAGCTCGCCTTGAACGGCGGCAAGATCCTGCGCCTGATGTTCACCGGGGACCGCGCCATCGGCATCAATAGCGCCCTCCTCGCCTTCGATTTCGAGAAGGGCCTGGGGAAGTCGACCGCCATCGTGCTCGATACCGAGCAAACCCACACGGAAGGCGCGGGCACCCTCGACCTGCGCAACGAGACTTTCGACGTGCTGCTGACGCCGCATCCCAAGAAGCCGGGGATCTTCCCCCTGGGCGCTTCCATCCGCGCCCACGGACCATTGCGAGAGCCGGCGTTTTCGCTGATTGCAAAAGAAAAGGGCCTGGCATCGCTGCCAAGCCCTTGAGATGATTACCATGCCCCGCACGGGGAGTGGTAGGCCGTGGCGGATTCGAACCGCCGACCAACGGATTAAAAGTCCGCTGCTCTACCAGCTGAGCTAACGACCCGGTGTCTTGTAGGACTTCGGAAAGGGCGCGATTTTATCAGCCCTCGCGGGGGATACGCCAGTACTGCCGCAACTTCTTCGCGGCGCGCCAGCTTCCGCTAGCATCACGCGGGTGACAACCCCTGCGCCCGTGCTGCGCGCCTCCGCGCTAGCTCCTTTCCGCATACGCAGCTTCCGCTTCCAGTGGCCGTCGGACCTGGCGACGTCCCTGGCGTTCGAGATGGAGGCCCTGATCCTCGGCTGGTACGTGCTCACGACCACGGGCTCGGTGCAGCTCCTGGTGCTCGTCGGCGCGCTGGCATGGCTCGGCTCGCTGTTCTCCCCCTTCTTCGGCATCGCGGGCGATCGCATCGGCGTGCGCACCATGCTGTGCATCACGCGCGGGGTGTATGCGCTGCTCGCAGCATCGCTCGCAGCGCTCACGCTAAGCGGCCAGCTCCAGCCCTGGCACGTGCTCGTCGTCGCTGGCATCGCGGGCCTGATGAAGCCATCGGACATGGCGATGCGGCACGTCCTCGTGGGCCACACCATGCGTCCCGAGGCGCTGATGGGGGCGCTCGCCCTCTCGCGCACCACCTCCGACATGGCGCGCGTCGCCGGCGCCATCGCGGGCACGGGCGGCGTAGCACTCTTCGGCATGGGGCCGGCGTACCTGGTGGTCGCGGCCATCTATGTCGGCGCGTTCCTGTTCTCCCTCGGCGTGTCGGCTCCGCCGCGCGTGGCGGACGGGCGAACGCAGGCGAACCAGGTCATCGCCGGTCTCAAGGACGGCGTGCACTATGTGTGGGAAAAGCCCGCCCTGCTGGGCGCGTTCAGCATGGCGTTCCTCGTGAACCTCCTTGCCTATCCGTTCTTCCTCGGTCTGCTGCCCTACGTCGCGAGGGACGTCTATGGCCTGGGCCAGGGCGGCCTCGGCTACCTCGCCGGCGCGTTCGCCGTCGGCGCGCTGGCCGGATCCCTGGTGGTGAGCGCGAACCGCGTTCCCTTGCGCGCGGCGCGGGTGATGCTCGCGAGCGGCGCGGTCTGGTTCCTCGGGATCATCCTTTTCGGGCAGTTCCAGTCCGTCACGGTGGGGCTGGCGCTGCTGTTCACCATCGGGTTCGTGCAGAGCTTCTGCCTCACGCCGCTTGCCGCGGTGATGCTGCGCGCCTCCAGCGAAGAAATGCGCAGCCGCGTGATGGGCATCCGCATGCTCGCCATCTGGGGGCTGCCGCTCGGGCTGGTGATCGCCGGGCCGCTGATCGCCGGCCTCGGCTTTGCCGCCATCACGTTGATCTACGCTGGGCTGGGCCTCGCGGCGACGATCGCTATCGGCGCGCGCTGGCACCGGGCGCTGTGGCAGCGGTCGGCGCCGGCCAACGCGCCTCTCTAGCCATTGTTCTGCATTGGCCCGTAGAATCGACTACACCTCGGAGGGAGGTTTCATGCCGTTTGCCCGTCTCGCCGCACTAGCAATTGCCGCCCTGGCGGCTTTCGCTGCCCAGTCCCAGCCGTCCGCCCAATGGCCCGAGCGCCCGGTACGCCTGGTGGTATCGGTCGGCGCCGGCGGCGCGGCCGACACGCTGTCGCGCAACATGTCGAGCGGCTTCGCGCAGCATGCCAACGGGCAGGCGCTGGTCGTCGAGAACCGGCCGGGGGCCGGCGGGACCATCGCGGCGGCAAGCGTGGCCCGCGAGAAGCCCGACGGCTACACCCTGTTCCTCGCGGAAGTCGGCCCCAACGCCGTCTCGCACACGTTGGCGAAGCTCCCCTACGACCCGCACACCGCCTTCACGCCGATCATCCACGCGGCCAACCTGCCCGCGGTGCTCCTCATCCGCCCGGCGCTGCCCTACAAGACGCTGGCCGAGTTCGTGGAGGCGGCCAAGAAGCAGCCGGGCAAGTTCAACTACGCCTCGGCTGGCATGGGCAACTGGACGCACCTGTACATGGCTTTCCTGAACAACCAGGCGGGCATCGACCAGGTGAACGTGGTCTACCGCTCGGGCGCCGAGATGCTGCTGGCGCTCCTGCGCGGCGACGCGGATACCGCGATCATCACCGTCTCCACATCGCTCGGCCAGGTCAAGGACGGCAAGATCCGCGCGCTCGCCGGTGCCTCGATGCGGCCGATGCGCCAGCTGCCGGATACTCCTGCGGTCGGGCAGACGATTCCCGGCTTCGACGTCAGTGTCTGGCACGGCGTCGTGGGCCCGGCGGGCATGGACCCCACGCTGGTGACGCGCATCAACACCGTCTTCAACCAGGTCCTGCAGGTGCCCTCAGTGCGCACCGCGATCACGGAAGCACAGGCCGCGGACATCATCGGCGGCACGCCTCAGCAGTTCGACGCGTTCATCAAGGGCGAGCTGAAGCGCTGGCCTGAGGTGGTCAAGGCCGCCGGGATCAAGTCCGAGTAACGGACATATACCGCGTGGTATCCGCGATGCCCGCGTCGGCGAACCCCGCCTTGCGGATGCGGCAGGCGTCGCACTTGCCGCAGGCGCTCCCCGTGGCATCAGGCTGGTAGCAGGTGACCGTCTCGGCCGGGTCCACGCCCAGCTCGAGCGCCCGTCGCAAGATGTCCTTCTTCGAGAGGTCGATGAGCGGCGCGCGGATGGAGATCCGGCGACCCTCCACGGCCGCCTTGGTCGCGAGGTTGGCCATCGCCTCAAAGGCCTTCAGGTACTCCGGCCGGCAGTCCGGGTACCCGGAATAGTCCACGGCGTTTGCACCGACGAAGATGTGCTGCGCGCCGAGCACTTCGGCCCAGCCTAGCGCGAGCGAAAGGAGAATCGTGTTCCTGGCCGGAACATAGGTGACTGGAATGCCGGACTGGACGCCCCTGTCCGGAATTGGGAGGGAACGATCGGTGAGCGCCGAGCCGCCGAATTGCGCGAGGTCGATCTTCACGATGCGGTGTTCCGCGGCGCCCAAGCGCTTGGCGACGCGCCTGGCGGCCTCGAGCTCCGCCCCGTGCCGCTGGCCGTAGTCCACCGACAGGCAATGGCAGGCGTAGCCCTCGCGACGCGCCCAGGCGAGCGCAGTCGCGGAATCCAGGCCGCCGGAAAGGAGGACGACCGCGTTCAGCGCTTGGACGCCTGGGCGAGCCGCAGCTTCGCGTTCGCCGCGGCCTGGCTGCCCGGGTACTTCGCCATCACCGCCTGCAAGGTCTTTTGCGATGCGGCCCTGTCGCCCATCGCCTCCTGCGAGCTGGCGATCGAGAGCATCGCGTCGGCCGCCTTCGGGTCGGCGGGCCAGGTGGCGATCACCACCTGGTGCGCAGCGATGGCGTTCTTGTAGTCGCGCTGGCCGGAGTAGCCCATGCCGATCCAGTACTGCGCATTGGGCGCGAGCTTGCTGTCCGGGTAGGTCACCATCAGCCCCTGCAGCGTGGAGATCGCCGCCGAATAATTGCCCAGCTTGAACTGGTTGAGCGCGGCCTCGTAGACCTTGTTCTCGGCGGCGCTCGGCGCCGCGTCGACCGGCGGCTTCTCCGGCGCGACAGCGGCGGCCTCCTTGACCTGCTCCAGCCGGCGCAGCCGCGTGTCGATATCGACGTAGAAATCCTTCTGCCGCTTGTCCGAGTTCTCCAGCTGGTTGAGGATCACCTCGATCTGGCCGCGCGAGCGCGCGAAGTCCGTGCGCAGCGCCTCGATCTGGCCGGCCAGGTCGAGGATTGCGCGCCGCTCTACCAACGAGGACTCGATGGCGGTGAGGCGCGCGTCGATGCGCTGCTGGGTCGCCTGGAGTTCCTGGCGCGTGTCTTCGACCCGGCGGCGCATATCCGGGTCGCTGAACAACTGCGCTGACGCAGCGCCCGCCCAGCAAAGCACCGCGGCGGCGAGCAGCCGGCGCATCAATACTCGCCCGGATAGAGCATGTCGCTGCGCCGGTTCTGGGTGAAGGCCTCTTCGCCGGCGCCGGCGGCGCGCGGCTTCTCCTCGCCGAGGCTTACGGCCTCGACCTGCTCCTCGCGCCCGCCGAGCAGCAGCAGCATGCGCTTGACCGACTCCGAGCGGCGCTGGCCGAGCGCGAGGTTGTACTCGCGGCTGCCGCGCTCGTCGGTGTTGCCCTGGATCAACATCCTGGTGCCGCCGTTCTCGCGCAGGTACTTCGCATGCGCCTCGATCAGCGGCTTGTACTCGTCCTTCACGTCGTACCTGTCGAAATCGTAGAACACCGAGCGCTTGGAGAGGATGTTGTTCGGGTCCTTCAGCGCACTCGCGCCCGCTCCCGTGCCCGGCCGGCCTGTAAGGTCGACGCCGGCGATCGGCTTGGAGGGCACGCCTTGCGCGCTGGCGCCGGGCTTGCCCGCACCGCGGTCTTCCACCGCCGCGGGCGGCTGGCTGTCGGGAGTCTGCGTGCCGGCACAAGCGGCGAGCAGACAAATGGCGGGGATCGTCCAGAGGAAGCGCATGGCTTGACTCCTTGTCATTGAACCAAGGGACCCCAGGCGGGCTCGCGTACATCGCCCGCCGAAAGCGTGAGGCGCTGTTTGACGCGGCCGTCCGAGGACACTGCAGAGAGCACGCCGCGCCCGCCGATCACCGTCGCCAGCAGGATCTGGCGCCCGTTGGGGGCGAAACTTGGCGATTCGTCGAGTTCGCTGTCGGTCAGGACCTGCACCTGCCGGGTACCCAGATCAAGCAGCGCCGCCTGGAACTTGCCGCCGTTGCGCATGATGTAGGCGAGGCTCCTGCCGTCGGGGCTGACGCGCGGTGAAACATTATAGCTCCCCTCGAAGGTGACCCGCTGCGCCTCGCCCCCCGCCGCCGGCATGCGGTAGATCTGCGGGCTGCCGCCGCGGTCCGAGGTGAAATAGATCCACTGTCCGTCGGGCGAGAAATTCGGCTCGGTGTCGATGCCGCCGGTATTGGTCAGCCGGCGCGGGTTGCTGCCGTCGGCGTTGATCAGGTAGACCTGCGAGTTGCCGTCGCGCGACAGCGCCACCGCGAGACGCTTGCCATCGGGCGCCCAGGCGGGCGCCGAGTTGGAGCCCTTGAAATTGGCCACCACGTTCTGCTTGGGCACCTCGACGTCCTGCACGTACACGATGGGCTTCTTGTTCTGGAAGGAAACGTAGGCGATGCGCTTGCCGTTGGGCGACCAGGCGGGCGAGATGATCGGCTCGTTGGACACCAGCATCGCCTGCTCGTTGGCGCCGTCGGCATCGGCCAGCTGCAGCTCGTAGCGCGCGCCGCGCTTGACCACGTAGGCGATCTTGGTGGAGAACACGCCTTTCTCGCCGGTGAGCTTTTCGTAGACGTAGTCGGCGATGCGATGCGCGGTGGCGCGCAACTGATCGCGCGACACCGTGTAGGCCACGCCGCCGATCGCGGATTGCTTGACCACGTCGTACAGGCGGAAGCGCACTTCGTAGCGGCCGTCGCTGCGCACGGCGATCGAGCCGAGCACCAGCGCATCGGCGAGGCGCGACTTCCACTCCGCATAATTGACGTTAGACGCCTCGCTCGGCTGCGGCACCAGCGCCGGAATCTCGAGCGCGCGGAACAGGCCGCTCCTCTCCAGGTCGGCGCGCACCACGGCCGTGATGCCCGGGGGCAGCGCGGCCTCGCCGGCGAATGGCGCGATCGCCACCGGGATGCGCTGTCCGCCCGCGCCGGTGATCTCGATCGACAGTTGCGCCAGGGCGGGCCACGCGGCGAGCGACAGCAGCGCTGCGGCGAAAAGTTTTCTCATGCGCATGATTATATTTCAGTCCACCGGCCGGAACGTCAGCTTCATCTGCCGCTCGAAGGGCACGCCACTGTCGGGCTTCGGCAACGGCGAGGACTTGAGGATGGCGCGGTACACCGCCTCGTCGTAGGCGGTGTGGCCGCTCGAGATCACGAGCTGGGCCTGCAGCACTTCGCCGGTGGGCAGCTGTGTGACGAGGAACAGCGCCTCGGGGTTTCCCTTCAGGTCGAGCGGCAGGTGGATGTTGTTGCGGATCTTGAGGCGCACCTTGTCGATCCAGGACGCGATGGCCTTGTCGCGCGCGGAGGTGGCGCTGCGCGCAGCATCACGCGCCATCTTTTCCTTGATCGCCTGGCTCTCGCGCGCGGCGGTGCGCGCGTGCTCCTCGCGTGCCAGCTGTTCCTTCAGATCCTGCTGCACGAGCCGGTCGTCGGGCTTGGGCGGCACGGGCTTGGGCTTCGCCTTGGCCTCCGGCTTAGGCTTGGGCTTGGGCTTCGCTGGCTCCTTGATGGCGATGTCCGGCTTCTCCACGCGCGGCTCGGGCTTCGCCTGGACCACCGGCGCCGGTGCCGGCTTGGGCGGCTCGGGCTCCACCACGGGCGGCGGCGGTGGGGGAGGCTGCCACAGCTCGACGGAGATCACCTCGGGCGCCCGGCTCTGCCAGCTCACGCCGAACACCAGCGCGAGCGCGAGCAGCACATGCATCGCGACTGCGAGCACCACGGCGGGCGCGAGATCCTCGTCGCGGCGCCACTCGAGGAACGGGCCGGCGAGCGCCGCGCTCATTGCGCCGGCTTCACCAGCAGGCCGACGCGCCGCACCTGCTGCTTTTGCAGCTCGTCCATCACCTGCAGCACCGCCTCGTAGCGTACGTCCTTGTCGGCGGCGATGAGCACCGGCTGCTGCGGGTTCTTCGCCTGGCGCTCGCGGATGGCGCGCGCGAGTTCGCCGCGCGCGATGCGCTTTTCCTCGGTCAGCGCGCCCTTCGCGTCGCGGCTGCGCAGCAGCAGCGCGCCGCTCTCGCGGATCACCACTTCGAGCGGCGACACCGGTGCATTGGAAGCCTTGGACACCGAAGGCAGGTCGATGACCCCGGGGGTCACCAGCGGCGCCGCCACCATGAAGATGATGAGCAGGACCAGCATCACGTCCACGTAGGGCACGACGTTGATCTCGTGCATCGGGGCGCGCCTGCGGTGCAGTGCCGGCATGGGTGGCTACTTCACGGCCTGGCGCTGGAGGATGTTGGAGAACTCCTCCATGAAGCTCTCGAAACGGATGGCCAGGCGGTCGATCTGGTGCGAATAGCGGTTGTAGGCCACCACCGCGGGAATCGCGGCAAACAGGCCGATGGCGGTCGCCACGAGCGCCTCGGCGATGCCGGGGGCCACCTGCGCGAGCGTCGCCTGCTGCACGTTCGCCAGGCTGCGGAAGGCATGCATGATGCCCCACACCGTGCCGAAGAGGCCCACGTAGGGGCTCACCGAGCCGGTCGAGGCGAGGAAGGCGAGATGGCGCTCCAGGTGGTCCATCTCGCGCTGGTAGGTGGCGCGCATGGCGCGCCGCGCGCCGTCCACCATCACGCTCGGATCGGTGGTGCTGCGCTGGTTGCGCAGCTTGGTGAACTCGCGAAAGCCCGACTCGAAGATGCGCTCCAGGCTGCCGATGGTGTGCCGGTTGTTGACCGCGCCCTGGTACAGCAGGTTCAAGTCCCCGCCGCCCCAGAACTCGCGCTCGAAGCGCTCGGTCTGCGCGCGCGCGCGCCGGATGGCGAACCACTTGCTGAAGATGAACATCCAGGACAGGAACGAGACCGCCATCAGCAGCACCAGCACGGCCTTGACCACCAGGCTGGCGCCCAGGATCAGCGTCCAGATTTCCAGGTCGGCAGTGACGTTCATCGCGCTAGGCGGCCAGCCGCGCGGCGAGCGCCGCGGGCAGCGGGGCCGGCTTGAAGGTGTTTCGGTCTATGCACGCGGCTTGGACCAGCGCAACGGCCATCAGTTCTTCTCCCCGCAGCGCCTGCTGCTTGAGCATGAGGTAGGTGCGTTTGCGTTCCGCGACTTCGACGCTGACCGACAGCTCGTCGTCCAGGCGCGCGCCGCGCAGGAAATCGATCTCGGCGCGCCGCACCACGAATTGCACCCCGGCGTCGCGCGCCAGCGCCTGGTGGTCGACGCCCAGGCTGCGCATCCACTCGGTGCGCGCGCGCTCGAAGAAGCGCAGGTAGTTGGCATAGTAGACGACCCCGCCGAAATCGGTGTCTTCGTAGTACACCCGCACCGGCCAGCGGAAAGCTCGAGCGACGACTCGCTGCACCGCCCGATTGTAGACCGGGCCGCTCAGCCGCGCTCGCCGGGCCCGAGCAAGTCGTGCGCGCCCGACGGCGCGACGATGCCGAAGTGGCGGTAGGCAGCGAGCGTGGCGACGCGCCCGCGCGGCGTGCGCTGCAGGTAGCCCTGCATGATGAGGAAGGGCTCGAGCACGTCCTCGATGGTGTCGGTCTCCTCGCCGATGGCGTGCGCGAGGTTCTCCACGCCCACCGGGCCGCCGCCGAATTTCTCGATCACCGCGAGGAGCAGCTTGCGGTCCATCACGTCCAGGCCGAGCGCGTCCACGTCGAGCATCTTCAGCGCGTCGTCGGCCACCGCGCGCGTCACTTCGCCCGCGGCCTTCACCTGGGCATAGTCGCGCACGCGGCGCAGGAGGCGGTTGGCGATGCGCGGCGTGCCGCGCGCGCGGCGCGCGATCTCCGCGCCGCCCTCCTCCGCCAGCTTCACCTCGAGCAGGCCGGCCGAGCGGCGCACGATCGACGCCAGCTCCTCCGCGCTGTAGAACTCCAGGCGCGCCACGATGCCGAAGCGGTCGCGCAGCGGATTGGTCAGCATGCCGGCGCGCGTGGTGGCGCCGACC
>JANMUO010000365.1:0-8477 GCA_031391655.1 Betaproteobacteria bacterium
CGACGGCTATACGCTGCTCAACCAGGGCAACCACGCGATCAACAAGAACCTGTACAAGACCCTGAACTACGACCAGAAGGATTTCAGTCCGGTGTGCCGCGTGGCGATCGGCACCACGATCCTCGTGGTGAACAACGACACGCCGTTCCGCAACCTGAAGGACTTGGTCGCCTATGCCAAGGCGAATCCCGAGAAACTGTTCAACGCCTCGGCAGGCGTCGGCTCCGCCCCGCATCTCGCGGCGGCGGCATTCGAGGTGGCGGCGGGCGTGAAGTTCACCACCGTGCAGTTCAAGGGAGGCGGGCCTGCTTCGCAGTCGCTGATCGCGGGCGACACCCAGTTGATGTTCGCCACTTCGCCGACGGTGACCGGCTTCATCAAGGGCAACCGGATGCGCCCGCTGGTCGTGAGCACGCGCAAGGCGTCGCCCTCGATACCCGGCATCCCGGGGTCGGGGGAGGCGGGCGTGCCTTTCGAGTCCACGTTCTGGTTCGGCCTCTACGCGCCCGCCGGAACGCCGATGGAAATCGTGCGCCGCCTGCACGCCGGGGCGGCGAAGGGCCTCGCCAAGCAGGACATTCGCGACAGGATCGCGCAGCAGGGCATGGACGCCTCGCCTTCGGCTTCGCCTGAAGCCTTCGCTGCCGAGATTGCCGCAGAGGCGCCTCAAATCGCTGACGCGATCCGCGCCTCGGGCGCTAAGGTCGAGTAGCGTAAGCGCGGTACAGGCGGAACTCCCAGCCCGCGCCACTCGGCAGCGGCACCGCGCCGGAGAGTTCGACCAGGGTCGCGTAGCGCGGCTTGCCCAGGGGATCGAGGAAGTGGCGCGTTTGCAGCGCGCCGTCGATGGTTTTTTCGTAGGGCGCGTCCCCGGCACAGAACAGCAGGGCATTGGCGCGCGGGTCGGGGTCGGCTTCGCCGGGATGCGTCTGCTCGCAGGCCCAGCGGCGGAACACCACGCAGTTCTTCAGGCTGCGCTTTGACCAGGGCGTGGGATGGTTGAACTTCGCGAGGTAGGCCTCCGAGGTCAACACCGACGGCGCGTCCAACTCGTAGGTCGCCAGGTACTTTCCTTCGCCCGGCTTGCCACTGGCGACCCAGCGCAGCGCCGAGCGGTAGCCGGGGATGGCGAGGCGCTCGGCCATGTGCTCGTCGTCGTACCAGGCGTTGAATTCCTCCTCGAGGTGCGGGGGAGGTTCGGTCATCGTCAGGAGCAGGCCGCGGTTCATACTTCGATCAGCAGGTTACCCAGTTTGTCGACAGTCAGCTTGTTGCCTGGTTCGACAACAGTGGTGCAATCAAGCTGTTCAATAATTGCAGGACCCTCAATCGCAGACGGCAACGCCTCCCGTCGATAGACCGGAGTGTCTCTGAAACCGCCGGTGAACCACACCGGCCGCAAAAGCTTTCGCGCCGCATGAGGCGCGGCGCGATCGGAGAGCAAGGCAAGGTCGAGGCGAGGGCGTAGACCAATTACGGCCGTGTGCACGTTCACCAGCATGGCGCGGATTTCGGAGAGTTCCACCTCGAAGCGGGTCCAGTAGGCTTTCTCGAACAGCGTCTGGAGTTGTTCGCGGGTGACCTTGGGGCCGGGGAGGTTCACGCTCAGCATGTGAGTCTGCCCCTGGAACTGCATGTCGGCGGTGCTGAGAATCCGAACACCTTCGATCGCGATGCCTTCGCGCGCCAAGAGCTCTTTCCCGGCCTTTATCTGCCCTTCAATAGTATAAGTAACATTATCTATATCAACATCTTGTACAGGTTTATTAATGGTATTTACGAAGTCGTGCCTTAGGTCCGCCACGACACAACCCAAAGCATTCGTGATGCCCGGTCGGGCGGGCACCAGCAGCCTGGGGATGCCCAGTTCCTTGGCCATGGCGGCGGCGTGCAGGGGGCCCGCACCGCCGAATGGGAACAGTACGAAATCCCGGGGATCATGGCCGCGGGCAAGGGACACCATGCGCACCGCGCCTGCCATCTTGTCGTTGGCGATGCGCACGATGGCGGCGGCAGCCTCGTTTGCGTCCAGGCCGAGCGGCTTGCCGATCTTCTCCAGCATCAGGCGCCGGATCTTGTCCATGTCCGCGCCGCCCTTCACACCGAGCAGGGCTTCCGGATTCAGGCGCCCCAGGATCAGGTTGGCATCGGTGATGGTCGGCTCGGTGCCGCCGCGCCCGTAGCAGATCGGGCCGGGATTCGCGCCGGCGCTCTTCGGGCCGACGCGCAGCATGCCGTCCTCCCCGATGAAGGCGATGGAGCCGCCGCCGGCGCCGATGGTGTGCACGTCCACCATGGGCACGTGCACCGGCATGGCGTATTCGAGTTCCAGTTCGGAGGACACTTGCGGCACGCCGTCGCGGATGAGGCCGACGTCGGTGGAGGTGCCGCCCATGTCGTAGGTGATGGCGTTCGGGAAGCCGGCAGCGGTGGCGGAGTAGGCGGCGGCGATTACGCCCGAGGCCGGGCCCGACATGACGGTGTTCGCCGCGCCTTCGGCCACGATGGCCGAGGAGACGGTGCCGCCGTTGCCCTGCATGACCAGGAGGTCCCTGGTGAAGCCGCGGCGCTTCAACTCGGAGCGCAGGCGCTCGATGTAGCGGTCGAGCACCGGTTGCACGCTGGCGTTGACCGCCGCCGTGACGCCGCGCTCGTATTCGCGGTATTCGGAGAGCAGGGTGTGGCCGGCGGTGATGTACCGGTTGGGCCAGGTTTCGCGGGCAATCTCCAGCGTGCGCCGCTCGTGCGCCGGGTTGATGTAGCTGTGCAGGTAATGGATGACGAGGGACTCGCAGCCCGCGTCGATCAGCTTGCGCACGGCGACGCGCACCGCCGCCTCGTCCAGCGGAATGACCGGCAGGCCTTCTGCATCCATGCGCTCCGGCACTTCGAGCCGCAGTTCGCGCGGGATGAGCGGCTCGAACCAGCCCGTGAGGCCGTAGGGCCGCGGGCGCGTGCGGCGGCCCAGTTCCAGCACGTCGCGGAAACCCTGCGTGGTGATGAGACCGGTCTTCGCCAGCTTCCTTTCCAGCAACGCGTTGGTGGTAGTGGTGGTGCCGTGCACGATGAGGGCGATTTCACCGGGCGCGAGCTTCGCTTCGTCGATCGCCGCGAGCACGCCATAGGCCTGGTTCTCCGGCGTGGTCGGCACCTTGGCGAGGCGCACTTCGCCGCTGGCTGAATCCACCGCGATCAGGTCCGTGAAGGTGCCGCCGACATCGATGCCCGCGATCCAGCTCATACCGACTGGTACTCCTCCTGGATCTCGTCCATGCGGCCGGAGCGGCGCACGTGGCCTTTCTCGATGACGTAGGCGCGATCGGCCACCTGGCGCGCGAAGTGCAGGTTCTGCTCGCACAGCAGCACGGTCAGGCCCTGCGTCTTCAGTTCGCGGATGGTGCGGGCCATCTGCTCCACGATCACCGGCGCCAGCCCCTCGGAAGGCTCATCGAGCAGGATGGCGCGCGGGTTGCCCATCAGCGTGCGCGCGATGGTCAGCATCTGCTGCTCGCCGCCCGACATGCGGCCACCCAGCCGGTCCTGCATGCGCCCCAGGTTGGGAAACAGTTCGAACAGCTTCTGCGGGGTCCAGCTCGGCGCCCCGTCGCGCGGCGGCTGGCGTCCCACCTCCAGGTTCTCCGCCACCGTCAGGTCGGTGAAGATGCGCCGGTCCTCCGGCACGTAGCCCAGGCCCAGGCGCGCGATCTGGAAAGGCTGCATCCGGTCGATGCGGCGTCCCTCGAAGAGGATCTCGCCCGAGTCCGGCGGCAACAGGCCCACGATGGCTTTCAGCGTGGTGGATTTTCCCGCCCCGTTCCTGCCCAGCAGCACCGAGACCTCGCCGGTACGCGCCTGCAGCGCGAGGTCGAAGAGGATCCTCGCGCGTCCGTAGGAGGCGTTCAGTCCGGAGACTTCAAGCATGGCCGGTTCCCAGGTAGACCTCGCGCACGCGCGCGTCGGCGCGCACGTCCGCGGGCTTGCCCTGGGCGATCAGCTCGCCGCCGGAGAGCACGATCACGCGGTCGGCATGGGTAAACACCACGTCCATGTCGTGCTCGGTGAACAGCACCGCGATGCCGCCGCTGCGCGCCAGTTCTGCCGCGAGCTCCATCAGCTCGTTTCTTTCCTGCGGCGCCATGCCGGCGGTTGGCTCGTCCATGAGCAGCAGGCGCGGTCGATTGGCTAGCGCGATCGCGAGCTCGACGCGCTTCAGGTCGCCATAGGCGAGCACTGCGCAGGGACGCTCGGCCTGCTCCAGCATGCCGACCCTCGCGAGGAGCGCGTTGGCCTCTTCGACCTGGCAGCGCGTCGCCAGGGCGCTGAGGGACCAGAGCCGGCGATGGTGCGAGAGCAGGGCCATCTGCACGTTCTCGCGCACCGACATCGAGCCGAAGGTGGCGGTGATCTGGAAGGTGCGGCCCACCCCGAGGCGCCAGATGTCGCGCGGCGCAAGGCCTGCCAGGCTGCGGCCCTCGAATTCGATCTGCCCGGCATCGGGCGTGACCTGGCCGTTCAGCATGTTGAAGCAGGTGGTCTTGCCAGCGCCGTTGGGCCCGATCATGGCCAGCAGTTCACCGGCTGCCACCGAGAAGCTGACCTGGTGCACCGCCTGCACGCCGCCGTAGGCCTTCGACAGATCCCGGACCGCGAGCACTGTCATCGCGCAAACCTCTCGCGCAGGAATCCCGTCACGCCCTGCGGGAAGACCAGCACCAGCAACAGGATTACGCCGCCGATCACCGCGCGCCAGTAGTCGATGCCGCGGGCGACCGCGTCCTGCAGCCAGGTGAAGAGCACCGCGCCCCACACCGGTCCGGTGAGCGTCTGGATGCCCCCGAGCAGCACCATCACGAGCCCGTCCACCGAGCGGGTCACCGACAGCGACTCGGGGGAGATGGACCCCTTGGAGAAAGCGTACAAGGCGCCCGCCAGCCCGGCGAACAGGCCGGCGAAGGTGAAGGCGGCCCATTGCCTCGCGCGCACGTCGATGCCGATGGCGTCGGCGCGCAGCGGGGAATCCCGCCCGGCGCGCACCGCGTACCCGAACGGGGAGTAGAGCACCCGCCACAGGAGCGCAATGCCGCCCGCGCAGGCAAGCAGGGTCAGGTAGTAGTACGCGGTCTTGCTGGAAAGCCAGGACGAGGGCCAGATGCCGACGATGCCGTTCGACCCTCCGGTGAAGGCATCCCACTGGAAGATCACCGACCAGGCGATCTGCGCAAAGGCCAGCGTGAGCATGGCGAGATACACACCGGACAGGCGCACGCAGAACCAGCCGAACACCAGAGCGCCGAACGCGGCCAGCCAGGGCGCCAGGGCGAGCGCGGCTTCCATCGGCATGCCGCCTTTTTGCACCATCAGGCCCGCGCCGTACGCGCCCAGGCCGAAGTAGGCGGCGTGGCCGAAGGAATGCAGGCCGCCCGGCCCCATGATGAAGTGCAGGCTGACGGCGAACAGCGCGAACAGCAGGATGTCGGTCAGCAGCACCAGCGTGTAGCCCGTGTGCACCGCGGGCACCAGGGCGAGGCCGAAGGCGAGCGCAGCGAGCGCAGCAAGCAGGTTCTTGGAAGGCAGCACGAGCGGCGGCTCCAGCGCGCCCGCGCCGCGCGCCTGCGCCGGCATGCGTCCCAGCAATCCCCAGGGGCGCAGCACCAGCACCACCGCCATGACGATGAACTCCACCACCAGCGTGATCTTGGAGTAGCCGAAACCGATGCAGAAGGACTTGATCTCCGCAATCAGCAATGCGGCGAGGAACGCACCCGGGATCGAGCCCAGCCCGCCGACCACCACCACCACGAAGGCATCCGAAATGATCTGCAGGTCGATGAACAGCGTGGCCGGCTCTCGCGGCGTCTGCACGGCGCCGCCAAGGCCGGCCAGCAGCGCGCCCAGCGCGAACACGCTGGTGAAGAGCCACCGCTGGTTCACGCCCAGCGCGCCGGCCATCTCGCGGTCCTGCGTCGCGGCGCGCACCAGCGTGCCCCAGCGCGTGCGCGTCAGCACGAACCACAGCGCGCCGAGCACCGCGGGCCCGAAGAAGATGAGGAACAGGTCGTACTCCGGGAACTGGCGGCCCGCGATGGTCACGGCGCCCGCCAGTCCCGGCGCGCGCGGCCCGAGGATGTCCTCGGGCCCCCAGGCCCAAAGCGTGAAATCCTTGATCACCAGCACCAGCGCGAACGTGGCGAGAAGCTGCAAGAGCTCCGGCGCGCCGTAGAGCCGGCGCAGCAGGAGGGACTCCACCAGGGCGCCGAAGGCTGCCACCGCCAGCGCGGCGATTGGCACGGCGAGCCAGAAGCCGGTGTGCGGCGCGAGCGCCACCGCGAGGTACATCCCCAGCATGAAGAGGGACCCGTGCGCAAAGTTGACGATGCGCGTCACGCCGAAGATCAGCGACAGGCCCGCGGCCACCAGGAACAGCGACGAGGCGCTCGCCAGCCCGTTGAGGAACTGGATGAGGAAGGAGGAAGCGGTCATAAGAAAAGGGGGCCCGGTAGCCGGACCCCCTTTTTCGGGTGGCGCGGGTGCGCTAGTCCTTGCGCATCGCCCGCACTTCCGCGAACGGCGGCAGGAAATGCGCGCCGTCGGCGAAGCGCCAGTTGACCATCGTGCCGACGCCCTTTTTCTTGGACAGCTGGCCGACGTAGGCGCCCATGGTGGACTGATGGTCCACCGCGCGGTACACGATCGGTCCGATCGGCGTGTCCATCTCCAGGCCCTTCAGCGCGGCGATCAGCTTCTCCGGATCGGTGCTGCCGGCCTTCTTCACGCCGTTGGCGACCGTGTACATCGTCGAATAGCCGACCACCGAGCCCAGGCGCGGATAGTCCTTCCACTTCTTCTGGTAGGCGGCTAGGAATTTCTGGTGGGAAGCCGTCTTGATTTCGTTCCACGGGTAGCCCGTCACCCACCAGCCCTCCGGCGTCTCGTCCTTGAGCGGGTCGAGGTACTCGGGCTCGCCGGCAAGCAGGTTGAACACGGTCATGTTCTTGAACAGCCCGCGCGTAGTGCCTTCACGCACGAACTTCTGCAGGTCGGCGCCGAAGAGCGACGAGAAGATCGCGTCGGGCTTGGCGTCCATCAGCGCCTGCACGACCGAGCCGGCTTCGATCTTGCCGAGCGCCGGCGCCTGCTCGGCGACGAACTGCGCGCCGGGTTGCGCGGCCGACAGCAGCTTCTTGAACGACGCGGTGGCCGACTGGCCGTACTCGTAGTTGGGGTAGACGATGGCCCAGCGAACCTTCTTCAGCTTGGCGGCTTCCGGCACCAGCATCGCCACCTGCATGTAGGTCGACGGGCGCAGGCGGAAGGTGTAGCGGTTGCCGTTCTCCCAGACGATTTTGTCGGTCAGCGGCTCCGCGGCGATGAACACCACCTTCCTCTGGTTGGCGAGGTTGGCCACCGCCAGGCCGATGTGCGAGGCGAAGGTGCCCATCAGCACGCTCGCGTTCTCGCGCGACAGCAGCTCTTCCGCGACGCGCACCGCGTCGCCCGGGTTGCCGTTGTCGTCGCGCGAGATCACTTCCAGCTTGCGGCCGTTGACGCCGCCCGCTTTGTTGATCTCCTCGAGGGCCAGCTCCCAGCCCTTCTTGTAGGGCTCGAGGAAGGCGGGGAACACCTTGTAGCTGTTCAACTCGCCGATGCGGATGGCCTGCGCCTGCGCGCCGGTGGCGGCCAGCACCGCCAGCATGCCCAATGCGATTTTCAGCTTCATTGCCTCTCCCTAGATCACGTCGGTGGATTGGATGCGCTTCACGCCGGCAACCTGCATCGCCGTCCAGGCTTTGGCGAGCGATCCTCCGACGTCGATGCCGCGGCAGGCATCTTCGATCACCAGCGCCTCGAAACCCTGCTTGCGCGCATCGAGCGCGCTCCAGCCCACGCAGAAATCGGTCGCCAGGCCGGCGAAGTAGACGCGCTTCAGGCCGCGCTGCTTCAAGTAGCCGCCCAGGCCGGTCTGGGTCTTCTGGTCGGCTTCGAGGAAGGCGGAATAGCTGTCCACCTCGCGGCGGTAGCCCTTGCGGATGATGAGTTCCGCATGCGGGATGCTCAAGTCCTTGTGCAGCGCCGCGCCCTCGGTGCCCTGCACGCAGTGGTCCGGCCACAGCACCTGGTTGCCGTAGGCGAGCTTCACCATGTCGAAGGGTTTCTTGCCCGCATGCTGCGAGGCAAAGGAGATGTGGTCGGCCGTGTGCCAGTCCTGCGTGATCACCACATGCTTGAACTGCTTGGCGATGCGGTTGATCAGCGGCACGATGACGTCGCCTTCCTTCACCGCGAGCGAACCGCCGGGGGTGAAGCAGTTCTGCACGTCGACCACCACGAACACGTCGCGGCTGCCGATCTTGCGCGTGGGCGCGGCCCAGGCGCTGGACCCCAGGAATCCGAGACCCGCTGCGGCAAACAGGAAACTTCTGCGCTTCATGGTGACCTCCGAAGTGAGGGAAAGTGTACTTCAGGGACGACTGCCGTTG
>JANMUO010000041.1:0-5904 GCA_031391655.1 Betaproteobacteria bacterium
GTGGCGATGGGGACGCCATTGCGGAGGTTCTCGGCGGCTTCGAGAAGCGAACTGTCATCGAGGCTCTGCAATTCGTCGTGTTGCACATTCCCTACAAGGGAACAGGCCCCGCGACGCAGGACCTGCTGGGCGGCCAGATCCAGGTGATGTTCCTTACGGTGCACGTCGTCCTGCCGCTGGTGCAGGCGGGGCGGCTGAAGATGCTCGCCGCCGGCGGCACCGAGCGCTCCATCGCCTCGCCGCAGGTACCCTCGCTCGCCGAAGCCTCCGGCATCCGCAACATCGACACCGACATCTGGTTCGGCATCTACCTGCCGGCCGGCGCGCCGCCGGAGGCCGTGGTGAAGCTCAATGCGGAGCTGAACGCCCTCCTCATGGTACCGGGCACCACGGAAGCGCTCGCCAAGCAGGGCCTGCAGGTGATGGGCGGGGCGCCGGAGCGCCTGGCGAAGCTCACGCGCGAGGACATGGAGCGCTGGGCCCAGGTGGTGCGCGAGGCGGGCATCAAGCCGGATTGAGCGAAGAGATTTGGATGGGTCACATCCTAATTGTTGGCGGCGGCATCGGCGGGCTCACGCTCGCGCTCGAACTGCGCCGCCGCAACATCGCCTGCCGCGTGTTCGAGGCGGCGCCGGACATCAAGGCCGTGGGCGTGGGCGTGAACCTGCTGCCGCATTCGACGAAGGTCCTCGCCGAGCTGGGCCTGGAACCCGCGCTCGCGCGCGCGGCGGTGGAAACGGCGGCGTCGCATTTCTACAACCGCTTCGGCCAGTTGATCTACCAGGAGCCGCTCGGCCGGCGCGGCGGGCTGGGCTGGCCGCAGTTCTCCATCCACAGGGCAGACCTGCAGTCGGCCCTGATGGAAAAGGCCGGCAAGGTGGAGTTGGGAAAGCAGTGCACGGGCTTCGAGCAGGACGCCGCCGGCGTCACGCTGCGCTTCGCCGACGGCTCAAGCGCGCGCGGCGCGGCGGCCATCGGCTGCGACGGCATCCATTCGGTACTGAGGAAGCAGCTTTTCCCCCAGGACGGCGCGCCGCGCTACTCGGGCGTGAACATGTGGCGCGGCGTCACGCGTTGGCCGCCTTACCTCGGCGGTGCGACGATGGTGCGCGCGGGCTGGCTCGCCACCGGCAAGATGGTGATCTATCCCATCCGCAACCACGCCGACGGCACGCAACTCGTGAACTGGGTATTCGAGATCGAGACGCCGCAGTACCAGCAGTGGGACTGGAACCGCAAGGCGCGCATCGAAGATTTTTCTGCGCACGTGGCGGACTGGAAGTTCGACTGGCTGGACATCCCGGCCATGCTGCGCGCCGCCGAGATGGTGCTGGAGTATCCGATGGTGGACAAGGATCCGCTCGCGCGCTGGACTCACGGGCGCGTCACGCTGCTGGGCGATGCCGCGCATCCGATGGTCCCGCGCGGCTCGAACGGCGCCGGGCAGGCGATCCTCGATGCGCGCGCGCTCGCCGAGGAGCTGTCGAATGCGGCGCCGCCGCAAGCGCTCGCCGCCTACGAGGCGAAGCGCCTCGCGCCGACCTCGAATGTGGTGCTGGAGAACCGGCGCAACCCGCCGGACGCCATCCTGCGCGAGATCTACGAGCGCACCGGGGACAAGCCCTTCGGCCGGGTGGACGAAGTGATCAGCCAGGCCGAGCTGCGTGAAATGTCGGAGCGCTACAAGCGGGTGGCCGGGTATGATCGCGATGCTCTCAAACGACAGGAGACGACAAGATGAGCCAATTCCAACCGTGGGGACTGCTTTTGGGGCGCCTGCTGATCGCCTATATCTTCGTGATCGCCGGCTACGGCAAGATCGCCGGCTTCGCCGGCACCGCGAAGTACATGGCCTCCAAGGGCATGCCGATGGTCGAGCCGCTGCTGGTGGCGACCATCGCGATCGAACTGATCGGCGGCTTGATGATCGCGGTGGGCTTCAAGGCGCGCTGGGCGGCCTGGGCGTTCTTCCTGTGGCTGATCCCCGTTACGCTCGTATTCCACGCCTACTGGGCGGTGCCGCCGGAGCAGGTGATGGCGCAGACCATCCAGTTCCAGAAGAACCTCGCCATCATGGGCGCCATGCTCTACGTGGCCTTGATGGGCCCGGGCAGGCTGAGCCTCGACAAATCCTAGGAGGAAGGAGCATGGCACTGACGCGACACGATTCCGGCCCGCTGCTGTCGCTGGCCGTGGAGCACGGCGACACCGTCTACACGGCGGGCATCGTCGCCAAGAACCTGAAGAACGACATCAAGGGGCAGACCGAGGAAGTGCTGGCGGAAATCGACCGCGTGCTGGCCAAGGCGGGGTCGAGCAAGTCGAAGGTGCTGACGGCCACCATCTGGGTCAACGACATCCGCCATCGTGCGGCGATGAACGAGGTCTACACGAAGTGGGTGGACCCGAAGAACCTGCCGGGCCGCGCCTGCATCGAGGCAAAGCTGGCCGATCCCAACGCGCTGGTCGAGATCATGGTGATCGCGGCAAAGAAGCCACGATCACCGGGTGAAGCCCGCGGTTTACCCGCCGCGCTTGTAGACGATCTTCTTGGTGCCGCCTTCGCAGGTGCCGACGACCTTGCCGTCTTCCTTGGCGTCGGAGCCGACGATGGTGAGCGAGAACGCCTTCACGCCGTTCTTCTGGATCTTCGCCTCGATTTCGCCCTTGAGCTCCTCGCAGTTCTTCTGCTGGGCGAAGGCGGGGGCTACAGCGAGGGCGAGCAGCAGTGCAAATGCGGTCTTGACCATCTTGGATCTCCTGGGTTGGTCGAACTGCGGCGCTATTGTGCCTCCCCGCACGGGGGCGCGCTAGTAGCGCCCGCCGCGCACGAAGCGCGCGATGCCCGCGGCGACTTCCGCTTCCTGGCCGTCGAAGCCGTGCGGGGAGCGGCCCTCGCAGGCGGCGAGCCCCGACTGGCGGCTGCCCGACCCGCCCGTCACCGTGACGGATTGCACGCGGCTGATTTTTACGCGCTGCGCGATGCCGGCCAGGCCGCTGGCGGGAGATCGCAGGCAAGCGTCCTCGGCATGGCCGATCAGCAGGACAGGGACGCGGATGTTCTCGAGGGGGGCGTCGCCCACCGCCTGCGCCGTCCAGGCGAGCCGCCCTGCCGTGGTGCCCACCGTGACCGGGGAGGTGAGGATGACGCCGTCGGGCGCGTTTGTGCCCTGCAGGCGGCTAGCGGCATTGGCCGCCGAGATCGCGCCGCGGCTGGTGCCGGCGATCCACACCGGGACTTTCAGCCTCTCCCGCAGGTCCGCGACCACCTTGCCGAGGTCCTCGGCGTGCGGGGTCTGCGTGCGGAAGGGTCCCAGACCGTGCTCGCCGTGGTGGTTCGACGGCGCGTCCACCAGCGCGGTGGCGAAGTTCTCGCGGTGGAAGAGCTCCTGCGAGCGGATGAGCGAATTGCCCTTCAGCTTCTGCGCGCAGCCGCGGCTGTCGAGGTCGACATGCCCCGCGCCACCGGCAAGGAGGACGAGGACGGCGGTGGCGTTGGGCGGCGCTGAGATGGCGTAGCGGGTGGTGGTATTCGAATGCGTATTCAGCGTGACCACCTCGCCGCAGGCGAGTGCGGCGAGCGGCAGCGAGAGCAGGGCAGCGGCAAGGATTCTCACAGCATCTCCAGCGACCGCGGCCCCTTGGGCGGCGGGAACGCGGCGTCGAGCACCTTCAGCGCCTCGGCGTCGAGCTTGAGTTCCAGCGACTTGTGGTTCTCGCGCACATGGGCAACGCTCGCCGCCTTCGGAATCGCCACCACGCCATCCTGCCGCAGGGTCCAGGCGAGCGCCACCTGCGCCGGCGTCGCGCCCAGGCGATCCGCCACTTGCTTCAGCACCTTGTTGCCGAGGATCCGCCCCTGCTCGACTGGGGAATAGGCCATGACCGAAATGCCGTTCTCGCGGCACCAGGGCAGCATGTCGTACTCGATGCCGCGGCGCGAGAGGTTGTAAAGGAGCTGGTTGGTGACACAGGCGTTGCCGCCGGGCAGGGCAACCAGC
Organism: Betaproteobacteria bacterium; assembly: GCA_031391655.1. Taxonomy (GTDB): domain Bacteria; phylum Pseudomonadota; class Gammaproteobacteria; order Burkholderiales; family SG8-39; genus JAABQT01. The sequence goes on from JANMUO010000041.1 coordinate 4,002, forward strand.
TTCTTCATCTCCGCGAGATCGAGGTTGCTCACGCCCCAGGAGCAGATCTTCCCGGCCTCGAGCAGGTCTTCGAAGCCGCGCACGGTATCTTCGAGCGGATACGAGCCCGACCAGTGCAAGAGGTAAAGGTCGATTTCCTCGGCACGCAGCCGCTTCAGGCTCGCCTCGCAGGCGCGCACCACGCCCTTGCGCGAGGCATTCGTGGGAAGCACCTTGCTGACCAGGTAGACCTTGTCGCGCGAACCGGCGATCGCTTCGCCCACCAGCGACTCGGATCGCCCGCTGCCGTACATCTCCGCGGTGTCGATAAGCGTCATGCCGAGCGCGATGCCTTCGCGCAGCGCCTCGAGTTCCGACTTGCGGCGCGACGAGTCGTCGCCCATGTTCCAGGTGCCCTGGCCGAGACGGGGCAGGTTCATTCGAAAAGGCGGATCACGCCGTCGAGTCCGGAGAAATCCAGCGCGCAGGTCGCTTTCGCCTTCACCACGGGCTTCGCCCGCCAGGCCACCGAGGTACCGGCTTCCGCCATCATCAGGAGATCATTCGCTCCGTCGCCAATGGCGACAGTGTGCTCCCGTTGCACCCCAAGCGATACTTCCCGAAAACGCGCGGCTTTCGCCCGCGCACCGACGATGCCGCCGACCAATCTCCCGGTCAGCCGGCTGTCGCGAATTTCCAGTTCGTTCGAGAGCGTGTCGTCCAGCCCCAGCCTCTGCTTCAGCCGGTCGGTGAAGAACGTGAACCCGCCGGAGACCAGCAGCAGCTTCACGCCGTGGCGCTTGCACGCGGCGATGAGGTCCCCGGCGCCCGGCGAGAGGCGCAGCCGCTCGTCGTAGACGCGCTGCAGCGCCTCGACGCCCAACCCCTTGAGCATTCCCACGCGGCGCGTCAGGCTCTCCGGGTAGTCGATTTCGCCCCGCATCGCCTGCGCGGTGATGGCCGCGATCTCGGCCTTCTTCCCGGCCAGGTCGCCGATCTCGTCGATGCACTCGATGGTGATGAGCGTCGAATCCATGTCCAGCGCAATCAGCTTGAGGTCCGCGAAGCGCAGGCCTTCGGGCATGGTCGCGCAGTCCAGCTTCTGCTCGAGGCAATAGGCGGCAACCGCAGGATTGGCCGCAGCCCCGCGCAACCGGAATGCCGGGCCCTGTTGCTCGATCGCCTTTGCGTCGGCGAGGCGGCCGGCTTCCGCCGCCTGCGCTGCGGTCGCGGGCTGGATGACGAGGCTCATGCGGCGAGCTGCATGAGGAGCTCCTTCACCGCTTGCGCGCGCTCGGGCCAGCCGGGCATCTTCGCCTCCAGGCGCAGCTTCTCCGGGCCCGAGAGGCGCAGGTCCTTCCGGCGCTGCACCAGGGCGATGACCTTTGCGCCGTCGATCGGCGGGTTCTTCACGAACTGCAGCTGCACCGCCTCGTGCGTGGCGTCCACGCGCGCCACGCCCACGGGCTTCGCTGCGATGCGCAGCGCATGGCACTCCAGCAGCGCGCGCGCGGCTTCGGGCAGGTTGCCGAAGCGGTCCACCAGCTCCTCGCGCAGTTCGTCCAACTGTTCGCGCGCCTCGCAGTTGGCCATGCGCTTGTACAGCGTGAGGCGCTCGTGCACATCGCTGCAGTAGTTCTCGGGCAGCAGCGCCGGCGTGTGTAAAAGAACTGGATTGTCATATTTTTTATTGTAATTTGGTTTCAAAATGTAGTTCGATAAAACTTGATATAATCGCAAAATCCATCGAAATTTTAAGAGACAAAGAGATAATGTTTTAATTAATTTCAAACACAATTAATTAGGGGCAAATTGTTGAGGTCGTCTAAATCTGGAACTTAGGTAACAAAATCCGATAATCAGAATTGCGATTACCAACAAAAATATTTCGGAAAACAAATCATCAAAAGTGTCTTCTGTTGAA
>JANMUO010000128.1:0-7421 GCA_031391655.1 Betaproteobacteria bacterium
CCGCCGGCCCCTATAATCGTTCAGACATGGACGCCATCATCCTCCGCGACCTGCGCGTCGAAGCGCTCATCGGCATCCACAAGCGCGAGCGCCACGCGCCGCAGACCGTGTCCATCGACCTGGACATCGGCTTGCCCGGCACCACGGTGTTCAAGAGCGACAAGGTGGCCGACACCATCGACTACGAGCAGGTGGCGCTGAAGATCAAGGCGCTCGTGGCGAGCGGGCACTTCCGCCTGGTGGAGACGCTCGCCGAGCGCATCGCGCGGCTGCTGCTGGATGACTTCGGCGCGCCCTGGGCGAAGATCTCGGTGGCCAAGATCGGCATCCTCGCCAACGCCAAGTTCGTCGGCGTGACCATCGAGCGCAAGCGCTAGCGCGCGGCGCTGGTTCCCGCGATGCGCCCGAACACCGCGCCGTTGGTGAGGCCGGTGCCGCCCGGGTAGTTGAAGTAGAAAATGCCCCCCACCAGCTCCCCTGCCGCATACAGGCCCGCAATCGGCGCGCCGTCGGTGTCCAGGACCTGCGCGCTGGTGTTGATGCGCAGTCCTCCGAAGGTGAAAGTGATGCCGCAAGTGACCGCGTAGGCCTCAAAAGGCGGCGTGTCCAGCGTATTGGCCCAGTTCGATTTCGGGATCGCGAGACCTTTCGTGCCGCGACCGTCCTTCACGTTCGGGTTGAACGGAACGTCCTGGCGCACCGCGGCGTTGTAGGCCTTCAGCTCCTCGAGCGCGGCCTTGCCGTCGGTGTCCTCGAGCTTCGCGCACAGCTCTTCCAGCGTGTTCGCCGTGTGCCTGGTCACCTGGCGGATCTTGTACTCGTCGCGCAGCTGCGCCTTCACCTTGGCATCGAAGACCTGCCACGCGAACTGCCCGGGCTGCGAGAGGATCACGCGCCCGTACTTGGCGTAGGTGTAGTTGCGGAAGTCCGCGCCCTCGTCCACGAAGCGCTTGCCCTGCGCGTTGATATAGACGCCCCAGGGATAGGAATGCTTCTGGAACTGGTCGCCGATGGCGAGATCGCCGAACTCCGGCGCATTGCGTTCCCAGGCCACCGCGTGGCAGCCCGACCAGTTGCCCGCGGGCGCCGCGCCCGCATCGAGCGCCATGCGGATCACGTCCCCGGTGTTGAACCGCGTGCCGCGCACCTTCGCAAGCTCCCAGCCCGGCCCGAGGTAGCGCGCGCGCAATTCGGGATTTGCCTGGAAGCCGCCCGCGGCGAGCACTACGCTCTTGGCGTGCACTTCCACCGACTTGCCGTTGCGCTTCACGCGCACGCCTTTCACGCCTTCGTCGTCGGTGACGAGTCCGGTGACGCGCGCCGAATACCAGACCTCGATGCCGTTCTTCTTCGCCGCACCGGTCAGCGATTCCACGAGGCCCGGCCCGCCGCCCACTGCTTCCACCGTGAGCCCGCCCCAGAACTTGAACTTCCCGCCGATGTTGAAGGCCTGGCGTCCCCACGCCGCGGTGAAGCGCACGCCCTTCGTGCGCATCCACTCCACCGTGCCGAGGCTGCGCTTGACCAGTAGCTCGGTCAGGTCCGGGTCGCAGCGGAATTCCGTGACGCGCGCCATGTCGTCGAGGAACTGCTCCTCGGTGTAGGTGCCGAAGTCGGTGCGCGCGATCTCCTCTGCGGTGAGATCCGGAATTGCGCGCTTCAAGTCGTCCACGCCGGCATAGGCCACGCGCATCAATCCCGCGGTGAAGCGCGAGTTGCCGCCCGCCTCGTCTTCGCCGGCGCGCTCGAGCACCAGCACCTTCTGCACCGTCTCGCGCGCGGCGAGCGCCGCGCAGAACGCGGCGTTGCCCGCGCCGACCACCACGACGTCATAGCGCTCCATCACGCCACCCAAGGCTTGCCGAACTGCGGTTCCCTGAACGGCGTCGGCGGCAGCTGCCACGTCCCGGTCGACGGCGGCTTCACCTTGTCGTCCACGTGCACATCGAGCACGCAGGGGCGCTTGTTGCGGATCGCCTGCTGCAGCGCCCCGGCGAGGTCTTCGCTCTTCGTGATCGTGACACCGTCCGCACCACAGGCGCGCGCCCAGGCGGCGAAATCGGGGTTGTAGGGCTTCTTCTTGTCCTTCTCGTAGAACGCGGTTCCGAGCTCGCGTCCGCCGAACATGCCCATCTGGATATCGCGGATCGCCGCCCAGGCGAAGTTGTTCCACACCACCCAGATGCAGGGCAGGTCGTACTCGACCGCGGTGGCGACGACATAGGGCGTCATGGAGAAGCCGCCGTCGCCGCACACCGAAATGCAGGGGCGCTCGGGCGCCGCGAGCTGCGCGCCCAGCACGCTGCAAACACCGAAGCCCATCGAGGAGTAGCCCCAGCTGTTCAACATCGACTGCGCGCGCTTCGGCTTCCAGAACTGCATGAACCAGTTGTGGTGGACGCCGGAGTCGCAGGTGAGGATGGCGTCGTCGGGCAGCACGCGCTGCAGCGCATCCACCACGAACTCGGGCCGCAGGGGTGTGGTGCGGGCGGAGAAGTGCGGGCGCACGTGCGCTTCCCATTCCTGGCGCCACGCCTCCACCTCGGCGCGCCACTCCGAGTATTGTTTTTTGAGCGACGACGCGCCGCGCTGCTCGCGCAGGCCCATCGCGTTGAGCAGCTGCGCGGCGAACACCTTCGCGTCCGCGATGATGCCCAGCGTCGGCGGGTAGTTGCGCCCGAGCTCCTGCGGGTCGAGGTCCACGTGAATGAGCTTCGTCTTCGGGAAATTCCACGAGTAGCCCGGAAACCACGACGACGAGGAGCGGTCGTCGAACCGCGTCCCGATGGTGATGACGAGGTCGGCGTGGCGCCCCGCCTGGTTCGCCGGATACGCGCCGTTCCTGCCGATGAAGCCCAGCGTGAGCGGGTCGTCCGCGGGCACGCAGCCCATGCCGTTGGGCGAGGTGATTACCGGAATGCCGTAGGTCTGCTGCAGCTTCGTGATCTCAGGGCCGGCTTCCGCCAAGGTCGCGCCGTGGCCGATGAAGATCACCGGGCGCATCGCCTCCGTGGCCATGTCGAGGGCCTTCGCGACATCGGCGTCCGATGCGCCGGGTCGGTGCTGGCCGAATACGTGCGAGGCGGCCGGCACTTCGACATCGGCCTCCTCCTGGTAGACGTTGTAGGGAATGTCGATGTTCACCGGCCCGGGCCGGCCGGTCACCATGGTGTCGAAGCCCTGGCGCAGCGCGAGCGGCAGCATGTCCACGCGCGTTGGCTGGAACGCGCGCTTCACCACCGGGCGGATCACCGAGGGAAAGTCCGCCTGGTTGTGCTTGTAGATTTCCTGGAACGGGCCGCGGTTCATCTGCGAGGTCGGCACGTTGGAGGTGATTGCGAGGAACGCGGACGAGTCCGACAACGCCGTCGCGAGCGACATCACCAGGTTGGCCGAACCCGGGCCGGTGGAGGTGAGCGTGGCCACCGGCTGGTGCTTCACGCGGAAGTAGCCGTCCGCCATGTGGCCGGCGCACTGCTCGTGTCGCGGCGAGACGAGCTTGATCCTGTCGCGCACTTCGTGCAGCGGATCGAGGATGCCGACGTTGCCGTGCCCGCAGATGCCGAAGATATACGGCACTTTCTGCTGGATCAGGTACTCGGCGATCAGCTCGCCGCCTTTCATCCTTGCCATTACTTGTCGTCCGCGGGAGTGGTCACGACCAGGAACACCAGCCCCGAAAGGCCGGTGTTGGCAAAACTGTGGGACACGCCGGGCGGCAGGTAGACGTAGTCGTGCGGCCGCATCAGGTGCTTTTCCTTGCCCACGGTAAGCATGCCCTCGCCCTCGAGCACGTAGTAGATCTGCTCCTGCACTTTGTGCGCGTGCTCCTCCACGTAGGCGTTGGGCGCGTAGCGCGAGATGCGAAAGTCGATGCGGCTCGAACCCGAATTCTCCGGGCCGACGAGCGCCTTGGAGAGCGCGCCGCCGAAGTGGCCGGGATACTCCCGCCAGGCGATGCGCGCCATCTGCTCGACAAAACCGGTGCTGCGGCGTTTGCGGTTGGGTTTCATTTGCCCATGGTACTTTCCGCGCATGCAGACCGGCAATCCGGAAGGCATGCTGGCGATCTGGCACGACGTCCTCGCCGGACGCGAGGCAGAGGTGACGCATTGGTACAACATCGAACATCACCCCGAACGCCTGTCGGTCGAAGGATTCCTGTCGGCGCACCGCTACCGGCTCGCGGGAGGCGAAGGCCAGCAGTTCCTGAGCCTGTACCGCACACGATCCCCTGCGGTGCTTTCCTCCCTGGCCTACCGCACACGCCTTGAAGCGCCTACGCCGCGAACGCGCGAGATCATGCCCCTCTACCGAAACATGACGCGCACCGTGTGCCGCCTTGCACTGCAGCAAGGAATGCCTGAGGGCGGCCATCTGGCGACGCTGGCCGGCACCGGCGCCCCGCCGAGTGCTTCGGTCGAAGAGTTGTTCTCCGAACTGCTGCAGCGCCCCGGCGTGCTGCGCTGCCGCTGGCTGCTCCCCGAGGACCCGGCCTTGGTCGCGCGGTCCACTGCCGAAGGCGCGCTGCGCGGCGCTGATGGCAGCGTCGCCTGGGCCGTGCTGGTGGACACCAACGAGGCTGTGGACGCCCTGCAGGTGCTGGACGCGCTGGAAGAGGCCCTGCGTCCTGCGTCGGTGGCGCATCGCGCCGCGTACCGATTGGTGTACGCGGGACGCTGAGGTCGAGCCGCTTACGCCTCCAGTGCCACCGTCACCAGGACTGGCGCCAGGGTTCTTGCGATCTCCTGCGGCGCGAGCCCGACCAGGAATCCCCGCCGCCCCCCGTTGATGTAGATCTTCGGCAGATCGAGGATCGAGCGCTCGAGGTACACCGGCAGTTTCTTCCTCGTGCCGAAGGGCGAAGTGCCGCCGACCTGGTAGCCGGAGTGCCGCTGGGCGGCCTCGGGCGTGCAAGGCTCGATTCTCTTCACCCCCGCCTGGCGCGCGAGGTTCTTGGTCGACACCTTGCGATCGCCGTGCATCAGCACGATGAGGGGCTTGGCGTCCTCGTCCTGCATCACCAGCGTCTTCACCACCGCGTGCTCGGGCACGCCGAGGGCCTGCGCCGACACCTCCGTGCCGCCGTGCTCGACGTATTCGTACTCGTGTTCCGTGTAGGAAACGCGGTTCTTCTTGAGAAACACCGTTGCTTGCGTATCAGCCACGCGGATGGTGCTTCGCGTGAAGGGCCTTGAGGCGTTCGCGCGCCACATGCGTGTAGATCTGCGTGGTGGAGATGTCGGCGTGGCCGAGCAGCATCTGCACCACGCGCAAGTCCGCGCCGTGGTTGATGAGATGCGTGGCGAAGGCGTGCCGCAGCACGTGCGGCGACAGGGCCTTGTCCGGGATCGCGCCGCGCCCGTAGCGCTTGATGAGCTTCCAGAAGGCCTGCCGCGTCATGCCCGCGCCGCGCGCAGTGACGAACAGCGCATCGCTGCGGCGCTTCTTGAGCATCTCCGGGCGCCCGTCGGCGAAGTAGCGCTGCACCCAGGATACTGCTTCCTCGCCGAGCGGCACGAGGCGCTCCTTGGAACCCTTGCCCATGACGCGCACCACGCCGGCATCGAGGTTCGCCTCGAAGGTCTTCAGCCCGACGAGCTCCGAGACCCGGAGGCCCGAGGCATAAAGCACTTCCAGCATCGCGCGGTCGCGCAGGCCGAGCGGCGTTGCCACGTCGGGCGCGGCGAGCAGCGCCTCGACATCGGCTTCCGAGAGGGACTTGGGAAAGCGCGCCGTGGGCTTGGGCGGGTCGAGGCGGATCGTGGGGTCCTCGGCGATGGCGTGCTCGCGCAGGCAATACTGGTAGAAGCGCTTCAACGTCGAGAGCATCCGCGCGGCGGAGGAGCTCCGGCCACGGCGCGAAGCGAGGAAGGCAAAGAGGTCCTCCTCGCGCGCCTGCGCGAGTGGACGCTTTTGCAGGAACAGCGCGAGCTGCGAGAGGTCGCGGCGGTAGGACTCCAGCGTGTTCTTCGCCAGGCCGTCCTCCAGCCACAGCGCGTCGCAGAACGCGTCCACCCGCAGCGCGTCCGCGCCGCTCAGGACGTGAGCTGGAACGCGTCCGTGCTGGATTCGTGCATCAGCAGCCAACGCTTGGCCTCGATGAGGTAGCCGCTGGTCGTATGCGAGAAACCGCCGATGCCGTCGGCTGCGACCACGCGGTGGCACGGAATGACGATCGGCAGGCGGTTGTCGCCGCAGGCCTGGCCCACTACTCGAGCCTCTCCCTCGAGCCTGCGCGCCACCTCGCCGTAGGTGAGCGTCTTGCCGCGCGGGATCGAACACATCACGTCCCACACGCGGCGCTGGAACTCGGTGCCTTCGATGAGCAACGGCAGGTCGAACCGCGTGTCGGGGTCGTCGCGATAGCGCTCGAGCTGGCGCGCCGCGCGCTCGGCGAGTGCGTTCTTCGGCGCCACCAGTTCCGCCTCGGGCGGCAGGTAGCGGATGGCAGTCACTCGATCGCCGCGGGTCGCCACCGCGACTTTCATCTTCGGGAAGCCGAGGACTACGTCGTACATAGTTTTTCGATTTTCGCCAGCAGGTCGTCGGCCACTTCGATGCCTTCCTGCTGCAGCTTCTTCTCCGAGGCGAAGCGCTTCGACCCGGGCAGGCGCACACCCTCGTCCGCGAGCATGGTGCGCACCACCGTTTCCACGCGCTCGAAGTATTTCTCCATGCCGGCGAGCGCGCCGGGGTCGATGGCGAGGAAAGCCTGGCCGATCCTTGGCTTGTTGCCCTGCTCGGAAAAGAACGAGTCCGCTTCCGTGCCGATGGCCGCACCGGTGAGCGCGGCGCACACCAGCTCGAAGGCGAGCGCGAGCATCGCGCCTTTGGTGCCGCCGATGGGAAAGAGGCTGCCCTGCTCGATCGCTTCCTTCGGGTCGGTAGTGGGCTTGCCGTGGCGGTCGAGCGCCCAGCCCTCGGGAATCTTCTCGCCCTTTTGCATCGCCACCATGATCTTGCCGCGCGTCACGGTGGTGAGCGCGAGGTCCACCACGATGGGCTGCGCCCCCTTGCGGGGGAAGGCAAAGGCGACGGGATCGGTGCCGAACAGCGCCTTCTTGCCGCCCCAGGGCGGAATCGCTGCGGGGGAATTGGTGAAGGCCACGCCGACCATGCCAGCTTCGGCTACTTTCAGCAGGTGGATGCCCAGCACCCCGACGTGCGCGCTGTTACGAATGCCGGCGAAGCCGATGCCATTGCGCCGCGCGCGCTGGATCACCTCCTCGATGGCCCAGGCGGCGGATTCAAAGGGCAGGCCGTCGGCGTTGTCGATCAGGCACACGCCCGCCTTCTCCGCCGCCATCGTGGGGCGCGCCTTGCCGTCGGCGCGGCCGCTCCTCAGCATCGAGCAGTAAAACGGTACCCGCGACATGCCGTGCGTGGGCAAACCCTGCTCCTCGGCGCGCACCAGATGC
>JANMUO010000194.1:0-2375 GCA_031391655.1 Betaproteobacteria bacterium
CGCGCCATCGCGCGCTACTACGCGGCGCAGACGCCCGCAGCGCCGCAAGGCAAGACGGATCCCGCGCTGATGCGGCAGGGAGCGGCGCTGGCGAAAAAGCTGCATTGCGCGAGTTGCCACGAGAGCAACTACAGCGGCCGCGAGCAGATGCCGCGCCTCGCGGCGCAGCGCGAGGAGTACCTCGTGCACGCGATGAACGGCTATCGCAACTACACGCGCAAGGGCGGCGACACCATGATGGCCGCCGCGCTGTACGGCGTCAGTGACGCCGACGTGAAAGTCCTCGCCTACTACCTCTCGCGACTGCCCTAGGCGGCTTTTACCGCCGCCGGCTTGGCCTTTCCAATCAGTTCGCGCAGCACGTACGGCAGGATGCCGCCATGCTTGTAGTAGTCCACCTCGATCGGCGTGTCGATGCGCGACTTGACCTGTACCTCCTGCCGCGTACCGTCGGCGCGCTGGATCACCAGCGTGAGTTCCTGCTGCGGATGGATGTCGTCCAGCCCCAGCACGTCGATCAGCTCGTCGCCCTTGATGCCAAGCGCCTGCGCCGAATCGATGCCGAGGAACTGCAGCGGCATCACGCCCATCCCCACCAGGTTGGAGCGGTGGATGCGCTCGAAGCTGCGCGCGATCACCGCCTTCACGCCCAATAGCTGCGTGCCCTTGGCGGCCCAGTCGCGCGAGGAACCGGTGCCGTACTCCTCGCCCCCGAACACCACGGTGGGCGTGCGGTCGCCGACGTAGCGCATGGCGGCGTCGTAGATCGGCATTTCCTCGCCCTTGTACAGCGTGAGGCCGCCTTCCTTGCCGCCCAGCATCAGGTTCTTGATGCGCACGTTGGCAAACGTCCCGCGCATCATCACTTCGTGGTTGCCGCGGCGCGCGCCGTAGGAATTGAAGTCGGCCACCGCGACGTCGTTCTCCTGCAGGAAGATGCCGGCAGGGGAGGTGGGCTTGATCGCTCCGGCAGGTGAAATGTGGTCGGTGGTCACCGAGTCGCCGAACACGCCGAGCACGCGCGCCCCCACCACGTTGCCGGTGCGCCCGGGTTTCATGGAGAAGTTCTGGAAAAAGGGCGGCTCCGCGATGTAGGTGGATTTGGGCCAGGTGTAGGCCTGGCCGGAAGGCGCGGCAATCTTCTTCCACATCGGATTGGCTTCCGCCAGGTTGCTGTACAGGCGGCGGAAGGTCGGTGCGTCCATCGCCAGCTTCATCAGCGACTGCACTTCGTCGGCGCTCGGCCAGATGTGGCCGATGTACACGTCCTGGCCGTCCTTCGATTTGCCGAGAGGCTCGGTGCGCAGGTCCTTCAGCATCGTGCCGGCGATGGCATAGGCCACCACCAGCGGCGGGCTGGCGAGGAAGTTGGCGCGGATGTTCGCGTGAATGCGCGCCTCGAAGTTGCGGTTGCCCGAAAGCACCGCGGCGCACACCAGGTCGTTCTTGACGATCGCCTCTTCGATGGGCTGCGCGAGCGGCCCGGCGTTGCCGATGCAGGTGGTGCAGCCGTAGCCGGCGAGGTAAAAGCCGAGCTTCTCCAGGTAGGGCAGCAGGCCGGCCTTGGTCAGGTACTCCGTCACCACGCGCGATCCCGGGGCGAGCGAGGTCTTGATGTGCGGCTTCACCGTGAGGCCGAGCTCGACCGCCTTCTTCGCCAGCAGGCCGGCGGCGAGCAGCACGCCGGGGTTCGACGTGGTGGTGCAGGAAGTGATGGCGGCAATGAGCACGTCGCCGTGCCTGATCTCGGTGCCGTCGTAGGCCTTGTGCGCGCGGTGGAGGTCCTCGGGCTTTCGCGCGAAGCCGTTTTCGGCCACCGGCTTGGAGAACAGCGACGTAAACGTCGCCTTCACCTGGTCCAGGTTGATACGGTCCTGCGGGCGCTTCGGGCCGGCGAGCGAAGGCATTACGCTCGAGAGGTCGAGTTCCAGTGTTTGGCTGTAGTCGATGTCGCCGGCTTTTGGCACGCCGAACATGCCTTGCGCCTTGAAGTAGGCTGCGAAGGCCTCGATCTCGGCGTCGGTGCGCCCGGTCCCCTTGAAATACTCGAGCGTCTTGTCGTCGACCGGGAAAAAGCCCATGGTGGCGCCGTACTCGGGCGCCATGTTGCCGATGGTGGCGCGGTCGGTGACGGAAAGCGATTCCGTGCCGGCGCCGTAGAACTCGACGAACTTGCCCACCACCTTGGCCTTGCGCAGCATCTCGGTGACCGTGAGCACGAGGTCGGTGGCCGTGCAAGCCGGGTGCAGCTTGCCCTTGAGGTTCACGCCGACCACGTCGGGCGTGAGGAAATAAACCGGCTGGCCCAGCATGCCCGCCTCGGCTTCGATGCCTCCGACGCCCCAGCCGACCACGCCGATGCCGTTGATCATGGT
>JANMUO010000236.1:0-4137 GCA_031391655.1 Betaproteobacteria bacterium
GGCGTCGATCTCGATGTCGCCCGGGGTGGAAGTGCTGCGCACCGACTACGTGAAGTTCGCCCGCGCCCGCGGCTTGCGCGACAGCGCCGTGTACTTCGGCCATGCCCTCAAGAACACGCTGGTGCCGGTGATCACGATCACCGGGTTGCAGCTCGGCTCGCTGATCGCTTTCGCCCTCATCACCGAGACGGTGTTCCAGTGGCCCGGCATGGGGCTGCTGTTCATCCAGGCGGTGGGTTCCGCGGACGTGCCGGTAATGGCCGCCTACCTGTGCCTGATCGCGCTATTCTTCGTCGTCATCAACCTGATCGTGGACCTGCTCTACTACGCCGTCGACCCGCGCCTGCGCATCGACCGCACGGCCGCGGCACACTGAGGTAACCATGAAAAACGATCCGCTCGAAATGCTGCGCCTGTTCCATGCGGAGCTGGTGCATATCCGCCGCGACATCCACGCCAACCCGGAGCTCGGCTTCGAGGAAACGCGCACATCGCAACTGGTGGCCGACAAGCTCGCCGAGTACGGCGTCGAAGTGCACCGCGGCCTCGCCAAGACCGGCGTGGTCGGCGTGATCAAGGGCAAGAAGACCTCCAGCGGGCGCGCCATCGGCCTGCGCGCCGACATGGACTGCCTGCCCATGCACGAGACGGGCGAGGTGGCGCACAAGTCGAAGGTGGCGGGCCGCATGCATGCCTGCGGGCACGACGGCCACACCACCATGCTGCTGGGCGCTGCGCGCTACCTCGCGCAGACGCGCAACTTCGACGGCACCGTGAACCTCATCTTCCAACCGGCCGAGGAAGGCGGCGCCGGGGGCAAGGTGATGGTGGACGAGGGCCTGTTCACCAAATTCCCGATGGACGAGGTGTACGCGCTGCACAACTGGCCGGGCATGCCGGCGGGCCAGATCGCCGTGCGGCCCGGGCCGATGATGGCCGCGACCGACGAGATCAAGCTCAAGGTGCGCGGGCGCGGCGGCCACGCCGCGCTGCCGCACCTCGCGGTGGACCCGGTGGTGATCACGGCGCACATCATCACGGCGCTGCAGACCATCGTCAGCCGGAACGCCAAGCCCGTGGACGCGCTGGTGGTGTCGCTGTGCTCCATGCAAACCAGCCAGGTGGGCGCTTTCAACGTCATCCCGGCACACGTCGAGCTGATCGGCACGGTGCGCACCTTCTCCCCCGAGATGCGCGAGCTTGCAGAGCGGCGCATCAAGGAAATCGCCGCCGCGGTGGCACAGGGCCTGGGCGGCAGCGCCGAGGTGGAGTACCGGCGCGGCTACCCGTCCACGGTGAACACCGAGAAGGAGGCGCGCTTCGCGGCCCGGGTGGGCGAAAAAGTGTTCGGCAAGGGCAACGTGGTCACCGACGGCGAGCCCACCATGGGCGGGGAGGATTTCTCCTTCATGCTGCAGGTGAAGCCCGGCGCCTACGTGTTTCTCGGCCAGGGCGGTCCGCAGGGCGGTTGCTTCCTGCACAATCCGGGTTACGATTTCAACGACGAAGTGATTCCGCTCGGCGCCACCTACCTCGCGGCGCTGGCCGAGGAATCGCTGCCACTCAAGTAAAAGGGAGAATGACGCAATGAACCTCAGAATCCTGTTGGCAGCGGCGCTCGTCGCGGCCTGCGCCTCGATCCAGGCCGCAACGCTCAAGTGGGGCGCGCAAAACGACATCCTGACGCTGGACCCGCATTCGCAGAACCATGCCACCACCAACGGCATCATGCAGCATACCTACGAGGGCCTGGTGCGCTACACCAAGGACTTCGGGGTCGAGCCCTGTCTGGCGACGAGTTGGCAACTGATCTCGCCCACGCATTACCGCTTCACCCTGCGCAAGGGCGTCAGGTTCCAGGATGGCACGCCGTTTACCGCGGACGACGTAGTGTTTTCCTACAACCGCATCCTGCAGCCGCAGGGCACCATGCAGATCTACGTCGCCGGCGTGAAGGAGATGCGCAAGGTCGACGACCACACGGTGGACATGATCCTGGGCGGCCCGAGCCCGATCCTGCTGAGGAACCTGGTTGATTTCCGCATCATGAGCCGCGCCTGGTCGGCAAAGAACAAGTCGGAGAACGTGCAGAACTACGTCGCGAAGGAGGAGTCCTTCGCCTCGCGCAACGCCAACGGCACGGGCCCCTACCTCATCAAGCTGTGGGAACCGGACAAGCGCCTGGTGATGCAGGCCAACCCGAACTGGTGGGGCAAACTCGACGGCAACGTCACCGAAGTGATCTACACGCCGATCAAGGCGGACGCCACGCGCGTCGCGGCGCTCCTGTCCGGCGACGTGGACATCGTCACCGACCTGCCGACGCAGGACGTGCAGCGGCTGCGCACCGACCCCAAGCTCAAGGTGCTCGACGGGCACGAGGTGCGCACCATCTTCATCGGCCTGGACCAGTTCAGCGACGAACTGAAGTATTCCAGCGTGAAGGGCAAGAACCCGTTCAAGGACATCCGCGTGAGGAAGGCGCTGAACATCACCGTGGACCGCGAGGCGATCAAGCGCGTGACCATGCGCGGCCTGTCGATCCCGGCGGCGATCATGATTGCGCCCGGCGTGCACGGCCACGCCAACGACATCGACAAGGTGGTGCCGGCGGACGGCGAAGGCGCGAGGAAACTCCTCGCCGAGGCGGGCTACCCGAACGGTTTCGATTTCGGCCTGGATTGCCCCAACAACCGCTACGTCAACGACGAGGAGATCTGCCAGGCGCTGGTCGGGATGTGGGCGCGCATCGGAATGAAGGCCAAGCTGAACGCGCAGCCGATGGCCACCTTCATCCAGAAGATCCAGATTTCGACCACGACGCGTACATGCTGGGCTGGGGCGTGGCAACCTTCGACGGCCTGTACACGCTGCAGTCGCTGGTGCGCACCAAGACCACGGGCGCGGACGGCAGTTTCAACCTCGGCCGCATCAGCGACGCCAAGCTCGACGCGCTGATCGACGCGCTGAAGACCGAGACCGACGTGAAGAAGCGCGACGGCATCCTGCGCGAGGCGCTGGTGGCGACGCGCGACAACTACTACTACGTGCCGCTGCACCACCAGCTGCGCCCCTGGGCGATGAAGCGCAACGTCACCACGGTGCACAAGGCGGACGACCGTCCGGAATCGCGCTTCGCGCGCGTCGACTGACGGCTGGAGGTCCGGGCGATGGCCGCCGCAGTGGCAGGCTGGCTGCGGCGCGCCTGGGGCCACGACCTGGCGTGGAGCTTCCGGCGCTCGCCGGTCACTATCGTCGCCGCGTTCCTGACGCTGGTCTGCGTCGGCAGCGCGGTGTTGGCGCCCTGGATCGCGCCGCATGACCCCTTCAACAGCGCGACGCTGAACCTCTCCGAGGGCTTCACGCCGCCGGCGTGGACCGAGAAGGGGAGTTCGAAGTACCTGCTTGGCACCGACGACCAGGGTCGCGACGTGCTCTCGACCATCATGTACGGCGCGAGGATCTCGCTGGGCGTCGGCCTTGCCGCGGTGCTGTTCTCCGCCACCCTCGGCGTGAGCCTCGGATTGCTCTCGGGCTACCTCGGCGGGCGCCTGGACGCCTTCATCATGCGCGTGGCCGACATCCAGCTCTCCTTCCCGGCCATCCTCATCGCGCTGCTGATCGACGGCATGACGCGCATCGCCCTGCCGCGCGAAGTGCACAACGAGATCGCCGTCTACGTGCTGGTGCTGGCGATCGGCGTCTCCGGCTGGGTGCAGTACGCGCGTACCGTGCGCGGCTCGACGCTGGTGGAGAAGAACAAGGAGTACGTGCAGGCCGCGCGCGTCATCGGCCGCCACCCGCTCGCCATCATGCTGCGCCACGTGCTGCCCAACGTCACCGGACCGGTGCTGGTGATCGCCACCATCCACATCGCCACCGCCATCATCACCGAGGCGACGCTCTCATTCCTCGGGGTGGGCGTGCCGCCGACCCAGCCCTCGCTGGGCACGCTGGTGCGCATCGGCAACGACTTTCTCATCTCGGGGGAATGGTGGATCACCGTGTTCCCCGGCATGGCGCTGGTGGTGCTGGTGCTGTCGGTGAACCTGCTGGGCGACTGGCTGCGCGACGCCCTGAACCCGAAGTTGCGGTGAGCGCCACGCCGCTCCTCGAGGTGAAGGGCCTGCGCGTCGA
>JANMUO010000305.1:0-2000 GCA_031391655.1 Betaproteobacteria bacterium
GAGGGGTCCTGGATGCAGGTCTCGCTGTTCCTGATCGTGGGACATTTCGTCGCGCCGTTCTTCTACCTCATGGGTCGGACCGTGAAGAGGAAGGGAGCGACCCTGGCCGTCGGCGGTGCGTGGCTCCTCGCCATGCACTTCGTCGATCTCTACTGGCAGGTGATGCCGACCCTCCACCCCGAGGGGCTCCGTCCGTCGGCTCTGGACGTGGCCGCGCTCGTGGCCGTCGGCGGGTGCTTCGTGGCGGCCGCGAGCTGGCTGCTGCGACGGCAGGCGCTCGTTCCACTGCGCGATCCCAGGCTTGCCGAATCGCTGGCCTTCGAGAACGTCTGAGATTGCACCGTGGACTCAGGACCTACGGCGTCTGCGGCAGAAATTCGATGGCGACGACGGTGCCGTCGGGGCGCCAAGTCACGTAGATCGGATCGGGCGGCGTTCTCGGGCCGCATGCGATGGCGCCTTTCAAATCGGCGCGATACGTGATGAACTCGACGTCGCCGAAGCCTTTCGCCTGAACCGCGCCACGCGATCTGCGAGACGGACCGCCACGGTGATGCCCGAGGACGAACACTCGATGCTTTCGAGGGTGCCTTCTGCGCGCGTCTCGCCGGCTTGGACCACGCGGAATACGGGGCGATTGACGGATGCGCCGGTCGCCTGTTGTTCGCTGCCGCTGACCAGCCGACGCATCAGCTCGAAGGCGTGATCGCGCGCGCCCGGCAGGTGAGGGCGCGCGATGACCTGGCCGAGCAGGCCGCGCGCCGGTGCCGAAACGCACAACTTCAAGCCGACGGCCGGCGACCAGACCTTCGCGGTGCGTCCGCCGGTACTGAGAGTGCGACCCGGCGACACGGCGAAACGGAAACGTTCTCGCTCAGGCGACTGCGCATGCGCAGTTGGACACCATTTCTCCTCAATCGGAGCGCCCTGTAGAATGGGCGCGTTCCTGAAGCCGCTTGCGCGGTTGCGCTGCTCACGCTCGCGCTCAGTCAGGCTTCGCAGTTGTCTCCACACAAAGGGTGCGGTCATGCGCATGAAGGTCACGCTGCTCGCTCTGCTCGTCGCTGCCTCGGCCGTTGTGGCCGGTCAGCAAAACCCGTTTGTCGGGCGCTGGAACCTCACGGGAACCGGCGCGGACGCCGACAAGGTCTATTGGCTCGAGGTGACGCAGAACGGCGACCAGCTCGCCGGCCGTTTCCTCAACCGCAGTGCCCATGCGACGCCGCTCGCCTGGGTCCGCATGGAAGGCAACGAGCTGGTATTTCAGTACGGCCGCGGCGAGGGAGGGACCGCCGACCCGGTGAGAGCGTGCGGGCCCATCTATCGCGCGCGCATCGACAACGGCAAGTTGATTGGTCGCCATACGCCCGAGCCGTGCACGCTTCCGACGCGCGGCGCCACGACCGCGGCAGGGCAGCCCGCTCCTGCGACGCCGGCAGCCGCGCCGCGCCCGCCGGCGAACCCGATCAACTGGGTCGGCGTGCGTCAGCCCGTCTGGCCGCCCTCCAACGCCAACGGGAATCACGAATATGGCAAGCCTGTCGTCCTCGTCGGGCCTGGTATCGGCCTCGACGTGTGGAGCGACGGGGGTCCGGGGCACAAGGGGGCGTGGAAGATCGGCAACGGGATCCTGGAGAACGAACCTCCCACCTACAACCCGGTCTCGAAGGAGAAATTCAAGGACTTCAAGATCGAGGCGGAGTTCAAGCTGGACGAAGGTCAGAACAGCGGGCTCTACCTGCGTGGACGCTACGAGCTGCAGCTGGCTCTTGGCATGGGCAGTCCGGCCACAGCCGGGCGCCAGGGGTTTGTGTCGATCTACGGGTGGAAAGCCCCGGACGTCGATGCGGGCAAGCCCGCGGGCGAGTGGCAGGCGCTCGACGCGATTGTCGTCGGCAACCGCATCACCGCCACCCTCAACGGAAAGCGCGTGCATGACAACGCCGTGCTTTTCGCGATGACCGGCGGCGCGCTCGACAACGACGAACTGGCGCCGGGTC
>JANMUO010000046.1:0-9824 GCA_031391655.1 Betaproteobacteria bacterium
GCACGCCGCAGGTCTACGCCTTGACGTCCCGCACCTCGAGCAGGTTCTTCCCGCGGGCAAGCCCCGGCTGGAGGTGGCGCCGGTGCGCAGCCGCGCGGAGTACGAACGCGAGATGGCGCGGCCCGAGTGGCGCGACCGCGAGGCCGTGGAGCTGAGGCTCGCGCAAGAACACCGCGACGACGAGGAATACGCTGTCCCCGGATTCTCGCTCCTTGCCGGAAAGCCAGTGCACTTCCTGGTTGACCGCCAGTACGGAGCAGAACTGCGCGAGGGCATCACCATCCCGAGGTGGCGCGAGCGCCTCGTGTGCCCGGTGACTCAGCTCACAAACCGGCAGCGCGCCCTGGCGCTGTTCCTGCGCGAGCGGGTGCAGTTGGCCACAGCGGACATCTTCATGTTAGAACAGGTAACGCCTCTTTACCGCTACCTGAAGGCGGCCGCCCCCGGCTGGAAGATCACTGGTTGCGAATGGCTCGGCCCCGACGTGAAACCCGGCTCCGTCGTCAACGGCGTCCGCCACGAAGATTGCGCAGCGCTGAGTCTGCCGGATGCCTCCATGGACATCATCGTGAGCATGGATGTGTTCGAGCACGTCCCGGATCCGCGCCAAGGCTTCCGCGAAAAGGCGCGGGTGCTCCGGCCGGGCGGCGTGCTGCTGATGACGGTGCCGTTTTTCCCCGAGCGCGACGCGACCGTGCAGCGCGCCCGCCTGGTGAACGGCAAGCTCGAGCACCTGCTACCGCCCGAGTACCACGGCAACCCGATTGACCCGGAAGGCGGCTCGCTCGTGTACCACGACTTCGGTTGGGATCTGCTGGCGATGATCCGCGAGGGCGGCTTCAGCGACGCGTTCATCGGCCTGTACTGGAGCATGGAGTACGGCCACCTTGGTGCGCCCCAGGTCGTGTTCGTCGCAACAAAGTAGTCTCTGCCTGATGCAAGCCGCCTGTCCCCGCTGCCGGCAATCGTCTCCGCTGCACCTCAGCGCGAAGGACTGGAACCGCCGGATCACCGCGGAGACCTTTGACTACCACCGCTGCGCGGCCTGCGGCATCGTCTTTCTCTCGCCGATCCCGCAGGACATCGGCAAGTACTACCCTGGCGACTACTACGGCATCCCGACGAGCGTCGCTGACCTGGCGAAAGCGGCCGAACCCGAGCGCTACAAGATCGAACTGGTGCAGCGCTACGTTGCTAGTGGCCGGTTGCTGGAGATCGGGCCCGCCTACGGCGCCTTCACCTGGCTCGCCAGGCAGGCCGGGTTCGAGGCTTCCGCCATCGAGATGAGCGAAGCCTGCTGCCGCTTCATGAATGAAGTGGCCGGGATCCGGGCGGTGCACAGCCTGGACATCGACGCCGCCGTGCGCGCCGCCGAGCCCTGCGACGTCATCGCGCTGTGGCACGTGATCGAGCACCTGCCCGATCCGTGGAAGACCCTCGGCTTGATGGTCGAACGCCTCAAACCCGGCGGCGTGCTGGCAATCGCGGCGCCCAACCCGCTTGCCTTCCAGTTCGGCTTGATGGGCCGCTATTGGACGCACCTCGATGCGCCGCGGCACCTGCATCTGATTCCGGCTGCCACGCTGTCCGAACACGCGCTCGGGCTGGGACTTGAAACCGTGCTGAGCACTACGCGCGACCAGGGCAGCCTGGGCTGGAACGATTTCGGCTGGGGCTGGACCTTCGCCAACCTGTCGCGCAACTGGTTCCTGAACCGGGCGTTCCGGCGACTGGGGAGCCTCGCCGGCAAGCTGTTCCTGCCGTGGGACAACGCGGAAGGTCGGGGCAGCGCGTATACCGTGGTCTTGCGCAAGGCGGCAGCTTGAAATTCTCCGTCCTCCTCCCGACGCGCAATCGGCTCGAATTGCTGCGCTACGCGATCGAAACCGTGCGGCGCCAGGACGACGCCGACTGGGAGATTATCGTCTCCGACAACGCGTCCGAAGAGGACATCGCCGGCTACGTGCGCTCGCTGAACGACCCGCGCGTCCGCTATTTCCGCACGGCGTCCTTCGTCCCGGTCACTGGAAACTGGAACAACGCGCTGGAGAAAAGCACCGGCGACTACGTGGTGATGCTGGGCGACGACGATTGCCTGCTGAAGGGCTACTTTTCCACCCTGCGCCGGCTGATCGAGGAGCGCGGCGCGCCGGACCTCGTCTACCACGGCGCGCTCTTGTACGCGTACCCGGGCGTGATGCCGGGGTTTCCCGAGGGCTTCCTGCAGCCGTACGGCTATGCGGGATTCCTCAAGGGCGCGACGGCGCCGTTCTGGCTCGAGCGGGAGGTGGCGCTGCAGTGCGTGCGCGACGCGATGGATTTCCGCGTGACCTTCGGCTTCAACATGCAGTTCGCGCTGGTCAGCCGGCGCCTGATCGACGCGCTGCGCGGCAAGGGCCCGTTCTACCAGTCCCCTTACCCGGATTACTACGCGATGAACGCGGCCTTGCTGAAGGCGGAGCGGATCCTCGTTTGCCCGCAGCCCCTGGTCGCCATCGGCGTCAGCCCCAAGTCCTTCGGCTACTACTACGTCAATCGCGCGGAGCGCAGCGGCGTCGAGTTCCTCAACAACGCCCCCGACCGCGACTCGTTCCGGCAGCTTGAGCAGGTGGTGCTGCCGGGCACCGAGATGAACAACTCGTGGCTGCTCGCGATGGAGGCGCTGCGCCTCAACTACGGCAAGGACCACGACTTGAAAGTGAACTACGGCCGCTACCGGCTGCTGCAGATCCTGCAGGCCAGCACGGCCGAGGAACCGCGCGCGAGGCTGCCCTGGGAGAAACTGGGGTTCGGGGAGAAATGCGTCGCGGCGGTGGCCTGGAGCCTGGCAACGGTCGGAGGAGCGCTCTCCGCCCGCATGCGGCACAGGGTGAATATCGGCCTCCTGGCGCTGGCCGGCGCCTATCCGCGCTACGCGCCGCAGCGCATCGTGGGAAGGTATCGCACCATCCTCGAGGTTTACGAAGGCTCGCAGCAGGAATTTTTGGGACAATACGCGCCATGAAATGCGTCATCCTGGCCGGCGGGTTCGGCACCCGCATCAGCGAAGAGTCCGCCCTCAGGCCCAAGCCGATGATCGAAATCGGCGGCAAGCCGATCCTCTGGCACATCATGAAGATCTACTCCGCGCAGGGCGTGGACGAGTTCATCGTGTGCCTGGGCTACAAGGGCTACGTCATCAAGGAGTACTTCGCCAACTACTTCCTGCACATGTCCGACGTCACCATCGACATGCGCGACAACTCGATGCAGGTGCACCAGAAGAGCGCCGAGCCCTGGAAGGTGACGCTGGTGGAAACCGGCGAAGGCACGCAGACCGGCGGGCGCCTGAAGCGAGTGGCCCAATACCTCGGCAAGGAGGACTTCTGCTTCACCTACGGCGACGGGGTCGCCGACGTGGACCTGAAGGCGCTGATCGCCTTCCACAAGGCGCAGAAGGTGAAGTGCACGCTCACCGCCGTGCAACCCCCGGGGCGCTTCGGCTCGCTGGTGATGGACGGCGCGCACGTGACCAGCTTCCAGGAAAAGCCCAAAGGCGACGGCGGCTGGATCAACGGCGGCTTTTTCGTCTGCTCGCCGTCGGTGCTGGACACCCTGCAGGGCGACGCCACGGTGTGGGAGCGCGAGCCGCTCGAGCGCCTGGCGAAAGAGCGCCAGCTCGCCGCCCATTTCCATCGCGGCTTCTGGCAGCCGATGGACACGCTGCGCGACAAGAACCACCTCGAGGAGCTGTGGGCGAGCGGCAACCCGCCGTGGAAGAAGTGGTGACGCCGACGTTCTGGGCCGGCAAGCGGGTTTTCGTCACCGGCCACACCGGATTCAAGGGTTGCTGGCTCGCGCTCTGGCTGGCATCGCTGGGCGCGCGCGTCTCCGGATTCGCCCTCAAGCCACCGAGTTCGCCTTCGCTGTGGGCGCTGGTCGAGGCCAGGGCGGGCATCGCCAGCACGATCTCCGACATCCGCGATCTCGATACGCTGGCCAAGGCCATCGAATCCTGCGAGCCCGAGATCGTGTTCCACCTGGCCGCGCAGTCGCTGGTGCGCCCGTCCTATGACGATCCGGTGGGCACCTACATGACCAACGTGATGGGCACGGTGCACCTGCTCGAAGCGGCGCGCAGGACCGGCAGCGTGCGCGCAGTGGTCAATGTCACCAGCGACAAGTGCTACCAGAACCTCGAAACCGGGCAGGCCTACCTCGAGAGCGACGCGATGGGCGGGCGCGATCCGTACAGCAGCAGCAAGGGTTGCGCGGAACTGGTCACTGCTGCCTACCGGGCATCCTTTCCCGGCGGCGCGGCGGTCGCCTCGGCGCGCGCCGGCAACGTGATCGGCGGCGGCGACTGGGCGCAGGACCGCATCGTGCCCGACGCCGTGCGCGCGGCGGTGGCCGGCAAGGCGTTGCAGGTGCGCAATCCCAAGGCAGTACGACCGTGGCAGCACGTGCTCGAGCCGCTCGCCGGCTACCTGCGCCTCGCCGAACACCTGCACGACACGCCCGCGATGTACGCGGAAGGCTGGAATTTCGGACCGGATGAAAAGGATGCGGTCCCGGTGGAGAAGGTCGTTTCCACCATCACGCGCCTGTGGGGCCCGCAGGCCTCCTGGGAGGCGGACAGGGGCGCGCACCCGCACGAGGCGCACTTCCTCAAGCTCGACAGCTCGAAGGCGCGCAGCCGGCTGGGCTGGCAGCCGCGCCTCGGCCTGCAGATGGCGCTGGAGTGGACCGTGGGCTGGTACAAGACGCAGGCGCAAGGCGCCGACGCGCGGCAGCTCACGCTCGCGCAGATCGAGCGCTACATGGGACTTTCCCCCGCGTGAAGCCCGCCGCCTGCCGTTTCTGCGCTGCGACCCTCAGGCTGTCGTTCGCCGACCTGGGCATGTCGCCGCCGTCGAACGCCTTCCTCGAGGCCGAGGCGCTGAACCGCATGGAGCGCTTCTACCCGCTGCACGCCTGGGTATGCGAGAAGTGCTTCCTCGTGCAGCTGGAGGAGTTCGAGACACCCGAGCAGATTTTCAGCGACTACGCCTACTTTTCCTCCTATTCGGAGTCCTGGCTGGCGCACGCCAGGGCCTACTCGCAGGCGATGATCGCGAGACTGGGACTCAACAGCTCGAGCTTCGTGGTGGAGATCGCGAGCAACGACGGCTACCTCCTGCAGAACTTCGTCGAGCAGGGCGTGCCGGTGCTGGGCATCGAACCGGCGGCCAACGTCGCGGCGGTGGCGGAGAAAAAGGGCGTGCCGACGCTGGTGAAGTTCTTCGGCGTGAAAACGGCGACCGAACTCGCTGCCGCCGGGCGCAAGGCCGACCTGATCCTCGGCAACAACGTGCTAGCGCACGTGCCCGACCTGAACGATTTCGTGCGCGGCATGAGCCTGCTGCTCAAGCCCGCTGGCGTGGTGACGATGGAATTTCCGCACCTCCTGAAGCTCATGCAGGAGAGCCAGTTCGACACCATCTACCACGAGCACTTCTCCTACATCTCCTTCGTGGTCGCCGAGCGCGTGTTCGCCGCGCACGGCCTGACCCTGTTCGACGTGGACGAACTGCCCACGCACGGTGGATCGCTTCGCATCTACGCGCGCCACGCCGCCAACGCCTCAATGCGCGTGTCGCCGAAGGTGGCCGAGCTGCGCGCGCGCGAGCAGGCAGCGGGCCTGGAGCGCGCCGGCACCTATCGCGCCTTCGCCGAGCAGGTACGCGCGGCCAAGCGAAGCCTCCTGAAATTTCTCATCGGCGCGAAGGAATCGGGCAAGCGCGTCGCCGGCTACGGCGCGCCCGCCAAGGGCAACACCCTGCTCAACTACTGCGGCGTGCGCAGCGACCTCGTCGAGTTCACCGTGGACCGCAGCCCGCACAAGCAGGGACGCTTCCTGCCCGGGGTGCACATCCCGATCCTCGCGCCCGAGAAGATCATGGAGACGCGGCCGGACTACGTACTCATACTGCCGTGGAACCTGAAGGACGAGATCGTGGCGCAGATGGCGGGCATCCGCGCCTGGGGCGGGCGCTTCGTGGTGCCGATCCCAGAGACGAAGGTGCTCGATTGAAGTTCCTGCCGACGCCGCTCGCCGGGGCGTTCGTTGTCGAGCTCGAGCCCCTGGAGGACGAGCGCGGGTTCTTCGCGCGCTCCTTCTGCCAGGAGGAGTTCCGCAAGCAGGGCCTGAAGCCCGCGATCGCGCAGTGCAACGTCTCCTGGAACCGCAAGCGCGGCACCTTGCGCGGCCTGCATTACCAGGCGGCGCCGCACGAGGAGGCGAAGGTGGTGCGCTGCACGCGCGGCGCCATCTGGGACGTGATCGTGGACCTGCGCGAGGGCTCGCCCACGCGCCTGCGCTGGCATGCGCAGGAGTTGAGCGCCGACAACCGACTTGCCTTCTATGTGCCGGAAGGATTCGCGCACGGCTTTCAGACGCTCGCCGATGACAGCGAAGTGCACTACCAGATGTCGGAGACCTATCATCCGGACCTGGCACGCGGCGTGCGCTGGGACGACCCCCTGCTGAAGGTCAAGTGGCCGTTGCCGGCGCCGATCTTGTCCGAGCGCGACCAGTCTTACGCGCTACTGCCATGAAGATCCTGCTCATCGGTGCGACCGGGCAGCTCGGCGGTGACCTCGCGCGCAACAACCCGGGGCACGAGATCGTCGCGCCGGGGCGCGAGGAGCTGGATCTCGCGCGCCATGGGGAGGCCGGGCGCTCCATCGAGAAGCTCCGGCCGGATACCGTCATCAACTGCGCCGCCTTCCACAACGTGCCCAAGTGCGAAGAGGAGCCGGCGCAGGCATTCCTCGTCAATTGCGTAGCAGTGCGCGACCTGGCGGCCGCCTGCGCTGCGCAAGGCGCCCGCTTCATCACCTTCAGCAGCGACTACGTGTTCGGCGGACCGCGCAGCGAGCCCTGGCGGGAGGACGACAAACCCGCGCCGCTGCAGGTCTACGGCATCAGCCGGCTCGCCGGCGAGCTCGCGGCGCTCGCAAATGCTCCGCAGCAAGCGGTGGTGATCCGCACCTGCGGGCTCTACGGCCGCTCCGGAGCGCGCTCCAAGGGGGGCAATTTCGTCGACGGGCGCGTGGCGGACGCGCGCGCAGGCAAGCGCATCGAGATGGCGAGCGAGCAGGTGGTTGCCCCGACATCGACGGACGACCTCAGCCGCGCGGTGTTCGCGCTCCTGGAGAAATCCCCGCCGCCGGGCCTGTACCACCTGGTCAACGAAGGGGCCTGCTCCTGGTACGAGTTCACGCGCGAAATCGTGCGCCTGGCGGGCGGGAAGTCGGAGGTGGTGCCGGTGGACCGCGGCGGCAGGACGGGCAACATGCGCCGGCCGCTCTACTCGGTGCTGGCAAACACCAGGGCGCGTGCGCTTGGCGTGACGCTGCGGCCCTGGCGCGAGGCCCTCGCCGACTACCTGCGCGCAAAGTACCCGGGGAACGCCTGAAGTGCCCGGCATTGCCGTCGTGCACCTGGTGCGCGAGCGCAACGGCCTGGCGCCCCTGCGGCGATTCCTTGATTCCTACCGTCGACACGCCGCCGGCATCGGGCATGACCTTGTCCTGGTCTACAAGGGATTCGGCAATGCGGTGCCCGCCGACCATGCGCAGGCTCTAGAGGAGATCGCCCACCAGCGACTTTTCCTGCCCGACAGGGGCTTCGACCTGCAGCCCTACTTCGCCGCGATCGGGCGGTTCGACCACGCCCATTTCTGCTTCCTGAATTCCTTCAGCCAGTTGCAGTGCGCGGACTGGCTGGCGAAACTCCACGCGCCGCTCGCCTCAGGATCCGTGGGCCTGACCGGGGCAACCGGGTCCTGCGAGAGCCTCGCCGCCCTGCCGGCGCCGAAGCGCTGGGTCACGCAGCGCTTTTTCGCTCCTTTCCCCAACCCTCATGTGCGCACCAATGCCTTCATGGCGGCGCGCGAAGTCCTGTCGCGCATTGTGCTGAGGCCGCTGTTGCTCAAGTTCTTCGCGCTCGCGCTGGAAAGCGGCAGGGACGGCCTGACCGCGCAGGTCAGGCGGCTGGGGCTCGATGCGCTTGTCGTCGATCGCCATGGCAGCGCTTACGCGAGGGAACGCTGGCACCTCGCCAACACTTTCCGGCAGGCGAAGCAAGAGGACCTGCTGGTTTCGGACAACCAGACTGACGCCTATGTGGCGGCGGATGCCGGCACGCGGGCCAGGCTCTCCCGGCTGGCGTGGGGCGATCTGGCGCGACCTGCCTGAGCCAACCACCAACCATGCCGACCTGCACCGTCGCCATCCCGGTCTTCAACCAGCGCGCCACCATCGAGCGCGCGGTGCGCTCGGCGCTCGAGCAGAAGGTCGAAGGGCTCGAAGTCCTGGTGGCGGACAATTGCTCGCAGGACGGCACCTGGGAAGCGCTGCAGCCGTTCGCGAACCAGGGCGTGCGCCTGCATCGCAACGCGGCCAACATCGGCCTGTTTGGCAACTTCAACCGCTGCCTGGAGCTCTCGGCTTCGCCGTACCTGCGGCTGCTTGCGGGCGACGACGCGCTCGCACCGGACTGCCTGCGCAACGAGGTTGCACTGATGGAGCGCAACGCGGACCTCGCCATGCTGAGTACCCGGGGGCGCTTCGTCTCTGCGCAAGGCGCGGCGCTGGGCGAGTTCGCAAACGACCTTGCCCCCGGGATCTACGACGGCGCGGACTTTGCGTGGACCTGGTTCGAGTACTACGCGCGCACGCGGCGCAATCCGCTCAACTACCCCTCGGGCGTGCTGTTCCGGCGCGCGGCGATCGGCGAGCAGCGCTTCGAGGAAGGCTGGCGCACCGCCGGCGACATCGATTTCTATTTCAAGGCGCTGCGCCGCGGCAACCTCGGCATCACGCAGTCGCTGGGCTGCGAAGTGACGCGCCATGCGGCACAGGCGCACATCGGCCCCAACCTCGATGGCACGGCGATGCGCGAGCAGTTGCAGCTGCTGGACCGGCACCTCGCCCCTGACGAGCGGGAGCGGGTCAAGCCGGGACTCGCCGGCGCCTGCCTCGCCCTCGCGATCACCCGGCGCGGCGCGTCGGCTCCTGCCCACTGGCGCCTCGCGCGCGAGATCGCGCCGCTTCCCGCGGCCCTTGGCGGGCTCGCCGCTCTCGCCTGGGGCCGAGCCTTCCCGGCGCCGCCCCGGCCTGCGCGGCCGCTCGCTTGATCCGCGTCCTCACCTTCGGCCGCTACGCCGACGACAACTTCGGCGGCCTGGAGCGCTACGTCTTCGAGCTTGCGCGCGCGCTCGAACCGCAGGTGCGCTACACCAACATCGTCGCCGAGCGCGGCGGCGCGCC
This sequence comes from Betaproteobacteria bacterium, assembly GCA_031391655.1. Classification (GTDB taxonomy): domain Bacteria; phylum Pseudomonadota; class Gammaproteobacteria; order Burkholderiales; family SG8-39; genus JAABQT01. The sequence continues at coordinate 9,295 of JANMUO010000046.1, forward strand.
CGACCTGCAGATGGTGGGCGAGACGGTCTATGCGAGTCCCTGGGCAAACCTCGCTGGTACCCCGGTGTGCCCGACGATGCCCTGGCACGCGCTCTCTCGCCATCGGCGCGCGCCTTTCGACCTGGTGCACCTGCAGTTCCCGGCCGACCCGATGGCGCACCTGTCCGCATCGCTGCTGTCGCGGCGCGTGAAGCGCGTTATCTCCTGGCACAGTGACATCATCCGCCAGCAAAGACTCCTCGCGCTCTACCGGCCGTTCCTCGACCGGCTGGTGCGCTCGGCCGACGCCATCATCGCCGCCACGCCCGCGCACATCAGTTCCTCGCAGCAGCTCGAGGCAGTCGAAGACCGCTCGAGGCTCCACGTGGTGCCCTACGGCTTCGACCTGTCGCGCTTTCGCGAGCGCCCGCCACTGGCCGAAGAGATTCGCCGCCGCCATGGCGCGAAATTCCTGGTGTTCGCTCTCGGCAGGCACGTCTATTACAAAGGCTTCGAGTTCCTGATCCGCTCCCTTGCGCAGATGCCCGAGG
>JANMUO010000111.1:0-11912 GCA_031391655.1 Betaproteobacteria bacterium
GGTGTTCACGGTGACGTTCTTCTTCGCCACCTCCAGCGCCAGCGCCTTGGTGAAGCCGTGGATGCCGGCCTTGGCCGCCGAGTAGTTGGTCTGCCCGAAGGCGCCCTTCTGGCCGTTCACCGAGGACACGTTGATCACGCGGCCCCAGGCGCGCTCCGCCATGCCGTCCATCACCTGCTTGGTCATGTTGAAGCACGAGTCGAGGTTGGTGCGCATCACCGCGTCCCAGTCCGCCTTGGTCATCTTCTTGAACGTCATGTCGCGCGTGATGCCGGCGTTGTTGACGAGGATGTCGATCGGGCCGGCTTCCGCCGCGATCCTCGCCGCCTTGGCGGCGCAGTCCTCGAAATCCGCCACGTCCACCGGATAGGCGCCGAACGCGTAGCCCTGGGACTTCATCTCGTCCAGCCAGGTTTTGTACTTGGTGTTGGACGGCGAGTAGGTGACCACCACCTTGTAGCCGGCATCCGCCATCTTCGTGGATATCGACTCGCCCAACCCGCCCATGCCGCCGGTGACGACGGCGATCCTCTGCTGCGCCATGTAACGTTTCCTCCCTAAAACCAGTCTACTACATCATGTGCATGCCGCCGTTCACCGAAATGTTCGCGCCGGTGATGTAGCCGGCTTCCTCCGAGACGAGGAAAGCGACCACCGCGGCGATTTCCCCCGGCTGCGCCAGCCGCCCCATCGGGATCGAGGCGAGGATCTGCTCGCGCACCTCGGGACGGATCGCCATCACCAGGTCGGTTTCCACGTAGCCGGGCGACACCGTGTTCACGGTGATGCCCTTCCTCACCACTTCCTGCGCCAGCGCCTTGGAAAATCCCGCCATGCCCGCCTTGGCAGCCGAATAGTTGGTCTGGCCGAACTGGCCCTTGATCGCATTCACCGAGGAGATGTTGACGACGCGGCCCCAGCCCCGCTCGCTCATGCCGTCGATCACCTGGCGCGTGACGTTGAACACGCTGTTCAGGTTGGTGTTGATCACCGCGGTCCAGTCCTGCTCGGTCATGCGCTTGAACACCGCGTCGCGCGTGATGCCGGCGTTGTTGATCAGGATGTCCACGGATCCGACCACCGAGTGCACGTGGTAGAACATCTCGGCGCAGGATTCGAAGTTCGACACGTCGCCCTCGGCGGCGTGCACGCGCCAGCCTTCCTTTCGCATCGCGCCGAGCCACTCGTCCTTGCGGTCGTAGTCGGGCAGGCATCCGGCAACGACGGTGTGTCCCGCCGCGGCGAGGCGCCGGCAAATCGCCGTGCCGATGCCGCCCATGCCGCCGGTGACGAAGGCGATCCGCTTGGGCATCGCCTCGGTCTTGAGAACTGCGCTCATCGCTCGACCGCCAGCGCCACGCCCATACCGCCGCCGATGCACAGCGAGGCGAGGCCCTTCTTCGCGTCGCGCTTTTGCATCTCGTGCAGCAGCGTCACCAGGATGCGGCAGCCCGAGGCGCCGATGGGATGGCCCAGCGCGATCGCGCCGCCGTTCACGTTCACGCGCGAGGTGTCCCAGCCCATCTGGCGGTTCACGGCGATGGCCTGCGAGGCGAAGGCCTCGTTGATCTCCATCAGCTCGAGGTCCTTCGGCTCCCAGCCGGCGCGCGCGAGGCAGCGCTTGGAGGCAGGCACCGGGCCCATGCCCATGTACTTCGGGTCCACGCCGGCGGAGGCGAAAGCCTTGATGCGCGCGATCGGCTTCAGGCCCAGCTCCTTCGCCTTCTTCGCACTCGCGACGATCACCGCCGCCGCGCCGTCGTTGATGCCCGAGGCGTTGGCGGCGGTCACCGTGCCGTTCTTGTCGAACGCGGGCTTCAAGCCGGCCATCGCCTCCATGGTCGCGCCGTGGCGCGGAAATTCGTCGGCTTCGAACACCGTCGGCCCCTTCTTAGAGGGGATCTCGAACGGAATGATCTCTTCCTTGAAGCGGCCCGACTTCTGCGCGGCTTCCGCCTTGTTCTGGCTCTTCACCGCGAACTCGTCCTGCTCCTGGCGCGTGACGGCGTATTCCCTGGCCACGTTCTCCGCGGTGACGCCCATGTGGTACTGGTTGAACACGTCCCACAGCCCGTCCACGACCATCGAGTCGATCATCTTCGCGTCGCCCATGCGGAAACCGTCGCGCGAGCCGTTCAGCACGTGCGGCGCGGCGCTCATGTTCTCCTGCCCGCCGGCGATCACCACGTCGGCGTCGCCGTTGGCGATGGACTGCGCCGCGAGCATCACCGCCTTCAGGCCCGAGCCGCAGACCTTGTTGATGGTCATGGCCGGGATCATGTCGGGCAGGCCCGCCTTGATCGCCGCCTGGCGCGCCGGGTTCTGGCCTACGCCCGCCGCGAGCACCTGGCCGAGGATGACCTCGGAAACCTGCTCGGGCCGCACGCCCGAACGCTCGAGCAGCTTGCGGATGATGTGCGCCCCGAGGTCCGACGCCGGGGTCCTGGCGAGCGTGCCGCCGAATTTTCCGATGGCGCTGCGCGCCGCGCCGACGATGACGATGTCTTCCATGGCTGTCTCCTAATTGGCTTTCTGTTTGACGTAGCGGCCCGGTGCGGGCTCGATGGCCTTGAACCGGGCGTTGCCCTCTTTCTTCGGCGCCTTGCGCTTGCCGCCGCCGTATTGCGCGAGCCAGCCGGACCATTGCGGCCACCAGCTCCCGGGATGCTCGGCTGCGCCTTGCAGCCAGGCTTCCGCGTCCTGCACTTGCCCATGACCCTGCGACGCCCAGTAGCTGCGGCGGTTCTTCGATGCCGGATTGATGATGCCTGCGACGTGGCCGCTCGCGCCGAGCACGAAGGTCTTCTCGCCGCCAAGCACGCCAAGCGAACGGTAAGCCGATCGCCAAGGCACGATGTGGTCTTCGCGCGTGGCGACGATGAAGCTTGGCTGCGCCACGCGGCCCAGGTCCAGGGCCACGCCGAGGCTGCTGAGCGCGCCCGGCACGCGCAGCTTGTTCTCGAGGTAGGTATTGCGCAGGTACCAGCAGTACATCGGCCCCGGAAGGTTGGTGCCGTCCGCGTTCCAGTACAGCAGGTCGAAGGCCGCGGGCGAGCCGCCCTTGAGGTAGTTGTTCACCACGTAGGGCCAGATCAAGTCGTTGGCGCGCAGGGCGGAGAACACGGTGGACAGTTCCGCGGCCGGCAAGATGCCGCCGCGCCCGAGCGTGCCTTCGCGCTGCGCAACGCTCGCTTCGTCCACAAAGAGGCCGATCTGGCCGGTGTCGGAAAAATCCAGCATGGTGGCGAGGAAGGTGGCGCTCTCCACCAGGTCCTCGTCGTTCGCCGCCAGCACCGCGAGCGCCGCGCCAAGGAGCGTGCCGCCGACGCAAAAGCCCAGTGCGTTGACGTGATCGGCGCCGGTGATGTCGCGCGCGGCGCGCAACGCGCAGAGCACGCCCATCTCAAGGTAGTCGTCCCAGCCGTAGCCGCCCTGGGCCGCGGCGACGTTGCGCCAGGACACCATGAACACCGTATGCCCCTCGCCCACCGCGTAGCGCACGAAGGAATTCTCCGGCTGCAGGTCGAGGATGTAGAACTTGTTGATGCACGGCGGCACCATCACCAGCGGGCGCTTGGCCACCTCGGGCGTGGCGGGCGCGTACTGGATGAGCTGCATCAGCTCGTTTTCCAGCACCACCGTGCCCGGCGTCATCGCCAGGTTGCGGCCCACCTCGAAGGCGGCCTCGTCCGTCTGGCTGATATGGCCCTTGCCCGCGTCGGCGAGCAGGTTGGCGAGCCCGCGGGTCAGCGTCTCGCCATTGGACTCCTTGGCCAGGCGCAGCACTTCCGGGTTGGTGGCGGCGAAATTCGCCGGGCTCATCGCGTCCACCCACTGCTGCACCGTAAAGCGCAGGCGTTCCTTCGCTTGCCCTTCGAGCGCGGCGGCCTCGACCAACTGCTCGAGGTATTCGGCGGCCAGCAGGTAGGACTGCTTCAGGTAGCTGTAGTAGGGGTTGTCGCGCCACTCTTTCGCGGCGAAGCGCCGGTCGCCCGGGGACTCGGACGTGCCGCCCGTGGCGAACGTTCCCCAGAGCTGCATCTGCTTCTGCAGGAACTCCGCCTGCAGGGCGCCGACGCGCTTGCTATCGCCGCCCAGGCGCGCAAGGTACTCCGCAGGCTGGGCTTGGCCTGGGGCGCCGGCCGCCAGGCGCAGCCAGTTCTTCGCCATGTCGTTGCCGGACTGGGCGATGGACGCAACGAAATCAGCAGGGGTTTGCGGCGAATTCAAGGCCGGCTATTTTGCGCCGCACCATCGGGCCGGTCAAACCCTGCTAGTGGCCGTGGCCCGCGAACATGCGTACCAGCGCGATCACCCCGACGCCGGCGGCGATCAGAAGAGCCTGCGACGCGGTGGCGCGCAGTTCCGGGCGCTTGTGCAGGCCGGGGATCAGGTCGGCCACGGCGACGTAGATCATGCTCGCGGCGACCACGCCGAGCAGGGTCGCCTCCCAGTCCTCGAAGCCCGCCAGCGTGAAGTACCCCAGCACGCCGCCGGCCAGCGTGCCGCAGGAGGACAGCGCGTTCATGGCGAAGGCGCGCGACTTCGAATAGCCCGAATTGAGCAGCACCAGGAAGTCGCCGACTTCCTGCGGGATTTCGTGCGCCACGATGGCGATGGCGGTGATCAGGCCGAGCTCCGGGCTCTGCAGGAACGCGGCAGCGATGAGGATGCCGTCGACGAAATTGTGCACGGTGTCGCCGACCACGATCAAGAGGCCGGCGCGCGAATGCTCGTGGTGGTGGTGCGGCTGCGCTGCCTCGCCGTGGTCGTGCGAGTGGCGCCACAGCAGCAGCTTCTCCAGCAGGAAAAAGCCGAGGATGCCGCCGAGGATCGCGCCCGCCGCCTGGTGCGCGTCGCCCGACTCGAAGGCGTGCGGCACCACTTCGAGGAAGGCCGCGCCGAGCAGCGTGCCGATGGCGAAGGACACCAGCATCGGAATCCACGAGGCGCGCAGCACCAGCGCGAAGGCGGCGGCGCCCACCGACAGCAGCCCGCCCGCGATGCTTGCCAGCACGATCCACGTAAGAGTCATAGCGGGGGCGATTCTAACCAGACGAACGCGGCGATGCGCTCGCGCGTGCGGTCTCGGCGAAAGGACGGAAAGCGCTGCGGGTCGGAGTAGGTGCACAGCCCCCCGCCGTGCACCCGCGCCACGCCGCTCGCCGCGAGCCGCTGGCGCGCCACGGCGTACAGGTCGAGCAGCCAGTGCCCGGGCCGGTTCGGCACGAACGCGCTTGCCGCGCGCGCATCGCGAGCAAGGAACGCCGCGCGCACCTCCTCGCCCACCTCGTACACCTTGGGCCCGATGGCCGGGCCGAGCCAGGCGATGAGCGACCGGGGCGCGACGCGCATCTCCTTCACGGTCGCCTCGATCACCCCGGCGGCAAGGCCGCGCCAGCCGGCGTGCGCGGCGCCGACCACGCTGCCGGCGTCATCGGCCAGCAGCACCGGCAGGCAATCTGCCGCCTTCACCGCGCAGACCACGTTCGACTGCCGCGCCACCGACGCGTCGGCCTCCGGCTCGCCGGCGACGCTTGCCGCATCCACCACCGCAATGCCATGCACTTGCCGCAGCCACGCAGGCGCCGCCGGCAGCGCCGGATCGCCTTCGCCGCGCGTGGTCACCAGCGCGCGCACCCGCGCCGGCGCCGGCCAGTCGGGCACGATCACTGGCGCAGGCCTTTCAGCAGCTTCTGGAAATCGGCTGGCGGCTCCGCCTGCCAGGTGACGGTCTTGCCCGAGCGCGGATGCACCAGCGAAAGCTCCACCGCATGCAGCGCCTGCCGGCCGAAGGCGAGGCCGTGGCGCGTGCCGCGGCGGTACACCGTGTCGCCGACCAGAGGGTGGCGGATGTGCTGGAAGTGCACGCGGATCTGGTGCGTGCGGCCGCTCTCCAGCCGGCATTCGACCAGCGCCGCATGGCCGAAGCGCTCCAGCACGCGGTAGCGCGTCACCGCGTCCTTGCCGCGGCGCGTGACGGCCATGCGCGTGCGCGCGTGCGTGTCGCGCCCCAGCGGTGCGTCGATCAGGCCGCTGGTGGGCGGATCGCCCTGCACCACCGCCAGGTAGATGCGGCGCATGCTGCGCGCCTCGAGCTGGCGTACGAGGCTCACCTGCGACTCGACTGTCTTCGCCACCACCAGCAGGCCGCTGGTGTCCTTGTCCAGCCGGTGCACGATGCCCGCGCGCGGCACCCCGGCGAGCGCCGGCGCATGCGCCAGCAGGCCGTTCATCATCGTGCCGTCGGGCACGCCCGCGCCCGGGTGCACCACCAGACCGGCCGGCTTGTTGATCACGATCAGGTCGGCATCCTCGTGCACGATGGCGAGCGCCATCTTCTGCGCGCGCGGTGCGGCCTGCGGCGCCGCCGGCGGCGCGAGGTCCACGCGCTCCCCGCCCCGCACCGGCTGGCTGGAATCGCCGCGCTCACCGTCCAGGCGGATGTGGCCCGCCGCGAGCCAGACCTGCAGGCGGTTGCGCGAATACTGCGGGAACATGCGCGCCAGGGCCTGGTCCAAGCGCAACCCGCCGAGTTCGCGCGGCACCGGCGCGCTCATCGGCGCGACGAAGCTCGCGTCCCAATCGGCGTTTTCCTTCTCGTCGTCGCTATAATCGCGCCCCATGCGTTCAAGTGTACTGAGTCTGCTCGCCGCCGTCGCCGCGACGGCGCTGCTCGCGGCCTGCGCCGGCACGGGCGAAGGCCCCGACGAGACCGCGGGCTGGTCGGCGCAGCGCCTGTACGGCGAGGCGCGCGATGCGCAGAGCTCCAGGGACTGGACCAAGGCGGTGAAGTACCTGGAAAAGCTCGAGTCGCGCTATCCCTACGGCCGCTACGCGCAACAGGCGCAGCTGGAGATTGCCTACGCGCAGTACAAGGCCGGCGAGCGCGCCGCCTCGATCGCGGCGGCCGAGCGGTTCATCAAGCTCTACCCGAACAACATCAACGTCGACTACGCCTACTACCTGAAGGGGCTGGTGAACTTTGCCGACCGCGAGGGACTGATGGCGACTTTCGCCGAAACCGACATGTCTGAGCGCGACCCCAAGGCGGCGGTGGAGGCCTACGCGGCGTTCAAGGAGATCGTGACGCGCTTCCCGGAGTCGAAGTACGCATCCGATTCCGCCGCGCGCATGCGCTACCTGGTCAATTCGCTCGCGCAGCACGACGTGCACGTGGCGCGCTACTACATGAGGCGCAGCGCCTACATCGCAGCTGCCAACCGCGCGCAGCACGCGCTGGCGACCTACCCGAATTCGCCGGCCGTGGAGGAGGCGTTGTTCATCATGATCCACGCCTATGACAAGCTCCAGTTGAACGACTTGCGCGACGACACCGACCGCGTGATGCGCAAGAACTTCCCCAACAGCCCCTACTACAAGGGCCCGCTCAAGCGGGACGTGTCCTGGTGGAAGCTGTGGGATCCGGACTGGTGATCAGACGGGTTTGATGCCCTCATCCGCGAGGTAGTCGCGGATCACGCTGTCGACATCGGGGTCGGGCTTGAAGCCCATCGCCAGCGCGCGCGGCGTGCGGAAATTCACCGGCCAGGTCTTCACGATCGCCTGGATACGCGCATCCGCCTTGTAGACCACCCGCTTGGCCACCGCGTCGCCCGCAACGCGCCGCAGCGCATCCACCATCTGCGCCACGCTCGCGGTGATGCCCGGCAGGTTCAGCCAGCGCTGCGTGCCCCAGGCCTCGGGCGGCAGTTCCCAGGCATGGATGAACGCTTCCACCACTCGGCGCGGCGAGAGCAGCCAGACGCCGGTATCCGGACCGACGGGGCATTCCGACACCACGCCGTTGAGCGGTTCGCGCAGGATGCCGCTGGCAAACGAGGATGCGGCGGCATTGGGCTTGCCGGCGCGCACCACGATCGTCGGCAGCCGCAGCGAGCGCCCGTCGATCATGCCCTTGCGGGAATAGTCGGTCACCAGGTACTCGCCGATCACCTTCTGCGCGCCGTAGGAGGTCTGCGGATTGGCGATAGTCGTGTCGTCGAGCACGGCCGGCAGCGTGCCGCCGAACGCCGCCACCGAGCTGGTGTAGACCAGGCGCGGCGGCCGGGCGCACTTTCGCATCTGCTCCAGCAGCAGCTCCATGCCCTTGAGGTTGACGCGCATGCCCAGGTCGAAATCGGCTTCCGCCGCGCCGCTCACCACCGCTGCGAGGTGGAACACGGCGTCGGTGTCCGGCGGGCACACGCCGGCGATGGTCTTGGCATCCGACACGTCCCCGGTAACGGACTTGAGGCGGGACTCCTGCGCCGCCGCAGGCGGGAACGCGCCATCGAGCAGCGTGATCGAGGAAATCGGCTTGTCGCCCAGCTTGCCTCGCGTGAGCAGCGTCCTGGCGAGCTTGAAGCCGAGGAAGCCGCCGCCGCCGGTGATGAGGATTTTCATGCGGCGATTCTAGCGAAGAACGCGCGCACTTCCGCGAGTTCGCGCGTCTGTTTCATCGGCGGCAGGCTGGCGCGCACCAGGCGGCCGTAGGGCCGCGAGTACAGGCGCGGGTCGCACAGCATCAGCACGCCGCGGTCGGTGTCGTCGCGGATCAGGCGCCCGGCGCCCTGCTTGAGCTGCAGGATCGCCTGCGGCAGCTGGAACTCCGTGAAAGGGTTGCCGCCGCCCGCCTTCAGCGCTTCGATGCGCGCGGCGAGCACCGGGTCATCGGGCGGGGCGAAGGGCAGCTTGTCGATCACCACGAGGGACAACGCCTCGCCGCGCACGTCCACGCCCTCCCAGAACGAGGCGCTCCCCAGCAGCACCGCGTTGCCGAGCTCCCGGAAGCGCGCCAGCAGCTCGCTGCGCGAGCCCGTTCCCTGCACCAGCAGCGGGTAGTTGATCTTCTCGCGCAACAGATCGTGCGCGCGGCGCAGCGCCCGCAGCGTGGTGAAGAGCAGGAACGCCCGCCCGCGGCTCGCTTCCAGCACCGGCAGCGCCGCGTTCACCACCGCCTCGGTGAACGAGGGGTCATTGGGATCGGCGGGTATGTCGCGAGGTACGTAGAGCAGCGCCTGCTGCTCGAAGTCGAACGGACTGGGCCAGGCGCGCGCCCGGGCCTCGCCCAGGCCCAGTTCCCCGGTGAAAAGCGAAAAATCTTCGCCCACCGACAGCGTGGCCGAGGTGAAGATCCAGGCGCGCGGCCGCTCCTCCACCTGCCGGCGGAACAACTCTGCGCTGGATAGCGGCGTGACGTGCAACTGCAGCGCCTGGCCGAAGACTTCGACCCAGCGCACCTGCTGCGTGCCTTCGCCGGCGACCAGCCTCGCCAGGATCGCGCGCGTCTCCTGCGCGCGTCGCGAGCACGAGGCGAGGCCCTCGGAGCGCTCGGCCTGCACGCCCAGCGCAGCAGTAAACGCGCCCAGCGCGGCTTCGAGCATGGCGAGGGATTCGTCGAACTGCGGCCGCGCCTGGGCCTGCGCCCAGCCCATGCGCGCCGTGTCCGCGCCAAACGCGAGGCGCAGGTCGCGAGCGGCCTTCTCCACGCGGCCAGCTACCGCGTCGAACTCCGGCGCCGCGCCGCCCGCCGCGCGCAGTTCGAGCCGCGCATCGCGCGCGAGTTCAATCAGGCGGCCGGTGGACACGCTCTCGCCGAAGAACAGGCGCGCGGTATCCGGCAACTGGTGCGCCTCGTCGAAGATCAGCGTGTTGCAGGCCGGCAGCAGCTCGGCCACGCCTTCATCACGAAGTACCACGTCGGCGAAAAAAAGATGATGGTTGACCACCACGACGTCGGCCGCGAGCGCGCCGCGGCGCGCCTTCATCACGAAGCAATCCTTGTAGCGCGGGCATTCCTGGCCGAGGCAGTTCTCGCGCGTCGAGGTGGCGTGCTGCCACACCGGCGCGTCGTCGGGAACGTCCGGCAGGTCGGCGCGGTCGCCGCTCGCGGTGGCCGCGGCGAAACCCTCGATGCGCCGCAGCTGCACCGCCTCCTCCCGGCTGCCCAGGCGCGCCTCGACCGCGGCGCGCTCCAGGCGATGCAGGCAGACGTAGTTGGCGCGGCCCTTGAGCAACGCGGGCACCGCGCCGCTGGCGAGCGCCGCACGCATCGCCGGCAGGTCGCGGTCGTAGAGCTGGTCCTGCAGCGTCTTGGTGCCGGTGGAGACGATCACTTTGCCGCCGGCGAGCAGCGCGGGCGCGAGGTAGGCGAGCGTCTTGCCGGTGCCGGTGCCCGCCTCGGCCACCAACACGGCATCGCGCTGGATGGCGTCCAGGATCGCTTGCGCCATCTCGAGCTGCTGCGGGCGCAGGCGGTAGCCAGGAATCTGCGCAGCGAGCGGACCGTCGTCGGCGAACAGGCGCTGCAAGGCCAGGGCGGCGCCTTCGCTCAGGGCCAGACCTCGTCGACCTTTACCCAGATGCGCCGGCTCTCGCTGCCGCGCTGGCGCGAGCTGGAGGCGATCCCCCGGTCGTCGCGCGAAGCGGTGCCGCTGGTGCCGGCGAGCTCGATCCATTCTCCCAGCCGGCCACTGACGCTGCTTGCGGCGCGCTGGCCCTGCACGGAGCCCGGCGAGGCGCCGGGGATTTCGCGTTGCGCCTCGACGTCGAGGGTTACCGTGCTGCCGGAGACGCGCGGCACGACCGCGAACCCGGTATTGATGTCCTGGATCGTCGTGCCGTAGCGGTCGGTCAGCGGGCGCGAACCGCCCGCGGCAATAGTGGCGCGTGAGCCTTCGAGCACCTGCAATCGCTGATCCACGCGCTCGCTGCTCGAGGAGCGTGAGTCCCCTGCCTGCACCTCGAATCGCGATCCGCGGTTGGAAATGCGACCGCTGGCCTCGAGGGAGGCATCGTTTTGCATTGCGCTGTCGTCGAAGCGCACGGAAATCACCAGCCGCCGCGACGGGGTATCGAGCGCAGCGAGCGCGCGCTGGATTTCGGCAAAGTTGGCAGGGCTGGTGCGCACGATCAACTGGCTGCGCTGGCCGGTGAGCACGCCGCCGGGCTCGAGCAGCGGCCGCAAGGCAGGCAGCACCTGCTCGGCTGTCCGGTGCCTCAGGTCGATGACCTCCAGGCTGGCCTGGCCCCAGGCCAGGCCCCACCAGAAAAAGGCCCAAAGGTAAGTGGTTGCTCTCATTCGCCTACTTCCGTAGATTACTTGAGATATGCTTCGTAAACACCTGTATCTTATGCTTTTGGTGGTCTCTGCCGGGTGCTCGAGCTTGCCCCCGCAGCCGCCGACACCCGAGCTGGCGCCTGTCGAACCGAAGCGCGCGGAAGCCCTGCTGCAGACGCTGCTGGTACTGGGCGTGGACTACCAGAACGGCGGCAATTCGCCGGCCAGCGGCTTCGATTGCAGCGGCCTGGTCGCCCACGTTTACCGCGAGGCCTATGGCATCAGGCTGCCGCACAACGCCCGTGCACAGAGCGAAATCGGGGCGCGCGTCAGTCTAGCGGAACTGCGCGCAGGCGATCTCGTGTTCTACAACACGCTCAATCGCCCCTATTCGCACGTTGGAATCTACGTGGGTGATGGACGCTTCGTGCATGCGCCCAAGACCGGCGCCCAGGTACGCGTCGAGCAGATCGGCGCGGCTTACTGGATGAAGCGCTTCGACGGCGCGAGGCGAATAAGTCAAGAATAGTTCTCATTTGTATTGACTCTCTCAATGAGAGTCATTATCATTTATGCGTCCGCTCCCAATTGAGGCGCAAATGTCTGTTCTTAAAAGATTAATTCTCGTTCCGGTCCTGGCACTGTCCTGCTCGGCCCTGGCCCAGGACAAGGTCCTCAACCTCTACTCCTCGCGGCACTACCAGACCGACGAGGCGCTCTATACCGGCTTTACCAAGCTCACCGGCATCAAGGTGAACCGCATCGAGGCAGGCGAAGACGCGCTCATCGAGCGCATCCGCAACGAAGGCGCGCGCAGCCCGGCCGACGTGCTGGTGACCGTGGATGCCGG
>JANMUO010000113.1:0-4610 GCA_031391655.1 Betaproteobacteria bacterium
TTCACTCCCCGAAAAACGAGAAGGCGCAGCCCTGCACGTGTTCCAGGCTGCGCCCTCGCGTCACCGCCTTGCGGCGTAAAACCGAGTACTTCAAATTTGTTCAATTCGTGCAATACCCCTCTTGGGCCGCTCCGCACTTACGCATGCAAAGCTAAGCGCCGGTTTCAAATTTGCGCCTGATCTCCAACGTCACTGCGTCGATCAGGCGCCGCGCGATCGAGATTCTGCTCGGAAGTTGAGGTAAATGCAATACATCGAACCAGTCGGCAGCTTCGATTTCTCCCTCCTGCGCGCGGATCTCGCCGCCGGACCACTCGCAGACGAACGCGATCATCAGGCTGTGGGGAAACGGCCACGGCTGGCTGGCGAAGTAAGACAGTCGCGTGACCGTCACGCCGACCTCTTCCTCCACTTCGCGCGCCACGCACTGCTCGAGCGTTTCGCCGGGCTCGACGAAGCCCGCGAGCGCGCTGTACATCCCCTTGGGGAAATGCGGGCTGCGCCCGAGCAGCAACTCGCGCCCGCGCGTCACCAGCGCCATCACCGCCGGCGCCACCCGGGGATAGGCGGAGAGCTTGCAGGCGGGGCACACGCGCACCCTCTCCTCCGGGCGGGGCTGCGTCGGCGCCCCGCAGCGGCCGCAGAACTGGTGGCTGCGGTCCCAGTCGAGCAGCTGCAGCGCGCGGCCGGCGAGCGCGAAGTGGGCGTCCTCCAGCACCGAGAACAGCGCGCGCAGGCCAACCCAGCCGTAGCCGTCCGGCGCCTGCGCCGAGGCGACCTCGGCAGCCCAGCAGTGGGTTTCGCCCAGACCCCCTAGATATAGGGTTCGAAGCGGCTCTGACCACAACGGGTTGTTGTTTTTTAGCAACGGCAGCCGGGCGGAACTCGGCCGCTCGCGCACCCGCGGGTCGTCGCCCGGGCGCAGGTCGGGCGGCCCGGCTTGCACCAGCAGCCTGTCGCCGTGGAACACAAACCAGAGGCCCGCGGCGGCGTCCGCGCCGCTCACGCGATGCACGTAGTTCGCCGGGCTCGAGAAGGGAAGTTGGCTCATGTCGCCGAGTATAATTCCCGCCTCCCATGATTTCGCCAGCGTCCGACCGCGAGCTCGCCGACGCCATCCGTGCTCTCGCGATGGATGCCGTGGAAGCCGCCAAGTCCGGGCACCCCGGCATGCCGATGGGCATGGCGGAGATCGCCGTGGCCCTCTGGGGCCGCCACCTCAGGCACAACCCCGGCAACCCCGGCTGGGCCAACCGCGACCGCTTCGTGCTCTCCAACGGGCACGGCTCGATGCTGCTGTACGCGCTGCTGCACCTCACCGGCTACGACCTGCCGATGGCGGAGCTCAAGCGCTTCCGCCAGCTCGGCTCGAAAACCCCCGGCCATCCGGAACTGGGCTGCGCGCCGGGGATCGAGACCACCACCGGGCCGCTCGGGCAGGGCATCTCCAACGCGGTGGGCATGGCGCTCGCCGAACGGCTGCTGGCCGCGGAGTTCAACCGGCCCGGGTTCGACCTCGTCGACCACCAGACCTACGTGTTCCTCGGCGACGGCTGCATGATGGAAGGCGTGTCGCACGAGGCCTGCGCGCTGGCCGGCACGCTTGGCCTGGGCAAGCTGGTGGCGGTCTACGACGACAACGGCATCTCGATCGACTCCGACAAGGGGCAGATCCGGCAGTGGTACACCGACGACGTGCCCAAGCGCTTTGCCGCCTACGGCTGGCAGGTGATCGCCAACGTGGACGGGCACGACGTCGACGCGGTGGACCGGGCGCTGAAGAAGGCGAGGCGCGAAAAGTCGCGCCCGACGCTGATCTGCGCAAAGACCGTCATCGCCAAGGGAGCGCCGACCAAGGCCAACACCGGCGCCGCGCACGGCGCGCCGCTGGGCGACAAGGAAATCGCCGCCACGCGCGCCGCGCTGGGCTGGAGCCACGGCCCCTTCGAGATCCCGGAGAACATCTATGCCGGCTGGGACGCGAAAAAGCGCGGCAAGCTCGCCGAGCGGCGTTGGGCGAAGCTCCTCGCCGGCTACGAAAAGCAGTTTCCCGCCGAAGCGGCCGAGTTCAGTCGGCGCAGCGCCGGCCAGCTCCCGGCGGGCTTCGCGGAGACGGCGCGCGCGCTGCTGGCCGATGCGCAGCAGAAGGCTGAAACCATCGCCACGCGCAAGGCTTCCCAGAACGCGCTTGAAGTGCTGGTGCCTGCGCTGCCCGAGCTGGTGGGCGGCTCCGCCGACCTGACCGGCTCCAACCTGACGATGGTCAAGGCCTCGAAGGTGATCGGCCGCGAGGGCGGCGGCAACTACCTCTTCTACGGCGTGCGCGAGTTCGGCATGGGCGCGGTGATGAACGGCATCGCTCTGCATGGCGGCTTGATCCCCTACGGCGGCACCTTCCTCGTGTTCTCCGACTACGCGCGCAATTCGCTGCGCATGGCGGCGCTGATGGGCCTGCGCACGATCTACGTCTTCAGCCACGATTCGATCGGCCTGGGCGAGGATGGTCCCACGCACCAACCCATCGAGCACGCCGCCAGCCTGCGGCTGATTCCGAACCTGGACGTCTGGCGCCCCTGCGACACTGCCGAGACGGCGGTGGCCTGGGTGGCGGCGCTCGAAAGGAAGAACGGGCCGTCGGCGCTGCTGCTCACCCGCCAGAACGTGCCGTTCGTGAAGCGCGAGTCGCTGGAGGGCATCCGGCGCGGCGGCTATGTGATTTCCGACGCCCCCTGGGCCAAGGCGGTGCTGATTGCCACCGGCTCGGAGGTGCAACTTGCGCTGACCGTGCAGCAGAGGCTGGATTTCCCTGTGCGCGTGGTGTCCATGCCCTCGACCACGGTGTTCGACCGCCAGGACGCGGCCTACCGCGATGCGGTGCTGCCACGCGGCCTGCCGCGCGTCTCCATCGAGGCCGGCGTGACCGGCTTTTGGCGCAAGTACGTCGGGCTGGAAGGCGCGGTGGTGGGTATTGACCGCTTCGGCGAATCCGCGCCGGCGGGTGAACTGTTCAAGCACTTCGGCTTCACGGCGGAGAACGTCGAGATAGCCGTCAGGAGCGTCGTGTCATGACCATCAAAGTCGCCATCAACGGTTTCGGCCGCATCGGCAGGAACATCCTGCGCGCGCACTACGAGTCCGGCAGAAAGCACGGCCTCGAATTCGTCGCC
The DNA here is from genome assembly GCA_031391655.1 of Betaproteobacteria bacterium. Taxonomy (GTDB): domain Bacteria; phylum Pseudomonadota; class Gammaproteobacteria; order Burkholderiales; family SG8-39; genus JAABQT01. Next base: position 3,168 of record JANMUO010000113.1, read on the forward strand.
GTCAACGACCTGGGCGACGCAGCCACCAACGCGCACCTGCTCAAGTACGACACGGCGCACGGTCGCTTTGGCGCGACGGTGGCGGTGGAAGGCGATGCGATCTTGGTCAACGGCGACCGCCTGAAGGTCGTTGCCGAGCGCGACCCGGCGAAGCTGCCGTGGAAGGCGCTGGGCGTGGACGTGGTGCTGGAGTGCACGGGCCTCTTTACCAGCAAGGCGAAGGCCGGCGCGCACCTTGCTGCCGGAGCTAAAAAGGTGATCATCTCCTCGCCGGGCGAGAAGGACGTGGACCGCACGGTGGTGTACGGCGTGAATCACCAGTCGCTGAAGGCCTCCGATACGGTGATCTCCAATGCCTCCTGCACGACGAACTGCCTCGCGCCGCTCGTCAAGGCGCTCGACGACCGGATCGGCGTCGTGTCGGGCCTGATGAATACGATCCACTCGTTCACCAACGACCAGGTGCTGACCGACGTGTTCCACAAGGACCTGCGGCGGGCGCGCTCGGCCACCCACAACATGATCCCGACCAAGACGGGCGCCGCCGCCGCCGTGGGGCTCGTGTTGCCGCACCTGAACGGCAAGCTGGACGGCTTTTCCATCCGGGTCCCGACGATCAACGTCTCGATCGTGGATCTGTCCTTCGTGGCGAAGAAAGCGACCACGGTGGAGGAGGTGAACCGGGCGGTGAAGCAGGCCTCCGACACCGACCTCAAGGGAATCCTCGAATACAACACCGAGCCGCTGGTGTCTTCCGACTTCAACCACAACCCGGCGAGCTCGATTTTCGACGAGACGCTGACGCGCGTCTCGGGCGGCACGCTGGTGAAGGTGTGTTCCTGGTACGACAACGAGTGGGGCATCAGCAACCGCATGCTGGACGTGGCGGTTGCGCTGATGAACGCAAGATAGCGCCATGCGCTACAAGCGCATGGCCGACCAGGAGTTGCGCGGCTTGCGCGTGTTCATCCGCGCCGACCTCAACGTTCCCCAGGACGACGCGGGCGCGATCACCGACGACACGCGCATCCGCGCATCCGTTCCAGGCATCCGCCTCGCGCTGGACAAGGGCGCCGCGGTGATGGTCACCTCCCACCTTGGCCGCCCCTCGGAAGGCGAATTGCGCCCCGAGGACTCGCTGGCGCCGGTCGCGCAGCGCCTGGGCGAGCTGCTCGGGCGCATCGTGATTCTCAAACGCGACTGGATCGACGGGGTGGAAGTCGCGCCGGGCGAAGTGGTGCTGCTGGAGAACTGCCGCGTCAACCGGGGCGAGAAAAGCAACGACGAGGCACTCGCGCGCAAGATCGCCGCGCTGTGCGACGTCTACGTGAACGACGCTTTCGGCACCGCGCACCGCGCGGAGGCGACCACGCATGGCGCGGCGAAGTTCGCCAAGGTGGCCTGCGCCGGGCCGCTGATGTCGGCCGAGCTCGAGGCGCTGGG
>JANMUO010000016.1:0-3024 GCA_031391655.1 Betaproteobacteria bacterium
GGCAGGAGCGCCGGCCCGACAGCAAGTACGCCGACCTCGCCAACTGCCGCTACGAGATCGACGCGGCCGAGCAGCTGATGCGCCGCGAAGGCATCCGCTGGATCAATTCCACCGCCAAGTCGATCGAGGAAATCGCCACCAACATCCTGCGCGAGCTCAAGATCGAGCGCCACGTCTACTGAGCCGGCGGGCGCGCTCGTAGAAGCAGATGGCCGCGGCGGCGGCGACGTTGAGCGATTCCGTGCCGGCAGCGAGCGGGATCGTGGCGTGTGCGGCAGCCAGCGATGCGGCTGCGGCGCTGGCCCCCTGCCCTTCAGCGCCGAAGATCCAGCCGGCGTGACCTTGCAACTCGAGTTCACCCAGGGGCAGTCCGCCGCGCACCACGGTGCAGACCAGCGTTCCGCCGAAAGCGCGCAGGACGGCCGGGAAGTCTTCGGCTTCGCCGATCGCAAGCGAGAAGTGCGCTCCCATCGCCGCACGCAGGACCTTGGGCGACCACGGATCGGCGCAGCCGCGCGACAGCACAGCGCGGCGCAGTCCAAAGGCGGCGGCGCTGCGCAGAATGGCGCCGACGTTTCCTGCGTCCTGGATGCCTTCGAGGAATACGCAATCGCCAGCCGGAGTGGTGGGTGCCGGTATGGCGATTTCCGCAAGCAGTCCAGCGGGGCTGGCCGCGTCTGCGAGCCACTTCAGCAGGGCGTCGGGAAGCGTCACCGGCGCAACGCCGGCACGCCGGACCAGGTCCGCGATTTCGGGCTGCGTCTTGCCGGACTCGCTGACCAGCACGGCCCGCGGCTTCATGCCGGCAGCGAGGCACGCCGACAGCAGGTGCGGGCCTTCGATCAGGGCGCTGCCTTCCTCTTTGCGCACACGGCCGTCCCGGGCGAGCGCATGCCAGCGCCGCACACGGAGATTGTCGCGCGAACGCAGGACGCTCATGCCTGCACCAGTCGCCGCACGGGCGCGAAAGAGCGGCGGTAAATCCCGCACACGCCGTGGCGCGCCAGCAGCTCAAGGTGCTCCCGGGTCGGATAGCCCTTGTGGCGGTCCAGGCCGTACTGCGGGTACTCGGCATGCAGGCGCAGCATTTCGGCGTCGCGCGACGTCTTGGCGAGAATCGAGGCGGCGGAAATCTGCGGCACGCTGCGGTCCCCACCGACCACGGCGCGCGCCGCGCAGGACAATCCGGGGCAGCGGTTGCCGTCGATCAGCGCTTCGTGGGGTACGACCTGGAGTTGCTCGACGGCGCGGCACATCGCCAGCAGCGTGGCCTGCAGGATATTGAGGCGGTCTATCTCCTCCACTGTCGCGCTCGCCACCGCCCAGGCTTGCGCGTCGCGGCGGATTGCAACCGCCAGTGCCTCGCGGCGCCTGGGCGCCAGCAGCTTGGAATCCCTCAGCCCGGCGATGGGTCGCTGCGGATCGAGGATGACGGCTGCCGCGTAGACGGGCCCGGCAATGGGACCGCGGCCGGCTTCGTCGACGCCGCAGACCAGGAGCGCGCCGTCACGCACGCCCGGCATCCAGAACCTGCAGCACTGCATCGGCCGCCTTCTCCGCGGTGTTCTGCCGCAGAAGCAGGTGGATCTCGCGGAATTTTTCCACCTGGCGGCGCTGCGCCGCCGTATCGCGCAGCAGTTCGAGCAGGGCAGCCGCCAGCGCCGCCGGGGTCGCCTTGCCTTGCAGCAGTTCCGGCACCAGCGCTTCCCCGGCGAGGATGTTGGGCAGGCCGACGTAGCGCTGGTACATCATCCTGCGCTGCAGCGCCCACGTCAGCAGCGACTGCCGGTAGGTGATCACCATCGGCGTCTTGAACAGCGCCGCCTCCAGCGTCGCGGTACCGCTCGCCACCAGCGCCACGTCCGCGGCAGCGAGCGCTTCATGCGAATGGCCGAACAGCAGCGTCAAAGGCAGGTCGGTGCGCTGGTGGATGTGCACGGTCGCTTCAAACAGGTCGCGCGCCTGGCGCGAAGCCATCGGGCAGACGAAGTGCACTTCCGGGATGTCCTGCCGCAACCGGTGGGCGGCGAGCACGAAAGTGGCGGACATGTGCTCGAGCTCCGACAGGCGGCTGCCCGGCAGCAGCGCCACGATGAGCTTGCGCGTCGGCAGGCGCAATTGGGCGCGGGCTTCGGCCTTGTTGACGTCCAGCGGAATCAAGTCCGCCAGGGGATGCCCGACATAGGTCACGGGAACGCCGATTTTTTCATACAGGGCCGGCTCGAATGGAAACATCGCCAGCAGATGGCTCGCCGAACGCGCCACGCGGTGGACCCGCCAGCCGCGCCAGGCCCAGATCGACGGGCTCACGTAGTGCACGGTGGGGATTCCTGCGTCCTTCAGGCGGCGCTCGAGATCGAGGTTGAAATCGGAAGCATCCACGCCGATGAACAGGTCGGGGCGCTCTGCCAGCAGGGCAGCGCCCAGCTCGCGGCGGATGCGCGCGATGCGCCGGTAGTTGCGCAGGGCTTCTGAGTAGCCGCGCACCGCAAGTTGGTCCATCTGCACCTGCGCATCGAACCCCTGCGCCGCCATGCGCGGGCCGCCGATGCCGGCAAAACGCAGAGCAGGACGCCTGGCCTTCAGCGCGGCGATCAGGTGAGCCCCCAGCTGGTCGCCGGAGGCCTCGCCGGCCACCATGGCGACGCGCGTTGCCGCCTCGCTCACGGCGCTAGCGGATGAATCCGCGCTTGGAGCGCTCAAGGAACTCGAGCAGCATGCGCACTTCCGGCGAGTCCGCCGCCAGTTCCGCCAGCCGGCGCTTGGCGTCCTCGAGGCCCAGGCCCGAGCGGTACAGCGCGCGGTAGGCCAGCTTGATGCTCGCAATCGCCGGTGCCGTGAACCCGCGCCGGCGCAGGCCCTCGCTGTTGATGCCGAATGGCTTGCCCATGTTGCCCGCGGCCATCACGTAGGGTGGCAGGTCCTGCGCAAGATAAGTGCCCATGGAGGTAAAGCTGTGCGCGCCGATGCTCACGTACTGGTGAACCACCGTAGCGCCGCCGAGGATCACCCAATCGCCGACCT
>JANMUO010000200.1:0-18001 GCA_031391655.1 Betaproteobacteria bacterium
TGGTGCGCAGCCTGGCCATGTCGACGGCCACCCGTACCGCCTCCGCGCCTTTGTCCAGGCGCGCCGTGGCCTGCTCCTCGGTGTCGGTGCTGAGGATGCCGTTGGCCACCGGGATGCCGCACTCCAGCGCCACGTCCATCACGCCGCGCGCCGACTCGTTGCACACGATCTCGAAATGGTAGGTGTCGCCGCGCACCACGCAGCCGATGGCGGCGAGGCAGTCGAAGCGGCCCGATTGCGCCATCCATTGCAGGGCCAGCGGGATCTCCAGCGCGCCGGGGACCGACTCGACTTCCACGTTCTTCACGCCAAGCCTGGCAGCCTCGGCTTTCGCGCGCTGCAGGAGTTGCGAGCAGAGGTCCTCGTTGAACCGGCTCGCCACGATGCCCAGGCGCATGGATTAGCGCCTCGGGGACTCTGCGTAGCCGGTAACCTCCAGGCCGAAGCCCGCCATACTCGGCATCTTGCGTGGCGCCGCCATCAGCCGCATGCGGCCGACGCCGAGGTCGCGCAGGATCTGCGCGCCGATGCCGTAGGTACGCAGGTCCATGCTGCGGCCGGATTGCGCCGGGCGCGCCTCCGCCAGCCGCGCATCGAGCGCCGCGGAGGTTTCGTGGCAGTTCATCAGCACCAACACCCCGGTGCCGGCGGCTGCGATCGCCGCGAGCGCCTCGCCCACGCCCCAGGAGTGCGTGCCGGGACCCGCGTCGAGCAGGTCCACCACCGACAGCGGCTCGTGCACGCGTACCAGGGTTTCGGCCTCGACGCGCGGCTTGCCGGCCACCAGCGCGAGGTGCGTGGCGCGCGTCGGCAGGTCGTGGAACGCCAACAGGCGGAATCGCCCCCAGGGCGTTTCGATGTCGCGCTCGAAGCTGCGCTCGACCAGCGATTCGTTGCGGCTGCGGTACTCGATCAGGTCGGCGATGGTGCCGATCTTCAGGCCGTGCGCGGCGGAGAATTCGAGCAGGTCGGGAAGCCGCGCCATCGTGCCGTCGTCCTTCATCACCTCGCACAGCACCGCGGCGGGCGCGAGCCCCGCCAGGCGCGCGAGGTCGCAGCAGGCCTCGGTGTGCCCGGCGCGCACCAGCACGCCGCCCGCCTGCGCGATGAGCGGGAACACGTGGCCGGGCTGCACGATGTCGTCGGCCGTCGCGCTGGCCGCGGAGGCCATCTTGATGGTGAGCGCGCGATCGGCGGCGGAAATGCCGGTGGCGATGCCTTCGGCCGCTTCGATCGACACGGTGAAGTTGGTGCCGTGCCGCGAGCGGTTTTGCTCCACCATCGGCTTGAGACCCAGGCGCAGCGCGTGCGTCTCGGTGATCGGCATGCAGATCAGGCCGCGCCCGTGCTTGGCGAGGAAATTGATCTTCTCTGGCGTGACGAACTCCGCCGCGAACACCAGGTCGCCCTCGTTCTCGCGGTCCTCGTCGTCCACCAGGACCACCATCCTGCCGGCGCGCATGTCGGCGATGATGTCGGCGACCGGGCTGATGGCGGCGGTTTCTCTGCGCATGGGCGAATTATGAAACAAAAACGGGGCCAGCGGCCCCGTCCGGGAAAATGGGGTCAGACCCCATTTTTCACATTTTTCACTCTTCCCCGCCGGCATCGGCGGTGCCGACCTTCTCGCGGATGCGCGCCGACTTGCCGGAACGCTGGCGCAGGTAATAGAGCTTGGCCCGGCGCACTTCGCCCTTCCTCTTCACCTCGACCGAGGCGATGAGCGGCGAGTAGGTCTGGAAGGTGCGCTCCACGCCCTCGCCCGAGCTGATCTTGCGCACCGTGAACGAGGAGCCGAGGCCGCGGTTCCTCTTGGCGATCACCACGCCCTCGAAGGCCTGGGCGCGCTTGCGCTCGCCCTCGACCACGTTGACGTTGACGATCACGGTGTCGCCGGGGGAGAAATCGGGCACGGTCTTGCCCAGCCGCTTGATTTCTTCCTGCTCGAGTTTCTGGATCAGGTTCATGGTGTCGCTCCGCTCTTCGTTTCCTGCTTGAATTCCTCAAGCAGTTTCTGTTCTTCTTCGCCCAGCTTGCGCGCGGCGATCAACTCCGGCCGCCGCAGCCAGGTCCTGCCCAGCGCCTGCTTCAGCCGCCAGCGCCGGATCTGCTCGTGGTGCCCGGACAGCAGCACCTCCGGAACTCTGAGCCCGCCCGAGTCTACGTTCCAGCTCTCGGGCCGCGTGTACTGCGGGCAATCCAGCAGGCCCGCGGCGAACGATTCTTCCGCCGCCGACTGGCCGTCGCCCAGCGCCCCGGGCAATTGCCGCACCACCGCGTCGATCACCGCCATCGCCGCGAGTTCCCCGCCCGAGAGCACGAAATCCCCGAGCGAGAGCTCTTCATCCACCCGGCGCCGGATGAGCCTCTCATCCACGCCTTCGTAGCGGCCGCACAGCAAGGTCAGCGCCTGCCTGCCCGCCAGCTCCATCACCTTTTCGTGATCGAGCTTCCTGCCCTGCGGCGAGAGGAAGATCACCTTTCCCCCGCCCGCTGCCTGCGCAGCATCCAGCGCCTTCTCCAGCGGCTCTGCCAGCATCACCATCCCGGGCCCGCCGCCGTACGGTCGGTCATCCACCGTCCGGTAATTGTCGGTCGTGAAGTCCCTCGGATTCCACGCCTGCAAGCGCCAAAGTCCCGCTTCCAGCGCCTTCCTCGTGATGCCGCTCGCCGAAACCGCGGCGAACATCTCCGGGAACAGCGTCACCACGTCGAAGCGGATCACCAGTCCGCCTCCCATTCCACCTCGATTCGCTTTGCCTCGAGGTCCACCTGCTTGACCACCGTCGGCACCCAGGGAATCAATCGCACCCGGTCACCGGCCAGTTCCATCACGTCCTGCGGGCCGTTGGTCAGCCACTGCCGTACCACGCCCAGCTTCTCGCCCTGCTTGTTCACCACTTCCAGGCCGACCAGGTCGGCGAGGTAATAGCGCCCGTCATCCGCATCGGGCAGCGCCGCGCGCGCCACCGCGATCTTCCTGCCCTTCAACCCCCGCGCCTGCTCGAGGGTTTCGATCCCGGTGAGCTTCGCGACCACCGTCGCGCTGTGCACCTTCGCCTCATCGACCCGGTGCAATTCCTCGCCGAGCCACCATTCCTTAGCCGCCACCAGCGCCTCGGCCACACCCTTCTGCGGCGCCACCTTGACCCAGCCGCGCACGCCGTAGGACCCGGCGATGCGGCCCAGCTCGATCAGCTCAGGCGGCCTTCTTGCCAAACTGCTTGACGAGCCGCTTCACCGTTGGCGAGAGCTGAGCGCCCTTGCCCTGCCAGTGCTTGAGCCTCTCCACGTCCACGCGCAACGCCTCGCGTCCCGCGGGGGCCTTCGGGTCGTAGAAACCGACGCGCTCGATGAATTTGCCCTGCGCGGCGCGGCGCGAGTCCGCCACCACCAGGCTGAAAAAGGGCCGCTTGTTCGCGCCACCGCGCGCCAGTCGAATCACCACCATTTTGGAAACCCCGTGAACCGCGAAAAGGCGCGGATTATACGGGAGAAATCAGGGCGTTGGAAAGGGTTTCGGGGTTTCGGGGTCCCGGGCTACCCCAGGGTGCCGCCCAGGCGCGCAATCCCCTGCTTGATCTCCTCGAACGCCGGGCCGACCTCGCCCGGCGCGCCGCGCACCCCGAGCTCGATGTGGCGCCGCATGCCGCCTTCGCCCATGCTCGGCAGGCTGAAGGACTTCAGGCCGGGATACCTCGCATTCACCTCCTCCATCAGTGGCGTGATCATGGATTCCGCGAGGCCGTAGACGATCACCGAGGCTTCGCCCCAGCGCTGAGAATCGAGCAGCGCCATGTAGCGCGTATCGAGCAGCCATTCGACCATCGGCCAGGCCATCTGCGGGAATCCCGGCACGAAATGGTGGTCGCGCAGCGAAAATCCCGGGATGCGGTTGAAGGGGTTCGGGATGATCTGCGCGCCGGCGGGGAACTCCCCCATCTTCAGTCGCTGCGGCGTGGTTTCGGCCTGGAAGCGGCCGCGGATCTCGCGCTCCGCTTCGGGGTGCAAGACGAGGGAAACACCCAGCGCGGCCGCCGCGCACTGGCGCGTGTGGTCGTCCGGCGTGGCGCCAATGCCGCCGAAACTGAAGACCACATCCGCGGTTTCCAGCGTGCGCGCCAGCGCAGCGGTGATGCGCTCGGGCTCGTCCCCGAGGTGCTCGCACCAGGCCAGGCGCAGCCCGCGACGGGCCAGCGCCTCGATCAGCCAGGGAAAGTGCTTGTCCTGGCGCTTGCCAACCAGGATCTCGTCGCCGATGACGAAAGCGCCGAAGCCCCGGCTCAAAGCACCTGCCTCTCGATCGGCGCCGTGCGCCGCGTCTCCAGTTCGGCAAGCAGGTAATGGATGAAGGTCAGCCCGAACAGCACCGGTGCGAAAAAGCCGAGGAGCGGCACGTACGACACCAGCGCGAGCACCGCGCCGAGCAGGTAGAGCGAACCGCGGCGCGCGGCAATCAGTTGGTGCAACTCGCCCGCGTCCGCATGCTCGGCCAGCGCGTCGTAGCGCAGCACCCGCTGGTTGACCCAGCCGAGGATCGCCACCGGGATCAGCGGCCATAGCGGCGGGAAGATCCAGAAGGGGATCGACGCGAAGAACAGCACGACCATTCCCGCGAGCCCCACCAGGCTGTTCCACAGGCTGCCGGCCAGGCTTCCGCCCTTGCGCCGCTCGAGCTGCGGGTAGCTGCGGCTCGCCACGTGCTCGACCATCGCGGGCATGCCGAAGCTGGAGAGGATCAGCAGCGCCGTGAGCTGGATGAGCGGCACCAGCAGGATGAGGATCAGCGCCTTGGCGCCAATCAGTGCGGCGCCCTGCATGTCCCACTGGATGGCCAGCATCCCGGTGGTGAGCCACTGGTTGATCAGGCCCGCCAGCCACGTGGCGAGCTGCGCCCAGAAAAATATCGCCACCGTGCCCCACAGGCCGACGGCAATCAGCACCGGCCAGAGCATCAGCCAGAGCATGCGCGGGTGCAGCAGGTTGCCCAGCGCGAACAGGACCGAGCGCGTGATGTTGCTCATCTGCGGATACTTTGCCACAGTTTTGCGAGCCGCTTGGAGGACACCGGCACCGGGGTCTTCAGCTCCTGCGCATATAACGAGACACGCAGTTCCTCCAGCAGCCAGCCGAACTGCTCGAACTCCGCGTTGAGCGGTCGCGGCGCGCGCAGCCAGGCCGCCAGAAGCGGCTGGAGTTCCGTTGCCAAGCGTGCATCGCGCGCCGGATCGGCGCGCAGTTTTTCCAGGCGCAGCGCCGCCGCCTTCAGGTAGCGCGGGTAGTGCTGCAGCCGGGGCCAGGGCGTCGCCGACAGCCATCCGCCGCGCAGCAGCCGCGCCAGTTGCTGCTTCACGTCCTCCGCCGCGTGCGGGAAGGTCTTGGCTGCCTGCGCCAGTTTCTTCTGCAGGTCGGCGTACGCAGCGATGATCGCTGCCACCGTGCGCGCCATCTCCTGCGCGATGAGCAGGAAGCGCGCGCGGCCGTCTTCCACGCGCCGCGCGAAATCCGCCTGCACCATGGGCAGGGATTCGCCCAGGAACGTGCGCTCCAGCGCGGCCGCCACGAGCGCATCCTTGACCGGCCCCAGCACGACATCGCGCGCCCAGCCGCGTTCCAGGTCGCGCACGCGGTCGCGGAAAGCGATGGCCAGCAGCCGCCGCACACCGGCGCGGTGCAGTTCCTGCGCTTTCTCCGGCGCATCGAACACCTGCAGCGTCACCGCATCCCCGGCATCCACCAGCGCCGGATAGCCCACCAGGGTCTGCCCCGCGCGGGCGATCTCCATCACTTCCGCCAGGTCGCCCATCGTCCAGCCCGTGTAGCGCTCGCCTTCATCGAGCGGCGCTTCGTCCTGCAGCGCCGCCGCCGTGTGCTCGGCCAGGTCGACCTTGAGCTGCGCGAGGTTGCGGCCCATCGCCAGCTGCCGGCCATGCTCGTCGATCACGAGGAAATTCATGTGCAGGTGCGGCGGCGCCGAGTCCGGGCGAAACGCATCGAGCGGTGCCTCCAGCTGCAGTTCGGCGCGGATGTGGCGCGCCAGGGCATGCGCCAGCGGCGTGTCCGTGGGCGCGACCGTGGCGGCAAAGCCCTCGGCGAACTCCTCAAGCGACCCCAGCTTGTGGCGCAGGCGCTGCGGCATGGACTTGGCGAGCGCGCGCACCTTTTCCTTGAGCAGCCCCGGCACCAGCCACTCGCTGCGCGCCACCGGCACCTGGTTGAGCAGGGCCACCGGCACGGTCATGGTGACGCCGTCGCGCGCGGACCGGGGCTCGAAGTGGTACTCGAGCTTGAAGGCATTGGCGCCGAGCCGGAGTTCATGCGGGAACGCATCGGTGGTGATCCCGGCCGCTTCGTGGCGCATCAGGTCTTCGCGCTTCAGGTGCAGCAGCTTCGGGTTGTCGCGCTCGGCCTCCTTCCTCCACTTTTCGAAGTCGGCGCCGTTGTGGATGCCTTGCGCGACGCGCTCCTCGTAGAACGCGAGGATCAGCTCGTCGTCCACCAGGATGTCGGGGCGGCGAGCCTTGTGCTCCATGCGCTCGATCTCCGCGACCAGGCGCCGGTTGTGCGCAAAGAACGGCGCCCGGGTGTCGAACTCGCCCTCCACCAGCGCCGAGCGCAGGAAGATGCCGCGCGAGAGTTCCGGTTCGAGCGGCCCGAAGTGCACGCGCCGGCTCGTATAGAGCGGCAGCCCGTAGAGCGTGCCGCGTTCCATCGCCACCACCTGGGCGCGCATCCTTTCCCAGTGCGGGTTGTCGCGGTGGCGCCTGACGAGGTGCGCGCCAAGCTCTTCGAGCCACTGCGGCTCGATGCTCGCCACCGTGCGCGCGTACAGGCGCGTGGTCTCCACGAGCTCCGCCGCCATGATCCACTTGCCCGGCTTTTTCGTGCCCGATCCCGGATGCACCCAGAACTTGATGCCGCGCGCGCCGGTGTAGTTGTGGTCGGTCTGGTCCTGCATCCCGATGTTGCCGAGCAGCCCGGCAAGCAGCGCGCGGTGGACGGCGCGCACGCCGTCGGGCTTGTCCACCTTGGCGCTCGACATCTTCCATTCCAGCTCGCCCACCACGTTCTGCAGCTGCTGGTGTACGTCGCGCCATTCGCGCATGCGCGGGTAGGAAAGGAAGTTGTCTCGGCACAGGCGCCGCAATCCCTGCTCGTCCTGCAGCTTCCAGAGCTTCAGCAACGTGAGGAAATCGGAACGCTCATCGGCGAAGCGCGCATGGCGCTCGTCGGCGGCGCCCTGCCGGGCGAGCGGCCGCTCGCGCGGGTCCTGCACCGAGAGCGCGGCGGCGATCACCAGCAGCTGCTCCAGGCAGCCCTCGGCGCGCGCCGCGATCAGCATGCGCCCGACGCGCGGGTCGAGCGGCAGGCGGGCGAGCTCGCGCCCCACCTCCGTCAGCGCGTTTGACTCGTCCACTGCGCCGAGTTCGGCGAGCAGGCCGTAGCCGTCGGCGATGGCGCGCGAGTTCGGCGCGTCGAGGAACGGAAAATCCTCGACCTTGCCCAGGTCGAGCGACAAGGCGCGCAGGATCACCGCGGCGAGCGAGGAGCGCAGCACCTCCGGGTCGGTGTAGGCGGGCCGCTTCTTGAAATCTTCCTCGTCGTACAGCCGGATGCAGATGCCGTCGGCGACGCGCCCGCAGCGCCCGGCGCGCTGCTGCGCGGCCGCCTGCGAGATGCTTTCCACGCGCAGCTGCTCCACCTTGTTTCGGTACGAGTAGCGCTTCACGCGCGCCTGGCCCGCGTCCACCACGTAGCGGATGCGCGGCACGGTGAGCGAAGTCTCGGCGACGTTGGTGGCGAGCACGACCCGGCGCACGCCACCGGGATGGAACACGCGGTCCTGCTCGTCCACCGAAAGGCGGCCGTAGAGCGGCAGCACTTCAGCGCCCTTGAGGTTCGCCTTCGCCAGCATCGCCGCCGCGTCGCGGATCTCGCGCTCCCCGGGCAGGAACACCAGCACGTCACCGGTGCCCTCGCGGAACAGCTCCTGCACCGCGTCGACGAGCGCGTGCTCCTCCTCGTCGCGCGTGGTGTCCTCGGCGTCCCCGCCCACCGGGCGGTAGCGCACCTCCACCGGGTAGAGGCGCCCCGAGACCTCGATCACCGGCGCGCCGTCGAAGTGCTTCGAGAACCTGTCCGCATCGATGGTGGCCGAGGTGATCACCACCTTCAGGTCCGGCCGCCGCGGCAGCAGGCGCTTCACATAGCCGAGCAGGAAGTCGATGTTGAGGCTTCTTTCATGAGCCTCGTCGAGGATGATCGTGTCGTAGGCGCGCAGGTCGGGATCGCCCTGCGTCTCGGCCAGGAGGATGCCGTCGGTCATCACCTTCACCCGCGTGCGCGGCCCGACCTTGTCGGTGAAGCGCACCTTGTAGCCGACCAGGCCGCCGAGCTCGACCTTCAGTTCTTCGGCGATCCTCGCGGCCACCGAGCGCGCGGCGATGCGGCGCGGCTGGGTGTGGCCGATGACTCTCTTGTCACCCCTGCCCATCTCGAGCAGGATCTTCGGGATCTGGGTGGTCTTGCCCGAACCGGTCTCCCCGCACACAATGACCACCGGATGCCGCTCGATCGCCGCGCGGATCTCGTCGCGCCGGGCGCTGACGGGGAGCGCGGGGTCAAAGGCGATGCTAGGACTCATCGGCGGGCGGCAGCATTCTCACACTCGGAGGAAATACCATGAATTCGATCCGCCGCAGCGCGCTGGCCGCAATCCTGACCCTCGTCGCCCTTGCGCCGCAGATCGCGCAGGCGCAATCGTATCCGGCCAAGCCGGTGCGCCTGGTCGTGCCCTACGCCCCGGGCGGCGCGACCGACATCATCGCGCGTGCCGCGGCCATCGAACTCACCAAGTCGCTCGGCCAGTCGGTGGTGGTCGACAACCGCGCGGGCGCCGGCGGCAACGTGGGCTCCGAACTGGTCGCCAAGTCGGTGCCCGACGGCTACACCATGGTGATGTCGGCCAGCAGCCTGCACGGCATCACGCCGTTCCTGTACACCAAGCTCAACTACGATCCGAACAAGGACCTGGTCCCGGTCATCGTCTTCGCCTCGTTCGCCAACGTGCTGGTGCTGCATCCGGGCGTACAGGCCAGTTCGGTGAAAGAACTGGTCGCGCTCGCCAGGTCGCAGCCGGGCAAGATGACCTGCGCCTCGAGCGGCAGCGGCTCCACCATCCACATGTCCTGCGAGATGTTCAAGCAGATGCTCGGCCTGGACATCACGCACGTGCCCTACAAGGGCAGCGGGCCGGCGGTCAGCGACCTGATGGGCGGGCAGGTGAACATGATGTTCGACAACATCCCGTCCGCGATCTCGCACATCCGCTCGGGCAAGCTGCGCGCGCTCGCCACCACCGGCCCCAAGCGCGCCGCGACGCTGCCCGACCTGCCGACAGTGGCCGAGGCGGGCGTGCCCGGCTATGAGTCCACCGCGTGGTTCGGACTTGCGATGCCCGCCGGCACGCCGAAGGCGATCATCGATCGCATGAACGCCGAGGGCCAGAAGGCCGCCAAGGCGCCGGACTTCATCAAGCGCATGACCGACCTCGGCTACGAGATCGTCGGCGGCACGCCGGAGCAGATGGCCGCCATGATCCAGGACGAGATCAGGCGCTGGGGCCCGATCGTGAAGGCCTCGGGCGCGAAGGTTGACTGAGACCGCGGTCAGCGTGGCCGGCCCGACAAAGGAATTCTGGCAGGGACGCTTTGCCGCGGGCGATACGCCCTGGGACCGCGGCGAGGCCAATCCGCAACTCGGCGCCTGGCTTGCGGGCGCGCTGAAACCCTGCCGCATCCTCGTGCCCGGCTGCGGTTCAGGCCACGAAGTGGCGGCGCTAGCGCGGGCGGGCTTCGAGGTCACGGCACTGGACTACGCCGCCGAAGCGATCGGCCGCACGCGGGCGCGACTCGACGAGGCCGGCGCGAAGGCCACCCTTATTGAAGCCGATGCACTTGCCTGGCGGCCGGAACGCGCCTTCGACGCCATCTACGAACAGACTTCCCTGTGCGCGCTGTATCCGGACCAGTGGCGCGACTACGCCGACCAGCTGCATCGCTGGCTATTGCCGGGCGGGCGCCTCTACGCGCTCTTCGCCCAGGTGCCGCGACCGGGCGCCACCGAAGGCGCCATCGAGGGCCCGCCCTACCATTGCGACGTGAACGCCATGCGCGCGCTGTTGCCGGCACCGCGCTGGCACTGGCCGAAGCCGCCGTATCCACGCACAATGCACCCGCGCGGGCTCGCCGAGCTCGCGGTGGTGCTTGAACATCCCTGAAAGCGGAATTCCCATGAACGCCGGTTCCCCCCCGTCCAGTCGCAAGGACCAGATCGACGCCCTGCTGCTCAGGCTGCCGGGCGTCGTCGCGAAGAAAATCAACCAGCTCGACGCCTACTTCATCAACGATCGCATGTTCGCCTGCATCAGCGGCACCGGCGTCGGCCTGCGCGTGCCCGCCGCCACCGCAACCGAGCTGCAGTTTTCGCGGGACAACGTCGTTCCGTTCCAGCCCGGCGGCATGGCGAGCTCCAAGGAATGGATCCAGATCGATCGTGCCGACGCCGCTGACTACGAGAAGGACCTCGAGCTGTTCCAGGCCTCGATCGACTTCGTGAAAGCCGCGAGGAACCGCTAGGCCGGCAGCCCTACCTGCCGCCGAACATCTTCGGATCGGCGGGTTGCAGGAACTGGAAGGCCTGGCGGAATTGGTGGAGGTCATCCATGTTTCTCAACGTCGCCGCCGAGCCCGCTCCCATCAGCTTCCGGTAGTCCTCCTGCGACATCGCGACGGAGGGATGCCCTTGCTGCTGCTGGGGCCTCGGCTTGCTCCCGCCACGGCGGTCGGTGGTCTGCGACGCCGCCTGTTCCGCGTCCAGCCGGGCGTTCATCGCGGCGATGTCGCGCTGCAGCTGCGCCCGGGACCGCTCCTCGTACGCCTTGCGGTCCTGCTCGATGCGCTGCATCGCCGCCGCCATGTTGGTCGCCGCCAGGTTCGAAGCACTCAGGGAAGAATAGTCCGTGACGGCGGTATCGAGCCAGGGAGCGATTGGAAAGCGGACACGCGAGGCGCCGCGCGCGGCCGGTGCGGCCAGCGCCACCGGCACGTCGATCTCCTTCCCGCCGCGCGTGACGTTGAGCACGACCTGCGTGCCGCGGCGGGCCGCAATTCGCCCGGCGAAAGCGTTTGCATCGGGAACGCGCTCGCCGTCCATGCCGGCCACCACGTCTCCCTGCCGCAGGCCGGCCCGCGCGGCCGGCGTACCGGGGGTCACGCTGTTGACCATGACCATGTTCATCTCCCGCCCGATCAGCTTCAGGATTTCCTCAGGCAGATCCCGGAAAGTCGCGCCCAGGCTGGAGGCGCCCGGATCCATCCTGCCCCAGTAGGTGACGAGGTAGTAGTGCAGGTTGCTCTCCCCCGCGCGCGGCGTCTCCATCACCACCCGGGCGGCGCCGAGCTCCGCGCCCCACTTGGTCGAGTAGTCGGGCGCAAGGCTCGTCAGCAAGGGGCTGACGACCTGCGAGTAGCCGAGCAGCGCGAATCCTTCGTTCCACATCGCAGGGGATTTTTCCACCAGGTCGCCGACCTGTTCGAACGCGGGCGCGCCCCGGTGGGGGAGCAACAGGGGATCGTCGGCGTTGGCGATGGCCTGGTAGCTGCTGCCGAAGTACATCGTCTGCATGGACGTGCAGGCCGACGACAGCAGGACCGCCAGGATCACGAGTAGGAGCTTGCCCAGTCTTGCTACGACGGCCTCCCTGTCTGCAAACGGGACTACACCAGCATACTACCTGCGGCTCGCGAGTCCCTCGACGTACCTCGCGAGGAGGTCAGCTTCCAGGTTGACCTCGCTGCCGGTCTTGACGCGCGAGAGCGTAGTGACCTTCAGCGTGTGCGGGATAAGGTTGACCTCGAAGTCCGCCCCGCGCACGCGATTCACCGTCAGGCTCACGCCGTCGATGCAAATCGAGCCCTTGGGCGCGACATAGCGCGCCACCGCCTTCGGCGCGCGGAAGGTGTAGACGCTGCCCTTCGCCTGCACCAGGTGGCCGACGCCATCCACGTGGCCGCTGACAAGGTGCCCGCCGAGTCGGTCAGCGAGGCGCAGCGCCTTCTCTAGGTTGACGCGCCCCGGCCGGTCCAGGCCGACGGTGCACTCGAGCGTCTCCGCCGACACGTCGAAGGACAAGCGCCTGCCCAGTTTCCGCGTTACTGTGAGGCAGGCACCCTGCACGCAGATCGAATCGCCGACCCTGACCCCGGCCAGCGGCAGCCTGCCCGCGTCCACCACCAGGGGTTTCACGCTGACGATTCTTCCGACCGCTGCGACGATGCCCGTGAACATGGCGGGCAAGCCTACCGCAAAACGGCAGGTCGAATTGATCGCGGCCGCCTGGGGCCTGGGCGGCGCGGACGCTGGCTGCGCCGATGCGCCCGCAGCGCTCATCCCGTTGCTGGAAACGCAGCTGCTCGAGCGCGGCATCGATGCGCTTGTCGGCCCGGTCATCGCCTCGCCGCCCTTCGAACGCCGCAAGCAGCTGGTCGTCAGTCGCCTGTGCGGGCTACTCGCCGCCGCAGTGTCTGCGTCCCGGCGCAATGCGCGGCTGCCGTGCGTGATCGGCGGCGACCACAGTTGCGCCGGCGGCACCTGGACCGGCGTCGCGCATGCCCTGCAGGGCAGCCTCGGGCTGGTGTGGATCGATGCGCACATGGATGCGCACACGCCCCGCACAAGCCATACCGGCCGCCTGCACGGCATGCCGCTCGCCTGGTTGCTCGGGGAGGACGACGACCCGCTGCACGGACTGGCCTCGGGCGTCATCGCCCCGCGCCACCTGTGCCTGGTGGGCGTGCGCAGCTTCGAGCGCGAGGAAAAGCTGCGGCTGGATCGCCTGGGCGTGCGCGTCATCCCCATGGCCGAAATCCGCTCGCGCGGCCTCGACGCGGCGCTCGGCGAGGCGCTCGACATCGCGCGTGCCGGCACCGAGGCTTACGGCATCAGCATCGACCTCGACGTGGTAACGCCGGAAGAGGCGCCCGGGGTAGGCACGCCGGTGGCCGGCGGCCTCACCGGCGCGGATCTGGTGCGCGCATTGCGGCAGGTCGGCGAGGATGACCGGCTGGCCGCGCTGGAACTGGTCGAATACCTGCCGCGCCTGGACCGCGACGGCTGCAGCGCCCGCATCGCGGTCAAACTGCTGGTCGCCGCCCTAGGCGGGCCGCGCGAGGATGCGCAGGTCCTCGCCGATCCGCTCGAGCGACCGGATCTTCAATAGCAGGCGGCTCTCGAGCGAGGCGAACGCGGCAAGGTCCAGCATTCCCAGCGCAGTGCCGCCGAGAAAGCTGGGGTTGAGGTAGATCAGGAACTCGTCCACGCAGCCCTCGCGAGCGAGCGACCCGTTCAGCTTGAACCCGCCCTCGACATGCAGCTCGTTGATGCCGCGCTTGCCGAGTTCCTGCAGCATCTTGCGCAGGTCCACCTTGCCGCCCGCGTTGGGCAGCACGACGATCTCGGCGTTCGGCAGCGACTTGCCCGCCACCGAGGCGAACACCAGCGCCTTGTCGCCCTGCAGGACCTTCGCCTGCGGCGGGGTCTCGACGTGGCTGTCGATCACCACGCGCAGAGGCTGGCGCGGCGTCGGCACCTCGCGCACCGTCAGCTGCGGGTCGTCCGCCTTCACCGTGCCCCCGCCGGTCGCAATGGCGCAGGCGCGTGCGCGCCAGTGTTGGCCGTCCTTTCTCGCTTCGGGTCCGGTGATCCACTGCGAGCGTCCGTTGGCGAGCGCCGTGCGGCCGTCGAGCGTCGCAGCAATCTTCATGCGCACCCAGGGACGGCCGCGCGTCATGCGCGACACGAAGCCGATGTTGAGCTCGCGCGCCGCCTCCTCCATCAGCCCGGATTCGAAGCGGATGCCGGCCGCGGCGAGCTTGTCGCCGCCTCTTGCCGCCTGCGGATTCGGGTCGCGCATCGCCGCGACCACGCGCCCCACCCTCGCCTTGATCAGGGCCTCGGCGCAGGACGGCGTCCTGCCGTGGTGGTTGCAGGGTTCGAGCGATACGTAGGCGGTGGCGCCGCGTGCCGCGGCGCTCGCCTGCACCAGCGCATTGGCTTCCGCGTGCGGCGCGCCCGCCTTCTCGTGCCAGCCTTCGCCGACGACGCGCTCGCCCTGCGTCAGCACGCAGCCCACGCGCGGGTTGGGCGTTGTGCTGTATAGCCCCTTCTCCGCGAGCGCGAGCGCGCGGCGCATCATCGCCTGGTCGAACGCGGAAAAGGCCGTCACTTCCGGCGTTTCTTGGTTTTGACTTCCTGCACCGCCTCGCGGAACTCCTCCGGCGTCTCGAAGCTGCGGTACACCGAGGCGAAGCGGATGTAGGCGATCTTGTCGAGCTTGGCCAGCTCGCGCATCACCAGGTCGCCGACGCGGCTGGTGGGCACCTCGCGCTCGCCCATGGAGCGGAGCTTCTCCTCGATGCGCGCCACCGCGCCCTCGACCGCGTCGGTGGCCACCGGGCGCTTGCGCAGCGCGAGCATCATGCTGCCGACCAGCTTGTCGCGCGCGAACTCGGTGCGGCTGCCGTCCTTCTTCACCAGGCGGGGCATCTTCAGGTCGACGTGCTCGTAGGTGGTGAAGCGCTTGTCGCAGGCCGGGCACTTGCGCCGCCGGCGGATCGAGCTTGCCTCGGGGTTCGAGCGCGTGTCGAGCACCTGGGTGTCCTCGTTGCCGCAGAACGGGCAGCGCATGGCGTCCTACTCTACCCGTAGACCGGAAAACGGGCGCACAGCGCCTTCACCTCGCCCGCCACGCGGCGCAGGTTGGCGTCGTCCGCCGGGCGCTCCAGCACGTCGGCGATCAGGCCGGCCAGCAACTCCGCCTCCGCCAGCCGAAACCCGCGCGTGGTCATGGCCGGCGTGCCGATGCGCACGCCGGAAGTGACCGTCGGCTTCTCGGGGTCGTTCGGGATGGCGTTCTTGTTCACCGTGATGTGGGCGCGGCCGAGCGCGTCCTCCGCGTCCTTGCCGGTGATCTTCTTGCCGCGCAGGTCGAGCAGCATCATGTGCGACTCGGTGCGCCCGGAGACGATGCGCACGCCGCGCGCCGTCAGCACGCGCGCCATCGCCACCGCGTTGTCCAGCACCTGCTGCTGGTAGGCCTTGAACTCGGGCTTGAGGGCCTCGCCGAAGGCCGCCGCCTTGGCGGCGATGACATGCATCAGCGGCCCGCCCTGCAGTCCCGGGAAAATCGCCGAGTTGATGCCCTTACCGAGGTCGCCCATGCCGAGCACCAGCCCGCCGCGCGGGCCGCGCAGCGTCTTGTGCGTGGTGCTGGTGACGTAGTGGGCCACCCCGATCGGCGAGGGGTACAGGCCCACGGCCACCATGCCGGCGTAGTGCGCCATGTCGGCCATGAGCAGCGCGCCGCACCGGTCGGCGATGGCGCGGAACCGCTGCCAGTCGATGCGCAGCGAGTAGGCCGAAGCGCCGGTGACGATGAGCTTGGGCCGGTGCTCGAGCGCGAGGCGCTCGGCGGCGTCGTAGTCGATCTCCTCCCGCGCGTTCAGGCCGTAGGACACGAAGCGATAGAGTTTGCCCGAGAGGTTGACGGGCGAGCCATGCGTCAGGTGGCCCCCGTGCGCGAGCGACATGCCGAGCACCGTGTCGCCGGGCTTGAGCACCGTGATGTACACCGCCTGGTTGGCCTGCGAGCCGGAATGCGGCTGCACGTTGGCCCAATCCGCGCCAAAGAGTTTCAGTGCGCGGGTGATGGCGAGCGTTTCCGCCATGTCGACGTATTCGCAGCCGCCGTAGTAGCGCTTGCCGGGATAGCCTTCCGCGTACTTGTTGGTGAGCTGCGAGCCCTGCACCGCCAGCACCGCAGGGCTGACATAGTTCTCCGAGGCGATCAGCTCGACGTGGTCTTCCTGGCGCCGGTTCTCCAGGCTGATCGCGTCCCAGAGCGCGGGATCGGTGCGGGCCAGCAGGTCGGAAGCGGACATGGCGCTCAATCTCCCTCGGGCTCCACCCGGTAGCGCAGGGCGTGGTCGCCGTGCCGCGTGGCGCTGTTGCCCAGGCCGATCCAGCCGCGGTCGCCGAGCACCGCCTCCTCCCGGCGCAGCAGGATCTCGCTGCTGTTGCCGTCGGCCAGCAGGTAAGTGCCGTTGGAGGACTGGTCCACCAGCACGAAATGCCCATCGCGCGCGAACACCCGCGCGTGCACGCGCGAGGCAAAATGGCTGTCGATCACCAGGTCGTTTTCCTTGTCGCGGCCGATGCGCATGCCTGCGCCGCCCGAGCGCATCACGCGCAGCTCGCCCTGGTGCGTGAGCTTGAGCACCGCTTCGCGCGCGCGGGTGATGTTGGCGCGCAGCATGTTGATCTCGGTGACGTCGGGGTCGGAGCGCCACAGCACGTTGCAGGCGACGATCTCCTCGTGGCGCCCGCGCACGCGGATGGGGAACATCTGCCGGCAGCGCCCGCGCAAGAGCGGCGTGAGCGCGTCCACCGTCTGCTGCGTCGTGAGCACCTGCCCGGCGTTGGCCAGCGCGACCAGGCGCGCGCAGACGTTCACCGTGTCGCCGAACACGTCGCCGCCGGAGAGCACCACCGGCCCGTAAGTGAACCCGATCTTGATCATCAGGCGTTCCGGGCTCGACTCGGGTGCCGCCAGTTGCATGTCGCAGGCCGCCTGGAACGCCGTGTCTGCATCCGGGAACGCGCACACCATGCCGTCGCCGAGCTTCTTCACCACGGTACCGCCGTGGCGCGAAGCCGCTTTATCCAGGAGTCCGAAAAGCTGGTTGATCAGGGCCAGCGCCTGAGTATCGCCAAGCGTTTCGTAGATCCGGGTGCTGTCCGACACGTCGACGAACAGCACCGCACGCTGCGCGGTCTCCACGCGGTGGCAAGCCCCTTGTTAAATGCTGCGGCGAGTTTACACCGCGAGCGGCGGCGTGAGGTCGGAAGGCTTGTCGATGTCGCGGAGAGCGCCCGGGTCGCCCACCGGCACCTTGACGAGGCTCGCCGCGTGGGCGTCCAGCAGTTGCCTGGCGCCCTGGTCGCCGGACAGCGCTTCCAGATCGGCGCGCAGGCGCCCTGCGAAGCCCACCGGGTGGCCGCGTCGCGCGCGCCAGTACGGCGCGGCAAGCATCGCGCCCTGCGCCAGCGCGTCGCGCACCGCCGCGATGGTGCTCGGGCGCACGAACGGCATGTCGCCCAGGGCGACGAGGTAGCCGTCCGCGGCGCCCGCGGCACGTGCCGCGCAGGCAAGGCTCGCGCCCATGCCCTCGGCGGCCCTGTCGCAGACCACCACCTTGCAGCCTTCCGCGGCGAGCGCGCGGGCAGTGGACTCGCTGCCCGGCCGCACGACGGCAATCACCGTGGGTACTGCCGATTTAAGGTGCCGCGCCGCCTGCACGGCGATCGCCACGCCGTGGGGCAGCGGGTGCTGCAGCTTGTCGGAACCGAAGCGGGAGGCGGAGCCTGCGGCGAGGAGCAGGCCGACGAACTTCAAGTCTTGACTTCGCAAGCCGAAGGGTCGAACCGCGATTCCTTCTTCGCCGCCCAGCTGGGCTCGCTCACGCCGTGGCGCACCGCGGTCATCTCGGCGAGGATCGCCACCGCGATCTCGGGCGGTGTCTTGGAGCCGATGTACAGGCCCACCGGTCCGCGCAAGCGCGCGATTTCGCCTTCCGAGAGGTCGAATTCCTGCAGGCGCGCGCGGCGCACGTCGTTGTTTTTCTTCGAGCCGATGGCGCCGACATAGAAGGCGGCGGACTTGAGCGCTTCCATCAGCGCCAGGTCGTCGATCTTCGGGTCGTGCGTGAGCGCCACCACCGCGCTGTGGCCATCGAGGTTCATGGCAGCGATCACGTCGTCGGGCATGCGCCGGTCCAGGCCGATGCCGGCCACATTCCAGCCGCTGGCGTACTCCTCGCGCGGCTCGATCACGCTGACGTGGTAATCGAGCATGCGCGCCATCTCCGCGAGGTATTGCGTGAGC
>JANMUO010000202.1:0-15344 GCA_031391655.1 Betaproteobacteria bacterium
CGTAGATGTATTCAGCACTGCCTAGCGCCTTGTCGTAGCCCTGGGCGCCGCACCTGGGGCCGCGGGCCCTGGGCGGGCGAGAGCTACGAGGGGCCGTACGTGAAGGACAAGCGCCACGGCGAGGGCGTGTACCGCTGGCCAAGCGGCGACGTCTACAAGGGCCGCTTCGCGGACGACAATTTCGCCGGCTACGCAACGCCGATGATGCTCGCGCGGCGCAAGTTCGAGGAACAAGCGAAGAAGGCGGTGGCGAAGGAAGGCCAGAAAGTCTGCCGCGAAATGCCCGTCGGCCTCGCGCTCGGCGAATGGATCCGCGGCGTGGTGATCGGCGTCTCGGGCGAGCAGGTGGGCGTGCGCGTGGACGAGCCGGGCACCCACCGCCACGTGGTAGCGGGCGTGGAGCTGCAGAAAGGTGACGTCGTCTGGGACGCGCCGACGGGGTGGACGCCATGCCTGTAATGCAGGGGTCTGACCCCATTTTGGAAAAATGGGTTCAGACCCCCGTTTTTGATTTGCTCATGCGCCTGCCGCTAACGGTCCTGGCAGCGTATTTCCTGTGGCACGAATGGCAGTCGCTCGAGCTCGCCCAGGGCTGGCTGCGGGTGATGGCGCACGTGGGGACGATGCTCTTCCTCGCGCTCATCGCCGTGATGACGCTGGGCCGGCGCCGCGCGGTGCGCAAGTCCGAGGGCTGGCTGCCGCGCATCGCGGCGCTCGCGGGGCTCCTGATGCTCTACGTGCTGCTGCTTTTCCAGCGCGCGCCGCGCGACGATGCCTGGGACACGGCCTCGCTCGTGCTGCTGCTGGCGGGGCAGTTCCTCTGCGCCGTGACGCTGATGCAGCTCGGGCGATCGTTCTCCGTGATGCCTGAAGCGCGCCGGCTGGTGACAGAAGGCCTGTATTCGAGGATCCGCCATCCCCTGTACGTGGCAGAGGCGGTGGCGACCCTAGGGGTATTCTTGCAGTACCGGTCGCTGGGCGCCGCGCTGCTGGTGGCGGCCCAGTTCGCGGTGCAACTCTGGCGCATGCACGAGGAGGAGAAGGTGCTCGAAGCGCAGTTCCCGGAGTATTCCGCCTACCGTGCAAGGACTGCGCACGTCCTTCCCGGTGTTTACTAGTCGATGAAGCAAGCGATCGTCATCCTGATATTGCTGGCCGTGGGCTCGGTGCTCGCGCATTTCCACGTCGCCAACCAGAGCTACTACCCGGTGTCCAAACTCGTCTCGGCCGAGGGCTACACCTTCCACATGGTGCAGGACAAGACCGCGCAGAGGAGCGCCTGCGGCCAGGCCAACGACCGCTTCCTCGGGCCGATCAAGCAGCGCTGCCTGCAATGCGACGTGGTGTACGCGCGCTGCGAGCGCGAGCTGCATGGCGTGGAGCTCGCGCTGCTCAAGGGCGACACGATGCCGATGCACGTGGTGGTCGCGCCGGGCCTGCGCCTGGCGATGGAAGGCCCGAAGGAGCGCGTGCGCCAGGAGTGCGAGCAGATGGCCACGGCGATGGTGAAAGGCGGCGCGCGCACGGCGGCCTGCGTATTCCCCGGCACGCTGCGCCGGCCCTGAAATGCGGAAAGGCCCCTTGCGGGGCCTTCTCAGCGAAACGATTCCCGGACTTACGGGTTGTGAGTGACCGTCGATCCGCTGCCCGAATCGCTCGCCGCGGAGCCGACGGCGACAACGCCTATGGTGACGAACGTGATAGTGCCTGCCGCGGCGGTGCCAGCGGTAACGCCCGTCACGGTGGAGATCGATCCGCCCGTCGACGCGCCGCCGGCCGGCGGAAACACGGTCTGCGCGATCTGCACCGGCGGACGCGCCTGCGTCGCGCCTTGCGTGCGCGGCTGCACGGTCTGAGCGATCGCGGCGGTGACGCCGAGGGCGCAAACGACTGCGATGGATACCTTGGTCAAGCCTTGCATGGCCTTACCCCCTAGAGAGCGCTGCGTATGGAGAATTGCTGTTACGAAAGTGTGAACAGCTTCACACTGGCAGTCTATTCCCCGGTTACGTCCGCTACAAGACATATCCCCCCCCCATGCCTATGTGAGAACTTATAAGAGAAGAGGGGTTTGCCGCCGGATTATCCCTGCGTACGCCAGGGTTGGAGCCCAGAGCCATGGTAACTTCCGAATTCCAATGAATATTCCCCAAGTGACCTTTCGGCAGATGGCCCTCGCCGGCGCTCTGGCCTGCATCGCCCTGCTGGCCTACGGCTATTACCTGCAGTACTTCGAAGCCCAGGACCCCTGCCCGCTATGCCTCATCCAGCGCGGTTTTTACTTGGGGATTGGCATGGTCCTGATGGCGGCGGCCATCCATGGCCCGGGGTGGCTGGGGGCCCGGTTCTATGCGGGCGGGGCTTTCGTTCTCTCGCTGGGCGGTTTTTCGGTGGCGGCGCGCCACGTGTGGCTGCAGCACCTGCCCGCCGACCAGGTGCCCGCCTGCGGGCCGGACCTGTACTTCATGGTGGAAAATTTTCCGCTCGCGCGAACGCTGCAGCTCCTGCTGCGCGGCTCCGGTCAGTGCGCCGAGGTGCACTGGAGGTTCCTCGGCCTGTCGATCGCCGAGTGGTCCCTCGCCTGGTTCACCTTCTTCGCGTTCTACTGCCTCTACCTCTTGTTTAAAAAATAGGGACCGACCCTATTTATCACCATGTGAAAAATAGGGTCTGTCCCTATTTTTCCTGGCGGCGAGCTTGGCCCAGACTTCGCCGATCAGCACCACCGCCGGGCCGTTGCCGCGTTGCGCGGCGAGGGACTCCAGGTCCCGCAGGATTCCGGCAACGACGTTCGAGCCTTCCAGGGAAACGTTCTCGGCGATCGCCACCGGCGTGCGGGCCGGCTTGCCGGCCGCGATGAGCGCCGCGGCGATCGCGCCGGCCTCGCCCGCACCCATGTAGAGCGCCACGGTCTCGGCGGCCAGCGCCACCTTCACCCAGTCGTTGGACTTCTCGCCCTCGCCCACGCGCGGGGTGACGAAAGCGACGCTTCGCGACACGCCGCGCCGCGTGAGCGACACGCCGAGCTCGGCCGAGGCCGCGAGCGCCGCCGTCACGCCCGGCACCACCTCGCAGCGGATGCCCGCGGCGGAGAGCGCATCGAGCTCCTCCTGCGCGCGGCCAAAGAGCATCGGGTCGCCGCCCTTCAACCGCACCACCAGCTTGTGGCGGCGCGCAGCGTCGATGAGCCGCTTGTTGATGAACTGCTGCACGGTCGAGTGGCGCCCGCAGCGCTTGCCGACGGCGACCTTCTCGGCGCGCGCGGCGAGCGCGAGCGTCTGCGGGTGCACCAGCGCGTCGTGAAACACGATGTCCGCCTCGCCGAGCAGCCGGGCCGCGCGCACCGTGAGGAGGTCTGGTGCACCCGGCCCGGCGCCGACGAGATATACCGTTCCCACGCCGCCGCTCATCGCACCATCCCTGCAGCCACGGTGTGGTGCGACTGCGCGTCGATCAGGATGAAGGCCCCGGTGGCGCGGTCTTCGGCATACGGATCCGCGAATATGGGCTGCGCCAGGTCGAGCGTCACATGGCCGATGTCGTTCATGGCGAGCTCGGGCGCATCGAACCGCGGCTCGAGCGCGTTCACGTCCATCACGTAGTCCAACGAGACGACGCGCGCGCGCACCGTGCGCGTCGTGTGCTTGAGCAGGTAGCGGCCGCGCGCATCGAGCGGCTCGGCGGCGAGCCACACCAGCGTCGCCCGTAGCGAGCGCTGCGCCTGGGGCGCCTCGCCGGCCGGCGCGAACACGTCGCCGCGCGAGACGTCGATCTCGTCGGCGAGCGCCAGCGCCACCGAATCCCCGGCGCGCGCGCTTTGCTGCAAGCCGGCGTGGGTGTGGATGGCGCGGATCTTCGTGCGCCGGCCCGAGGGCAGCACGGCCACTTCGTCGCCCGCGCGAAGCGTGCCCGAGGCGACGCGCCCGAGGTAGCGGCGCTCGCCGCCTGCGCGCTGCACCAGTTGCACGGCAAAGCGCAGCGGCCGCGCGGCCGAAACCTCGGCCGGCCGCAGCGACTCGAGCAGCTCGAGCAGCGTCGGGCCCTGGTACCAGTCCATGCGCGAGCCGCGCTCGACCACCATGTCGCCATCGAGCGCGGAGAGCGGCACGAAGCGCAGGTTGGGGATCCGCAGCGGCGCGGCGAAGGCGTTGAACGCGGCGCGCACCGCCTCGAAGCTGCGCTGCTCGAAGCCCACGAGGTCCATCTTGTTCACCGCCACCACGATGTCGCGGATGCCGAGCAGGTGCGCGATATAGAGGTGGCGCTTCCCCTGCGGCAGCAGCCCCTTCTTCGCGTCGGCGAGGATCACCGCAGCGTCCGCGGTGCTCGCGCCGGTGGCCATGTTGCGCGTGTACTGCTCGTGGCCGGGCGTGTCGGCGATGATGAACTTGCGCTTGGGCGTGGCGAAATAGCGGTAGGCCACGTCGATCGTGATGCCCTGCTCGCGCTCGGCCTCCAGTCCATCGGTGAGGAGCGAGAGGTCGGTGCCCACGAAGCCGCGCTTCTTCGAGGCCTGCGCGACGGCGGAGAGCTGGTCCTCGAGGATTTGCTTCGAGTCGTGCAGCAGCCGGCCGATGAGCGTGCTCTTGCCGTCGTCCACGCTGCCGGCGGTGATGAAGCGCAGGACGCCAAGGTCGGAAGGGAATAAATAGGGACAGACCCCATTTTTCACATCGTGATAAATAGGGTCTGTCCCTATTTTTTCCAGCTTGCCCATCAGAAGTACCCCTCGCGCTTCCGGCGCTCCATCGAGGCTTCGGAGGTCTGGTCGTCCATCCTTGTCGCCCCACGCTCGGTCACCCGCGTCGCAACCGTTTCCACGATGATTTCCTCGGGCGTGGAAGCCGCCGACTCCACCGGGCAGGTGCAGCTCACATCGCCCACGGTGCGAAAACGCACGGAGACTTCCTCGACCGCCTCGCCCGCGCGCGGCGGAGTGATGTCGGTGACCGGCACGAGCAGGCCGTTGCGGCGCACCACCGGCCGGCGGTGGGCGTAGTAGATGTCGGGGACTTCCAGCTTTTCGCGCGCGATGTACTGCCACACGTCCAGCTCGGTCCAATTGGAGATCGGGAACACGCGCACGTGCTCGCCCGTGCCCACGCGCGGGTTGTAGAGGTCCCAGAGCTCCGGGCGCTGGTTGCGCGGGTCCCACTGGCCGAAGGCGTCGCGGAAGGAGAAGACCCTTTCCTTCGCGCGCGCTTTCTCCTCGTCGCGCCGCGCCCCGCCGATGGCGGCGTCGAAGCCGAATTCCTCGATGGCTTCCAGCAGTGTCACCGACTGCGCCGCGTTGCGGCTCTCGCCGGCCGCGCGCAGCTTCACGGTGCCGCGCGCCATGGAATCCTCCACCGAGCGCACGATGAGCTCTTCGCCCAGTTCCGTTGCGCGCTGGTCGCGGAAGGCGATCACCTCGGGGAAGTTGTGCCCGGTATCCACGTGCAGCAGCGGGAAGGGGAAGCGCCCCGGGCGGAAGGCCTTCTCCGCGAGGCGCAGCAGCACCAGCGAATCCTTGCCGCCGGAAAAGAGCAGCGCGGGCCGCGCGCATTCCCCCGCCACTTCGCGCAGGATGAAGATCGCCTCGGACTCGAGCCAGTCGAGGTGGGAGCGGTCGGGTTTCATTGCTCGGATCCCGCGTTCGTATGACCGCCCGTGCGGTTTTGCATTTCCATGGTCTCCTGTTTTCCGGCGGCATGAATCTCGCCGCCGGAAAACAGGAGATCGTTTTTAAGGGCAACTGCAAAGCGCGATGCGGAAATCGGGCCCTGACCCCGATTTTCTTCCGCCAGGTGCAGGCCGCATTCCTTCCTGCCCTCCTGCTCCCACCACCACCGCCCCGAGCGCTCGTCGGCGCCGGGCTCGACGGCGCGGGTGCAGGGCTCGCAACCGATGGAGGGGTAGCCGCGCTCGTGTAGCGCGTTGGTGGGCACCTTGTTGGCGCGGAGGTAGTCCCACACGTCGTTGCCGCTCCATTCGGCGAGCGGGTTGAACTTGGCCACGTGCAGGTCGGCGTCGAACTCGGCGAGCCGGATTCCGGCGCGCTCGGCGGACTGCCCGCGTCGCAGCCCGGTGATCCAGGCACGCTTGCCCGCGAGCGCGCGCTTAAGCGGCTCGACCTTGCGGATCTCACAGCAACGCTTGCGCATCTCGACGCTGCCGTAGAAAGCGTCGCGGCCGTGGCGCGTCACATAGTCGGCCACCGCCTCGCCGTCAGGCTGCATCACCGTGATCGCAAGCCCGTAGTGCGCCTGCAACCGCGCGATGAGCTCCAGCGTCTCGGCGTGCAGGCGCCCGGTGTTCAGCGTGAAGATCCCGATCGGCAGCCCCTCGCGCATGATGAGGTCGGTGAGCACCATGTCCTCCGCGCCCAGGCTGGAGGACAACGCCGCCGGCGCGTACACCGAGGCGATGCGCTCGAGCAGGATCCGGGCGTCGGCGGCACGGCTCATCGGCGGCGAAAGAGCGGCTGCGGCCGCTCGGCCGAGGCCTGGTAGGCCTCGCTGAAATCATTCAAGGCGCCGAGGGATTCCTCGAGGTCCTGGTCCTCGCGCAGGAGGAACCCGTCGAAGCCGACGCGCGAGAGGTAGAAAATCTGGTCGCGCAGCACGTCGCCCACCGCGCGCAGCTCGCCCCGGTAGCCGTAGCGCTCGCGCAGCAGGCGCGCGATGGAGTAGCCGCGCCCGTCGGTGAACTTCGGGAAGTTCACTTCCACGCGCGCGACGCCGCCCAGGCGATCGGCGACTCCGGCCGGATCGTCGCCCGGCTCGAGGCGCAGCACCTCGCCAGCTTCAGGCTGGGACGGGTTCGCGATCTTGCCGCGGAGAATCAGCTTTGCCATAGACGTGCTGCTTGAATGGTTCGATGCCGAGGCGGTGCGCGCAATCCACAAAGCGCTCTTCCTCGCCCTCGCGTTGCTCCAGGTACACCTCGATCAGGCGCTGCACTACCCAGGGCACTTCGTGCTGCGCGAACGCCGGGCCGATGACTTTGCCGACCGCGGCCGGGGCCGGGGACAGACCCCCGGTTTGTTCCCGCCTTTCGGGGGTCTGTCTCCCGCTTTTGCCTTGGTTTCCCCCGATGGTGATCTGGTAGAACTCCGCCCCCTGCTTGTCCACGCCCAGCACGCCGATGTGGCCGACGTGGTGGTGGCCGCAGGAGTTGATGCAGCCGGAGATGTTGAGGTCCAGGTCGCCGATGTCGTGCAGGTAGTCGAGGTCGTCGAACAGGCGCTGGATGGCCTCGGCCACCGGGATCGACTTGGCGTTTGCGAGCGAGCAGAAATCCCCGCCCGGGCAGGCGATGATGTTGGTCAGCAGGCCGATGTTCGGCGTGGCGAGGCCGAGCGCCTTCGCCTCCTGCCAGAGCGCCTCTAGCTGGTCCTGACGCACGTCGGCGAGCACCAGGTTCTGCTCGTGCGTGACGCGCAGCTCGCCGTGGCTGTAGCGGTCGGCGAGCTCCGCGATGGCTTCCATCTGTTCGTCGGTGGCATCGCCTGGCGCGACGCCGGTTTTCTTCAGCGACAGCGTCACCGCGGCGTAGCCGGGGCGCTTGTGCGGGAAGACGTTGCGCTTCATCCAGGCGCCGAAGGGGCCGGCGGGGGCGAGGTGCAGGTCTTCCAGCGCCTCGTAGCGCGGGCCGGTGAAGCGGCCCTCCACGCGACGCACTTCGGCCTTGGTGAGCGTCGAGGGGCCGTCGCGCAGCTGCTCCCACTCGCGCTCGACTTCATCGCGGAACGCCTCAACGCCGCGCTCGCGCACCAGGATCTTGATGCGCGCCTTGTACATGTTGTCGCGGCGCCCGTAGCGGTTGTACACGCGCAGGATCGCCTCGACGTAGGTGAGCAGGTGCTGCCAGGGCAGGAACTCGCGGATCACGGCGCCTATGACTGGCGTCCTGCCCATCCCGCCGCCGACGATGACCCGGAATCCCACATCGTGAAAAATAGGGACAGACCCCATTATTTCGCTCTGCGAAATATTAGGGTCTGTCCCTATTTCTTTTCTTGCCGCATGCAGGCCGATGTCGTGCAGGAAGGTGGCGGCGCGGTCGGCCTCGGCGCCGTTGACGGCGATCTTGAACTTGCGCGGCAGGTAGGCGAACTCGGGATGGAAGGTGGACCACTGGCGCAGGATTTCGCACCACACGAAGGTGTCGACGATCTCGTCGCGCGCCACGCCGCCGAAATGATCGCCGGTGATGTTGCGCACGCAGTTGCCCGAGGTCTGGATGGCGTGCATCTGCACGCTGGCGAGGTCGGCGAGGATGTCCGGCGCCTCCGCGAGCTTCGGCCAGTTGTACTGGATGTTCTGGCGCGTGGAGAAGTGCCCGTAGCCGCGGTCGTACTTGCGCGCGATGTGCGCGAGCATGCGCAACTGCCTTGAGGACAGGATGCCGTAGGGAATCGCCACGCGCAGCATCGGCGCATGGCGCTGGATATAGAGGCCGTTCTGCAGCCGCAGCGGGCGGAAGTCGTCCTCCGAGAGCTTGCCGGCGAGGTGTCGCCGCGTCTGATCGCGGAACTGCGCCACGCGCTCGTCGACGATGCGCTGGTCGATCTCGTCGTAGAGGTACATGGCTAGAAACTCGCCGCCGCGAGGCGCGCCCCGGCTAGCAGCAGCACGAAGGCGAGCAGGCGCCGCACCAGCGCATCGGAGAGCCGGCCGGCGAGGAAACTTCCGGCGACGATGCCGGGCACCGCGCCGATGAGCAGCGTCGCCGCGATCGCCAGGTTCACCGTGCCGAGCCAGAAATGCCCCAGCCCAGCCACCAGCGTCAGCGGCACCGCGTGCGCGATGTCCGTGCCGGCGATGCGTACCGCCGGCATGCCGGGATAGAGCGCGACGAGGAACATCGCCGCCAGTGCGCCCGCACCGACCGAGGACACCGTCACCAGCACGCCCAGGAGCACGCCGGCGGCGACGGTGAGCGGCGCGCGCAGCGGCGCGATCCGCTGCTCATGGCGGGCGAAGAGCGCGCCAAGCAGGGCGCGGCCGCCGAGGAGCGCGAGCGCCGTGAGGATCAGGGCGACGGCGAGCGCCCCGGTGATGAACCCGCTTTTCTGGTGCGCGCCGGTGGCGGCGAGCAGGAGGACGGTCAGCCCCGCGGCCGGCACGCTGCCCAGGGCCAGCAGCCCGGCCACGCCGAGGTCGATCGTGCGCTGGGCACCATGCGCAATCGCCCCCGCGCTCTTCGACACCGCCGCATAGGCGAGGTCGGTGCCGACCGCGACCGCGGGCGGCACGCCGGCCAGGGCGAGCGCAGGGGTCACCAACGAGCCGGCGCCGACGCCGGTGGCGCCCACCAGCACGCCGACCACGAGGCCCAGCAGGACAAACGAGGGTTCCATCGCCGGGGATTGTGGGCCCCGGCGTTATTCACACAAAGACTGATATGTTAGTTTCTTATACTATTCAGTTATTATGAAGATCCAGCAGCTCCGCTACCTGTCCGAAGTCGCGCGCCGGGACCTCAGCGTCTCCGCCGCCGCCGAGGCCCTGTTCACCTCGCAGCCCGGCATCTCCAAGCAGATCAAGGCGCTCGAGGACGAGCTCGGGGTGCAGATCTTCGCGCGCCACGGCAAGCGCCTCACCGCGCTCACCGAGCCCGGGCGCGCCGTGCTCGCCATCGCCGAGCGCATCCTCGCCGAGGCCGCCAACATGAAGCGCGCGGGCGAGGAGTTCGCCAACGAGAAGCTCGGGTCGCTGACCATCGCCGCCACCCATACCCAGGCGCGCTACGCCCTGCCCAAGGCCGTGGCCGCGTTCAAGCGCCGCTACCCGGACGTGCAGCTCATCATCCACCAGGGCAACCCGACGCAGATCTGCGAGATGGTGATCCGCGGCGAGGCGGAGTTCGCGGT
The DNA here is from genome assembly GCA_031391655.1 of Betaproteobacteria bacterium. Taxonomy (GTDB): domain Bacteria; phylum Pseudomonadota; class Gammaproteobacteria; order Burkholderiales; family SG8-39; genus JAABQT01. The sequence goes on from JANMUO010000202.1 coordinate 9,857, forward strand.
GGCCACCGAGCAGATCGCGCAGTACCCGGAGCTCGTGTCGCTGCCCTGCTACCAGTGGAACCGCTGCGTGGTGGTGCCGGCGCGCCATGCGCTCGCGAAGGTGAAGCCGCTGACGCTGGAGGCGGTGGCGAAGTACCCGATCGTCACCTACGATTTCGCCTTCGCCAACCGGAGCCTGGTAGAGAAAGCCTTTGAGCAGCGCGGCTTGAAGCCAAAGGTAGTGCTCACTGCGCTCGATGCGGACGTGATCAAGACCTACGTCGAGCTGGGCCTGGGCGTGGGGATCATGGCGGCGATGGCCTTCAACGCCAAGCGCGACATCGGGCTGAAAGCGCTGGATGCGTCGCACCTGTTCGAGTCGAGCACCACGCGCCTCGGGATCAAGCGCGGCGCGTACCTCAGGCGCTACGCCTACGAGTCCATCGAGCTTTTCGTGCCCCACCTGCCCCGCTCAATCGTCGAGCCGGCGGTGATGGGGGCGGAGGGGTCAAGATACGAGCTTTAGAATCGAGGTCTGAAAATAGGGACAGACCCTATTTATCACGATGTGAAAAATAGGGTCTGTCCCTATTTTTCTAGCCATGAGCTAATCGGGCTCTGACCCCGATTTCGCGGATTTCCTTGTTCTCGACGATCTGCACGGGGAGATCGTCCTCGGCCACCTTCAGCATCGCCGCAGCGACGGTGTCCGCCTCGATCGGGCGGTACTTGCCAAGGAGCGGGCCGAGCAGCTTGCCGATCACCATGCCAGCCTGCTCCCCGGGCCGGGTCTTCTCGCGCGGACCGACGAGCAGCGACGGCCGGAAGAAAACCGTCTTCGGAACGCCGGCGGCGCGCACCGCTTCTTCCATCTCGCCCTTGACGCGGTTGTAGAACACTGTCGAATCCGGATTGGCGCCCAGGGCGGAGACCACCAGCAGGCGCTTTGCGCCGCCCGCCGCAGCCGCCAGCGCGAGGGCAACCGGATAGTCGTAGTCCACGCGCCGGAACGCTTCCTGCGAGCCCGCCTGCTTGATGGTGGTGCCGAGGCAGCAGTAGACGTCCTCCGCCTCCGCGCGACGCTCATGCAGCCGGTCGAAATCCGCGATCCCGGACTTGAGCTTGGGATGGGTTTTGCCGATGTCGCGCCGCGCCCAGGCCACGACGGTGGCGTAGCGTTCGGTCGCAAGCAGGCGGTGCAGGAGAAACGAACCGATGAGCCCGGTGGCACCGACCAGCAACGCGGTCCGGGATTCAGGCATCAAACACAAATTAGGGACAGACCCTATTTATCACGATGTGAAAAATAGGGTCTGTCCCTATTTTCTCAGGCATGGGTGCGGATGAAGTCCCGGACCTTGGGGTAGATCATTTCGCGCCAGCGCCGGCCGCTGAAGATGCCGTAGTGGCCGACCTTGGGGGCAAGGAAGTGCTCGCGGCGCGACTTGTCGATGTTCAGGCACAGCAGGTGCGCGGCTTCGGTCTGGCCGTTGCCGGAGATGTCGTCCAGCTCGCCCTCGATGGTGAGCAGCGCGGTGTCGCGGATCGCCGTCGGCCGCACCAGCCGGTCGCGGATGAACATGCGGCCCTTGGGCAGCGCGAAGTCCTGGAACACCGCCTTCACCGTGTCGAGGTAGTACTCGGCTGGCAGGTCGATCACCGCGTTGTACTCGTCGTAGAACTCGCGATGGCGGTCGGCCGAATCGTCGTCGCCCGCCACCAGGTGGTTGAAGTAATCCCAGTGCGCGTTCAGGTGGCGGTCCGGGTTCATCGCCACGAAGCCCATGTGCTGCAGGAAACCGGGGTACACGCGCCGCGTGTAGCCAGGATACTTCACCGGCACGCGCTGGATGACGTTGCGCTCGAACCAGGAGTAGGGCCGCGTCATCGCCAGGTTGTTCACCGCTGTGGGGCTCTTCCTCGCGTCGATCGGCCCGCCATCATGACCATGGTCTTCGGCTGGTTCGGCTCGCGCGCCTCGGCCATCAGCGCGATGGCGCACAGCACCGGCACGGTGGGCTGACACACCGAGATGACGTTCACGCCGGGTGAGAGGAAGCGCACGAACTCGCAGACGTAGTCCACGTAATCGGCAAGGTGGAACGGCCCGGCGGCCATCGGCACCATGCGCGCGTCCACCCAGTCGGTGATCCATACCTCGTGGTCGGCGACGAGCGTGCGCACAGTGTCGCGCAACAGCGTGGCATGGTGGCCCGAGAGCGGCGCGACGACGAGGACCTTGGGGGCCTTGCCCGCCCTGGCGGTCCTGGAGGTGAAGCGCACCAGCTTGCAGAAGGGCTTGTCGAGCGCGACTTCCATGTCGGCGTTCTCGATGCGCCATTCGGGCTTCTCGTAGCGCTGCGTGATGCGCAGGAACAGTTCGTTGGAGGCGGCGAGCTGCTTGGCGAGCGGCGCCTGCACCCAGGGATTGAAGGGGTGGCCGAACCAATCGCGCTGCGCTTCGGCGAGGAAGCGGAAGGGCGTCAGGAAGGCATGCTGTGCTTCGAAAAGGTTGTAGAGCACAGGCCTTTATAGCAGATTTGCGGCAGTGCGGCATTGACCCATTTGGCCCATTGCCGCGGGAAAACGTATGCTTTTCCCGTGTCGACCCTCCTGCGGCTCCTTCTCGCCCTGCTCGTCCTCGCGGTGGTCGCCGTGGCAGGGGCGTACCTGTACCTCCTGCAGTCCCTGCCGAAGGACGAAGGCGAGATCCGCCTCGGCGGCCTGGAGCGTCCGGTGGAGGTGCTGCGCGACAGCTTCGGCATCCCGCACATCACCGCCTCGAGCCTGGACGACGCCATCTACGCGCTCGGCTTCGTGCACGCGCAGGACCGCCTCTGGCAGATGGAAGTCAGCCGGCGCACCGCGGCGGGCCGGCTCGCGGAGGTCTTCGGCGAAGGCGCGGTGGAGACCGACCGGTTCCTGCGCACGCTGGGCGTGCGGCGCGCGGCGGAGGCCAACCTCGCCAAGCTCGACAAGGAGACGCGTGCGCTGCTGGAGACCTACGCAGCAGGCGTGAACGCGTTCATCAACACGCGGCCCGTGCTGCCGATCGAGTTCTGGCTCACCGGCGCGCAGCTCGAGCCGTGGACGCCGGTTGATTCGCTGGGCTGGATCAAGATGATGGCCTGGGACCTCGGCGCCAACTGGCGCGAGGAGCTGCTGCGCATGCGCCTGTCCAAGACGCTCGCGCTCGCGCGCATCCACGAGTTCCTGCCGCCCTACCCCGGCGAGGCGCCGCCCGAAATCACCGACCTGCGGCGGCTGTACAACAGCATTGAAAAAGACGGCGTGCGCGTGGCGGAAAATAGGGACAGACCCTCTTTTTCACATCGTGAAAAAGAGGGTCTGTCCCTATTTATTGATACTCCCGTTGAGGGTCTGGGGTCGAACAATTGGGTGGTGGCGGGCAATCGCAGCGCGACGGGCAAGCCGCTGCTCGCCAACGACCCGCACCTCGGGCTCACGGCGCCGGCCGTGTGGTACTTCGCGCACATCACCGCGCCGGGGTTCGATGCGATCGGCGCCACGCTGCCTGGGGTGCCGTCCATCGTCCTTGGCAGGAACGCGCATTTCGCCTGGGGCTTTACCAACACCGGGCCGGACGTGCAGGACCTGTACATCGAGCGGCTGGATGGCGCGGGCAACTACCTCACGCCCGAGGGACCGAAGCCCTTCGCACTGCGCGACGAGGTGATCAAGGTGCGGCGCGGCGAGGACGTGCGGCTGCAGGTGCGAGAGTCGCGCCACGGCCCGGTGATCTCCGATGTGTCGCGCATCGCGCAGGAAGCGGCGCCGCGCGGCCACGTCATTGCCATGCAGTGGACCGCCCTGCGCGACGATGACCTCACCATGCAATCGGCCGTGAAGATCGCGCGCGCAAAGGACTGGACCGGGTTCCTCGCCGCGTTGCGCGACTACCACTCGCCGCAGCAGAGCGTGGTGTACGCCGACTTGCAGGGCAACATCGGCTTTGTCGCCGCCGGGCGCGTGCCGCTGCGCAGGCCCGACAACGACCTGAAAGGCCTCGCGCCGGCGCCGGGCTGGCTGGCGAAGTACGACTGGGCGGGCTTCATTCCCTTCGACGAATTGCCGCGGCAATACAACCCGGCCGAGGGCGTGCTGATGAGCGCCAACCATCGCATCACGCCGCCCGGCTACGCGCACCACATCACGAGCGAATGGCAGCCGCCCTACCGCGCCAATCGCATCAACGAGCTGCTCGGCGCCGTGCGCAGCCACTCGACCGGCAGCTTCGCGCGCATCCAGGGCGACGTGGTGTCGCTGCCGGTACGGGACCTCCTGCCGCGCCTCGCCCGGGTGAGCCCGAAGAGCGAGGAGGCGCGCCGCGCGCTCGCGCTGCTCGCCAAGTGGGACGGCGCCATGGGGGCGACGCGCCCCGAGCCGCTCATCCTGTCGGCCTGGTGGCGGGAGTTCTCCCGCGCCATCTACGCCGACGAGCTGGGCGACAGTTTTCGCGGGAACTGGCTGCTGCGCGCGCAGTTCATCACCAACGTGCTCAACGACAAGGACCGCCAGGGGCGCTGGTGCGACAACGCGCGCACCAAGACCGCGGAGACCTGCGACGAGTTGCTGGCCGTCGCGCTGGACACGGCGCTCGCGGAACTGCGCAAGCGCTACGGCGAGGACATGGGCGCCTGGCAATGGGGCGCGGCGCATTACGCGCGCCACGAACACCGGCCTTTCGGGCGCGTGAGCTGGCTCGCGCCGTGGTTCGACATCACGGCGCCCACGCCGGGGGATGCCTTCACGGTGAACGTCGGCCGCAACCGGCTCGAGGATGCCGCGCGGCCCTTTGCCAACACCCACGCGGCGAGCCTGCGCGCGATCTACGACCTCGCCGACATGGACAAGTCGCTCTACATCCACTCGGGCGGCCAGTCGGGCAACGTCTTCTCGCCGCACTACAAGGCCTTCACGCAAGCCTGGGCAAAGGGCGACTACATCCCGATGGTCACCGACAGGAAAAAGATCGAAGCGGGCGGGGTGAAGCGCCTGAAACTGGTGCCGTAAGAAAATAGGGACAGACCCTATTTTTCACATGGTGATAAATAGGGTCTGTCCCTATTTATTTTCCTCTCACAGGCCGAGGGATTTCCACATCGCGTCCACCTTTTGCTTCACGGCGGGGTCCATGGCGATGGGGCGGCCCCAGGTGCGCGAGGTTTCGCCGGGGAACTTGGAGGTCGCGTCGATGCCCATCTTGGAGCCCAGGCCCGCCACGGGGCTGGCGAAATCGAGGTAGTCGATCGGCGTGTTCTCGGCGATCAGCGTGTCGCGCGCAGGATCCACGCGCGTGGTGATGGCCCACACCACTTCCTTCCAGTCGCGGATGTCGATGTCCGCGTCCACCACCACGATGAACTTGGTGTACATGAACTGGCGCAGGTAGCTCCACACGCCGAACATCACGCGCTTGGCGTGGCCCGCGTACTGCTTCTTCAGGCTCACCACCGCGAGGCGATACGAGCAGCCCTCGGGCGGCAGG
>JANMUO010000223.1:0-1685 GCA_031391655.1 Betaproteobacteria bacterium
CCGTCACCGAGGTCAAGGGCTTCGGACGCCAGAAGGGCCACACCGAGTTGTATCGCGGTGCCGAGTACGTGGTCGACTTCCTGCCCAAGGTGAAGATCGAAGTGGTGGTGCCGGAGAAGCAGGTCGAGCCGGCGATCGAGGCGATCGTCAAGTCGGCCCGCACCGGCAAGATCGGCGACGGCAAGATCTTCGTGACCTCGGTCGAGCACGTGGTGCGCATCCGCACCGGCGAGACCAACGAGGCGGCTATCTAGCTTTCAGCAGGACCAGCAGCGCGCCGCTGCCGCCCTCGGCGGCAGGCGCCTGGCAGTAGGCCAGCACTTCATCGCGCGGCGTCAGCCAGGCGCGCAGTTTCCCCTTCAGCACCGGCTCGCGGTTCTTCGAGCCCAGTCCCTTGCCATGCACGATGCGCACGCAGCGCAGGCCGCGCGCCGCCGCCTGGCGCACGAACTCCGCCACCTGTTGCGCCGCCTCGACCCGGTTCATGCCGTGCAGGTCCAGGCCGTCCTGCACCACCCAATGGCCGCGCCGCAGGCGGCGCAGGACCTGGCGCGACATGCCGTCGCGCAAGTAGGTAAGTTCGATGCCGGAGTCGAGCGCGTCGTCCACCGACAGCGGGCCGGCGATGCTCTCGGCGAGGGCCGCGCGCTCATCGCGCCGGGTCTGCGCCGGCACCGGTGGCGGCGCGGGCTTGCGCAGCGCCTGGCGGCGCGGCTTGGCGAGCGGCTCGACGCCGGCGAGCGCGCGGCGCAGGGCCTCGCGGTCGTCGGCGTCCGCCACGGCGCCTCAGGCGGCCTGCAGGTCGAGGAACTTCTCGGCGTCCAGCGCCGCCATGCAGCCGGTGGCCGCGCTGGTCACCGCCTGGCGGTAGACATGGTCCTGCACGTCCCCGGCGGCGAACACGCCCGCTACGCTGGTGGCGGTGGCGCCGCCTTCGCGCCCGGCGCGCGTCACGATGTAACCGTTGTCCATCTCGAGCTGGCCGGAGAAGATTCCGGTGTTGGGCGTGTGGCCGATGGCGATGAACAAGCCCTTGACCGCCAGCTCCTTCGTCGCGCCGGTCTTGAGCTGCTTCAGGCGCACGCCGCTCACGCCGCCCTTGTCGCCCAGCACTTCATCCAGCGTCGAATCGAGCTCGAGCGCGATCTTGCCTTCGGCCACGCGCTTCATCAGCTTGTCGACCATGATCTTCTCGGCGCGGAACTTGTCGCGCCGGTGCACGAGGGTAACTTTCCTGCAGAGGTTGGCAAGGTAGAGCGCTTCCTCGACTGCGGTGTTGCCGCCGCCGATCACCGCCACCTCCTGCCCCTTGAAGAAAAAGCCGTCGCAGGTGGCGCAGGCCGACACCCCCTTGCCCATGTAGCTCTGCTCGGAGGGCAGGCCGAGGTACCGGGCAGTGGCCCCCGTGGCGATGACCAGTGCGTCGCAGGTATAGGTGGCCGCATCGCCCTCGAGCACGAAGGGCCGCTCGCCGAGGCGCACCTTGTTCACCTGGTCGAACACCAGCTCGGTCTCGAAGCGCTCGGCGTGCTTCTGGAAGCGTTCCATCAATTCCGGACCCTGCACGCCCCCCGAATCCGCGGGCCAGTTGTCCACGTCCGTGGTGGTCATCAGCTGGCCGCCCTGCGCGATGCCGGTGATCAGCATCGGGTTGAGGTTGGCGCGGGCCGCATAGACAGCGGCGG
>JANMUO010000226.1:0-6839 GCA_031391655.1 Betaproteobacteria bacterium
CATTGGTGGCGAGCCTGACCCCGGCACTTGCAGGATCCAGCTGTGGCTGCTTCCTTCCGGACCTGACCAGGTTCACCAGGCTGCAATGCGGGGAGGCCCGCCGTGGGACGTGCGATCAAGTGTTGATTATGCCGTAAGGGAGTTGTCAGCATCCAGTCAGGCTGCCGAACGCGGTGTGGCCTAGGCTAGGACTGCAATCCTCCTCCACCGCGGGGTGCAATCTGCGGTGGCTTTGACGTCCTGGGGCGCGAGCCTCAGGACGTTTTCTTTTCTGCGGATGCGGATTGGCGGAGAGAGTGGGATTCGAACCCACGGTACGTGATTAGCGTACACACGCTTTCCAAGCGTGCGCCTTAAGCCGCTCGGCCATCTCTCCGCGGCCGCCGATTCTATCAAACGCCCCGGCGCGGGCGGCCACTACTGGGCTGCGGCGCTATCCAGCACCAGCTTGATCTTGATCGCGGTCAGCACCAGCCAGACCACGATCAGCAGGAAGAACGCCACCAGGCCGATGTGCTGGTCCAGGACGATGCGCGGGGTGATCGCCCGGGTCGCCTTCATCACCGGAGAGGTGATCACCTTGAACAGGTTGTAGACCGCGTTCTGGTCGCGCTTGGCACCGGCGATGACGTAGAGCACACCTTGGCCGAGCATGCCAACGGCCGCCACTTCCGCAAGCGCCTTCAGGACTACGATAAGCTCGTACATTGGACTGAATTCTGGTGATGTCGATGGAACATTGGCCATATTACATTCGCGGCCGCCTGTGGGAAGCCTTCAGCCGTACCGCGCAGGCGATCGACGAGTATTCGGCGGCATTGCGGGTAAAGCCGGACTTTCATCGCGCGGCAAACCGCCTCGCCTACTTGGTCGCCTCGCAGAAGCGCTTTGCGGAAGCCGAGCCGCACTTCCGCCTCGTCCTGCGGCTCGATCCCGACAATGCCTCGGCGCATTTCAACCTCGGCTACACCCTTGAGAAACTGGGCCGCTACGAGCAAGCGATCCATGAATTCCAGGCAGCCACGCGGCTGAACGCCAAATTCGACCGCGCCTGGTATGGGCTGGGCATGTGCCATGCCCATCTCGGCCAGCATGCACAGGCAGTTGCCGCGCTTGAGCAGGCCGCGATCCTGCAGCAGATGAATCCCCACGCCTGGTACGCGCTCGGGATGGCCCACCATGCCGTGCACGATGCGGACAAGGTCAAGTCCGTCGCGCTGCACCTCGTGCGCTTTGATCCGCGCATGGCACGCCGGTTGATTGTCGAGTCCGGGCGCAACGACCTGACTTACCTCGTCAAGGACCTCGCCGTCTGAACGGCCCGCGCCATCAGCCGAAGATCACCTGCGTCACCTTGAACTTGCCGCCCGCGTCCTTCTGGAATATCAGGATCGTCTCGTTGTCGACCTGGTTCAGGTTGTCCGGATCGAAGGTCTTCCGCTTGTAGATCCAGCGCGGCGTGTTGGGCCGGCTGTTGTCCACCGAATCGGGCTTCCCGACCTTCGCCACGACCTCCTCCTCCGTCTTGTCGGTCACGTAGCCGGTGAACAGGCCGCGCTGCTGCCCGCCATCGCTGCGCGTACAGCCGGCCACCGCGAACAGCACGCCAGCGGCCACGGCAACCAGCATCGCCCTGCGGTAGTGCGAAAACGCCTCAGTCACATTCATTTCACAAGCCTCCAATCTGCGCATTAAAAAGAAAAGGCCCGCGCACGGCGGGCCTTTTCACGGCCAGACCGCGTTGGGTTATCTGGCCTCGCTCACCACGGTATCGCCCCGCAGGTTCGGGTAGCGCACGTGCTCCACCAGTTCCTGCACTTCCCTCGACGGCGGCGGCGTCAGCAGGCTGACCACGAAGATCGTGAACACGCCAACCGGAAGTCCGAACATGCCCGCCGACACTGGGCTCAGGCCGTACCACAGTGGCATGTTGATGCCGAAGAACGGATAGCGGGTGACCATGTAGTAGACGCAAATCGCAAGGCCCGCAATCATGCCAACGATGGCACCCCACTTGTTTGCGCGCTTCCAGAACACGCCCATCACCAGGGGCGGGAAGAACGCAGAAGCAGCAAGTGAGAACGCCGCGCCCACCAGGAACAGGATGTCGCCCGGTTTGAGTGACGTCACATAGGCTGCGATGATCGCCACCACCACCAGCAGGGCCTTGGAGATCGTGACGCGCTTCGTGGTCGAAGCATGCGGGTCGATCATCTTGTAGTACAGGTCATGCGACAGCGCGTTGGCGATGGTCAGCAGCAAGCCGTCCGCGGTCGACAGGGCCGCAGCCAGTCCGCCAGCCGCGACCAGGCCTGACACGACGTATGGCAAACCCGCGATTTCCGGGGTCGCCAGCACGATCAGGTCGCCGCCAATCACCACCTCGGCCCACTGCACGATGCCGTCCTTGTTGACGTCGGTGATGTTCAGCAATCCCGGATCCACCTTGGCCCATGCAGCCGCCCATGCAGGCAGCGCAGAGAACGAGCTTCCCACCAGGTTCGTATACATGTCGAACTTGGCGAGCACCGCCAGGCAGGGCGAAGTGAAGTACAGCAGGAAGATGAAGAACAGCGACCAGAACACGGACACCCGCGCCTCCTGCACGCTCGGGGTGGTGTAGTATCGCATCAGGATGTGCGGCAGCGCAGCGGTGCCGAACATCATGCAGAACACGATGCCGATGAAGTTCAACCGCGCGGTGTTCTGCGCAGCCTCATTCGGACCCGCAAATGCCTGCGCGTGCGGTCGCGGCGGCGCAGCTCGCGCCGCGAGGCCAGTTTCACGTGCCCACCCCGCCTTCGCCGCATTCACGTCTTTGGGATAGGCTGCAACCGCCTTCTCCGCCGCAGCTATCTTGTCGGCGGGCGCATTCGCCGACTTGGAATCCGCCAAGTCCTTCTCGACTTTTGCCTTGCCTTCGGCATACGCCTTGTCCGGCGCCGCGAGCGCTGCTTTTCCAGCGGCCGCTCGGTCGGCAAAGATCTTGCGGACTTCCTGCTCTTTCGGGTCCGCCGTGATCTTCTTCTCCAGCGCCGTCACCTTCTGCAGCGTGTAGCCGTAGGCGAACTGCGGCACCGGGATCCCGGTGTGCTTGATGCCCAGCCACACCACCGGCGTCAGGTACGCAATGATCAGGATGATGTACTGCGCGACCTGCGTCCAGGTCACCGCCCGCATGCCACCCAGCATCGAGCAGACCAGGATGCCGCCAAGGCCGACGAACACCCCGACGCCGAACTCCAGGCCGGTGAACCGGCTGGTGATCAGGCCGACACCGTAGATCTGCGCCACCACGTACACGAACGAACAAGTGATCGCGGAAATGATGCCGATCGTGCGCACAATGTTTCCGCCGTAGCGCTCCGCGAGGAAGTCGGGAATGGTGAACTGGCCGAATTTGCGCAGGTAGGGCGCGAGGAACAGCGCCACCAGGCAGTAGCCGCCCGTCCATCCCATCACCCAGGCCAGGCCGTCGAAGCCCGCGAGGAACAGCGTGCCCGCCATGCCGATGAAGGACGCCGCGCTCATCCAGTCCGCGCCGGTCGCCATGCCGTTGAAGAACGCCGGCACGCGCCGCCCTGCGACGTAATACTCCGACACCTCCGAGGTGCGGCTCATGATGCCGATGCCGGCATACAGGCCGATGGTCGCGAACAGGAACCAATAGCCGATCCACTGTCTCGACATCCCCATCTGCTCGGCCGCCGCGAGCGCCAATACGAAGGCGATGAAGCCGCCAGTGTAGAAGCTGTAATACTTCTTCAGCTGGCTATTGAACGACGCATGCGAAAAGACTTGGCTGCTCATTCGAGGTCTCCCTCATCCACGTTGTATTCGAGGTCCAGCTTGCGCATCAGGATGGCGTAGACGCCGATGATCGCCACGTAGATGGCGAGCGAGCCCTGCGCAGACATGTAGAAACCAAGCGGAAACCCTAGGAACGTGACGGTGTTCAGTTCCCGGGCATACCAGGCTTCGACGAAGGTAACCACGAACCAAACGATGAGCAGGATTGCGGTGTAGACGAGATTCTTGCGCCAGTATTCCTGGTGCTTTTCTGTGAGCTGCATCGATCCCTCCCCTGGGTGATAGCCGCCAAATCGTGAGGCAATTGGCTTACGGGTATCTTACAGTCAGGAATCCGCGGCAGTATTGTTGCGCTGCAATACGGTCCCGAGCAGTGCATGGACCTTCGTCATCAGCTCGGCATTGGAAAACGGCTTCACCACGTAGAGGTCGGCACCCAGCGAGAGCCCTTTCTCCACTTCCGCGCTGCGTCCTTTCGCCGACAGCATGATGATCTTGATGCCCCGCCACTCGGGGCGCGCGCGCAGGCGCTGACAGACTTCGTAGCCGTTGCGCTTGGGCATCATCACGTCGAGCAGCACCAAGTCGGGACGATGCTCCGCGACCATTTTCAGTGCCGCCTCCCCATCGTTCGCGACGAGCACCTCGAATCCCGCGCTGCGCAGGAGGAATTCCAGGGACAGGACGATGTTCTCCTCGTCGTCAGCGATCAGCACCTTCAGGGTCATGCCGCTTGCCGGGACACCGGTAGCGTGAAGGAAAAGCAGGCGCCGCTGCCAAGGCGGCTCTCCACCCACAGGCGTCCTCCCAGGTACTCGACGATCTGGCGGCTGATCGGCAGGCCGAGCCCGGTGCCTTGCGGCTTGTCGGTCAGCGTATCGCCCGCCTGGCGGAACTTCTCGAATATCACGCGCTGGTCCGAGCGCGCGATTCCCGGTCCGTTGTCGCGCACATCCACGCGCACCCAGTCCCCGGTGTTTTCCAGCGTGACCTCGATGCGCCCCTGCGCCGGATCGGAAAACTTGACGGCGTTCGAGAGCAGGTTCAGCAGCACCTGGATCACCCGGTCCAGGTCGGCGCCGACCGGCGCCACGCGCGGGGGGAGATGCGATACCACCTGGATGCCCTTCTCCGTGAATACCTGGCTCATGCCGGCGAGGACATCGTCGACCAGCTCGCGCATGTCGACCTGCGTGACATGCCACTCGGCGCTGCCCGATTCGAGCTTGGCGAGGTCGAGCACCTGGTTGATGAGCCGCGTCAGGCGCTCGGTTTCCTTCACGATGATGCCCACGAACTGCTTGCGCTGCGTCAGTTCCACGTCCGGGTTGGCCAGCAGGATCTCGGCGAATGCGCGGATGGAGGTCAGCGGCGTGCGCAACTCGTGGCTCACAGTGGAAACAAAGTCGTCCTTCATGCGGTCGAGTTCCTGCAGGCGCTCGTTCGCCGCGCGCAGCTCCGCGCTTGCCGCCTCCAGCTCGCGTGACTTCTGCTCCAGCCGGTGGCTGTACATCACCACCTGCGAGGCCTCGTCGAGGATCTTGCGCACTTCCTCCAGCGTCAGGGCCTCCTCCTTCACCGCGGAGGCGACCATGATCCGCGCGGAGGCCGCGCCGATCGCACCGGCCAGCTGGGTTTCCACGTGGTGCACGAAATCGGCATCGGCCACCAGCGGCTGCTCGGGCCAAGGCACTCCCTTGCGCGTGGCGTAGCCGCGAAACGCGTCGTCGGCCGCTTCCGACCCGAGGAAGCGCGTCAGCAGGTTGTGCAGGTCGGTTGCCGAGGCCGTGCCGCGCCAGAATCGCGGAACGGGCGCGTCGCCGGCGCGCTTGAACACGTCGACGAATAGGCTTGCTTGCCGGTGCTCCTCGGCGCTGGGCGTATCGAGCAGCGAGACCACCACGTACATGCCCAGGTTGGCCAGCATGCTCCACAGCATCGCGTGGGTGATCTGGTCGAGCCCGGAGAGGCCGAATAGCTCCAGCGGCTTGAGCAGGGCAATGCCAAAGGGTCCCTCCTCCAGCAGACCGAGCGGGAGCCAGCCCGAGCGCGCCAGCGCCGGCAGGAGAAGCGTATAGAACCAGACCACGAATCCCGCCATCAGCCCCGCCAGCGCGCCGCGCCTAGTGCCGTCCTTCCAGAAAATCCCCCCCAGCGCGGCAGGTGCGAACTGGGCGACGGCGGCGAAGGAGATCAACCCGATGGATACCAGCGCATAGGCTTCGCCGGCCAGCCGGAAATAGAGGAACCCGAGCAGCAGGATCAGCAGGATCGATCCGCGGCGGATGCCGAGCAGCAGCCCGGTCAGGTCGGCGCGCTCGTTCAGCCGCAGGCTGCGCATGCGCAGCAGCACTGGCATCACCAGGTCGTTGCACACCATGGTGGATAGCGCGATCGTCTCCACGATCACCATGCCGGTGGCCGCGGACAGGCCGCCGATGAACACCAGGAGCGCCAGCAACTCCTGCTTCTCGGCCATCGGCAGCGTGAGCACGAAGGTGTCGGCGTCCACCAAGCCGTCGGGAAAGTGCAGCCGGCCGCCGAAGGCGATTGGCAGCACGAAGATGTTGATCGCCAGCATGTACAGCGGAAACAGCCAGATCGCCTTGTTCAGGTGCCGCTCGTCGGTGTTCTCGATCACCGTGACCTGAAACTGGCGCGGCAGGAACATGATGGCGAGCATCGACAGCACCGTGAGCCACACCCAGTTGGCGTAGCCGCCGGCCACGCCCTCGAGCGGCGTGAGCAGCGGTTCCAGCACGGCGTTTGCCGCCGCCTTCGAGAACACGTCGCCAAAGCCGTCGTAGATGCCGTAGGTAACGAATACGCCGACGGCGAGGAAGGCAAGCAGCTTGACCAGCGATTCGAAGGCGATGGCCGCCACCATGCCCTCGTGGTGTTCCGATGAGTAGAGGTGCCGCGTGCCGAACAGGATGGTGAACAGCGCGAGGATCACCGCCGCCCACAGCGCCGTGTCCTGCAGGATCGGGATGGCGCCCACTTTCGCCGGCATCACGATCTCCGGGTAC
>JANMUO010000250.1:0-9408 GCA_031391655.1 Betaproteobacteria bacterium
CCGGCGCTGCGTGAACCTGTGCACGACCTTCCCCACCCTGTTCGACCTCGTCGACAATTCGAAGACGATGGAGGTGGACGGCGTGGCGAAGAAGGACTTCGCCAAGGTCATCGACCAGTGCTACCTCTGCGACATGTGCTACATGACCAAGTGCCCCTACGTGCCGCCGCACCCGTGGAACGTGGATTTCCCGCATCTCATGCTGCGCGCGAAGGCGGTGAAGTTCAGGCAGGAGGGCGCGGGCCTGCGCGATCGCCTCCTCTCCTCCACTGATGCGATGGGTAAGCTGGCCGCGATCCCGGTGGTCGCGCAGGCCGTGAACGCACTGAACAAAGTCCCGATGGCGCGCGGACTGATGGAGAAGGCGCTGGGCGTGCACAAGGACCGCCAGCTGCCCGAGTACGCGAGCCGCAGGTTCCGCGCGGGCGCGGCGAAGAGCGGCGCGCATGCGGTGAAGGACAGCAAGAACACCCCCGGCAAGGCGGCGATTTTTTCCACCTGCTACGTCAACTACAACGAGCCGGGCCTGGGTCACGACCTCGTCGCGCTGCTCGAGCACAACGAAGTGCCCTGGGTGCTGGTGGAGAAGGAAGCCTGCTGCGGCATGCCCAAGCTCGAACTGGGCGACCTGGAGGCGGTGGCGAAGTTGAAGGAGAAGAACATCCCTCCCCTGGCGAAGCTCGCGCGCGAGGGCTATGCGATCCTCACGCCGGTGCCCTCCTGCACGCTGATGTTCAAGCAGGAGCTGCCGCTGATGTTCCCGGAGGATGCCGACGTCAAGGCGGTGCAGGACGCGATGTTCGATCCCTTCGAGTATTTCGTCCTGCGCGCGAAGGACGGGGTGCTGAAGAAGGACTTCAAGCAGGCGCTCGGCAAGGTCTCGTACCACATCCCCTGCCACTCGCGCGTGCAGAACATGGGCCAGAAGACGCGCGAGGCGCTGGAAATGGTGCCGGGCACCACCGTCACGACGGTGGAGCGCTGCGCCGGGCACGACGGCACCTGGGGCGTGAAGCGCGAGTACTTCGCCAGCTCGATGAAGATCGGCCGCCCGGTGTTCCGCCAGATGGCCGAGCCCGGGCCCGACTACGTCAGCTCCGACTGCCCGATCGCCGGCCGGCACATCCTGCAGGGCATGGGCGCGGACGCCGGCAAGGCCGAAAAAGCCCATCCCCTCACCTTGCTGCGCAAGGCCTACGGCATCTAACAGCAAAAATAGGGACAGACCCTATTTTTCGCATTGTGAAAAATGGGGTCTGTCCCTATTTTTCTTCCTGGCCGCTTGCGCGCCGTTGGCGCCGCAGGGCGAGGGCGTTGCATTCGGGCTGCTGGGCGACGTGCCCTATTCGCTGCGCGAAATCCAGCAGCTCGATGCGCTGATCGACCAGATGAACGCGCAGGCGCTCGCCTTCGTCGTGCACGTGGGCGACATCGGCACAAGCGCCGCGTCGCAGGGCTGCAGCGACGCCTGGATCGAGGCGAGGAAGCGCCAGTTCGCGCGCCTCCGGCACGCGTTCGTGCTGATTCCCGGGGACAACGAATGGAGCGAATGCCGCGATCCGCTCGCGCGGCTGGCGCGCTGGCGCGAGCTGTTCTGCGGCGGGTCCTTCGAGCGCCAGGCGGGCGAATACTGCGAGCATCGGCGCTGGGAAGCCGGCGGCACGGTGTTCGTGACGCTCAACGTGCCGGGCAACAACAACAACCTGCGCCAAGCCGAGCATGCAGCACGCATGCAGGCGGCGCTCGCCTGGCTGGACGAAGCGGCGGCGCTCGCGGAGAAGCGCGACGGCCTGGTCGTGTTGCTGCACGCCAACCCCTTCGTGCTGCCGGGCACCGGCTACGACGCGCTGCGCACGCGCCTCGACGAGTTGGCGCGCCGCCTCCCGGGAAAACTCACCCTGGCCAACGGCGACACGCACATCCGCCGCGACGACGAGCCGCTGCCCGGCCTGCGCCGCATCGAAGTCTGGGGCTCGCCCTTCGTGAGCTGGCTGCGCGCCTCGGTGTCGGGCGGCGAGCTGCGCGTCGAGGCCGGCTGGTAGGCCTTCGCGCCTTTCGATTCGGGCGCGACTAGCGGCGCCACCCCTTGTGGCGATGGTCGTCATACCAGCGAATTCCCTCGCAGACATGGCTGCTGACGCCGGTACCCGAATAGTCCAGGTGGCCCTTCAACTCGTGCTTGTACTTCGTGATGACGTCCTCGCACACCACGCTGCGCTTCTCGAGGTTGCCGCCGCAGGTGAAGTTGGCCGCGTCGTCGGTGCTGCCCGTGCCCTTGTAGATCGCCTTCTGCGGGTACGGGCACATGGGACGCGTGCGCGCCCCGCTCTGCTGGTTGATCTGCTCCGGCGCCACGCCGTTCTCGACCCAGTCGACCAGCGCTGGGAACCCGTTCGGCACACCGCAGTGCCCGGCGCCGGGCACGCGGAACAGGCGGTAGAACTTCTGCAGGCGCTCGAAATCCGGCTCGTCGTGCTTGCCGTAACGCGCGGCCATTTCGCGGTAGTAGTGCACCACGCCGCGCGGCATGATGAGCTGGTCGTTCATGCCGACCAAGGTGAGCAGCTTGCCGCCGCTGCGCCGGAACGTGTCCAGGTCGCCGAAGGTATCGGTGACGTCGGCGATGTTGCGCGAGCCCGCTTGCGCGACTTCCGCATACTCGTCGGCGGACACTTCCCGCCAGTCGAAGTTGCGGTCGTGCGTGTCCCAGTGGAACTGCGTCACGCCGAGCGCGAACGGGTTGGTGCCGTTCAGCGCGCCGATGCTGGTGCCCCGGTCGAGGCCGAACCAGACCTTGTTGCCGCGGGTGTTCCTCGGCCCGTCCCAGATCCTGTCGATGGCATCCGCCTCTTGGGGCGTCAGGCAGTTGCTCGCCGGCGCCGTCGATTCTCCGCACACGTTCGCCGTGGCGCTGAAGGAGCAGGTGCGCGGGTCGTCGATCACGCCGTCGACCACGCCGTCCGCCGCGTCGCAGGCCGCGACCGCCGAGGCGGTGGTCTGGGTCAGCTTTGCTCCGGCGATCGGGCCGCCGACGAGGTCCCGCATCACGATCTGGCCCCACATCTGCGCCGTCTGGAAGCGCGTCCAGTAGATCGCCGGCGCGTTGGCGAGGATGCCGTCGAGCTCGCCACCGAGCTCCTGCGCGAGCACGTAGCCCTGCCGGCCGCCGGTCGAGCAGCCGTTCCAGTAGTTGTAGGCTGGCTTTGTCGCGTAGTAGGTCTTCGCCACCGACTTGGAGAACAGGATCTGTTGCTTCATCCCGTTGCGGATGAAGTCATTGATGAACTGCAGGTTGTAGGTGCCGTCCTCGTTCACGCCGGGTTCGCAGTTGCCGCCCGAGTGGCCGGTGTCGTTGCCGGAACCCACATAGCCCGCGTTCACCGGGCCGCCGACGTTCAGGCTCCCGGAGCAGCCGCCACCGCCGATGCCCTGCGTCCTGCCGTTCCAGGCGCCCTGCACGCCGCCCGTGCCGCCATCCAACTCGTTGAGCGGCAGACCCACGCGGATGTTGATGTTCTGGTTCGCATTCTCGCCGTACAGGATGTTCACCTGGCAGTAGGAGGCGTTCGCTCCGCTCGCCGCAATGATCTGGGTGTTGACCGACTTGACGCCAGAAGCGCCAAGCAGGCCGTTGTCCGGATCGGTGGCGAGCTCCGCGCAATTCACGGGCACGGGCGGAGGCTTGTGGTGGATACCCCCCGTTGCGAGTGCCGCGGGCGCAAGCAGCGCGGCGCCGGCGAGGCCGGCAAAGAGCGAGATGCAGCTATTGGATGCGCGACGCATAGGACTTTCCTCCTCGAAATGGCCATCGTCGGAGCCGCCGCCCGCAAGGGTGGCGGGCGCTCGTTCCGGCGGCCGCGTTGTCGTTCCTCCGATCCCCAACGGAGTTTGGCGCGACGCGCGCCTCGGATACAAGCGCTGTTACGCGAATGACGTTTATTTGATTCTCGAATACCTCGGCGCTAGCGCCACTCGTCGGTCGCGTCGTTGAACAGCTCGGCGACCTGGCGGCGCAGCCATTGGTTGCGCGCGTCATGATGGAACTTGCGGTGCCAGTGCTGCTTGACGTCGATGCCGATGGGATCGAACGGCGGCAAGGCCACCGCGAATTGCTGCGGCGCAAGGCGTCGGAAATACACTGCGAGCGCGTGCGGGACCGTCGCCATCAGGTCGGAGCTCGACACGATGGCCGGGATACTCAGGAAGTGGGGCGTGTGCAGCGCGATCTTGCGGCGGATCTTCCTGCGCTCGAGGAGCTTCTCGAACAACTCGTGGCTGCGCCCCTCGGCGTGCACCACGGCGTGCTCGATCTCCAGAAACGCCTTGAGCGACAGCCGCTTGGCGTACAGGGGGTGGCCGGCTCGCATCAGGCAGGCGAATCGATGGGTGAAGAGGCGCTGCTGGAAGAAGTTGCCGTGCGCCAGATCGGGAAAGTACCCCACCGCGAGGTCGATCTCTCCCTTCTCGAGGCCGCGGGCGATTTGCTGCGGCGGCATCGACACGGAGCGGATCGCGCAATGTTGCGCCGCCGCGCGCAACCGCACGATCAGCCGGGGCAGGAATACGATCTCGCCCACGTCGGAGAGAGCGAAGGTGAACGCGCGCATGCTGCGCGCGGCATCGAAAGTGTGCTCGAAGGCGAGGTCTTCCTGCAGCCGCGCCACCAGCGGGCGCGACGCCTTGACGAGCGCATGGGCGCGGGGCGTGGGCTCCACGCCCCGCGCCGCGCGGATGAAGAGCGGATCGTTGAAGTGCGCGCGCAGCTTGCCCAGCGCCATGCTCACGGCGGGCTGGCTCATGCCGAGGGCCTTGGCGGCGCCGCTCACGCTGCGCTCCTCGTAGAGCGCAAAGGCGATCGGAAGCAGATTGAGGTTCAGTCTTTCCACGATGCCTTCGACGCCTTTCGATCACGCTAGTGTAGCGGCAGCCGACGTTGACGCCTGACTGCTGCAGCGCAACCGGAAACCTGAACGAAAGTGCAGTTACAGCCCTTAGTCCACCAGCGTGTCGATGAGGACGTTGACGCCTTGCGCGTCGTTCGCCACCGCCCTGCTCTCGCCCCGCAGGTCGCCGGGCTCCGGCTTGGCGTTGCCCGAGCGCGAGACGCGCGCGATGATCACCACCTTCGGATGCGCGGAAATCGACATCCCGGGCGCCATCGCCATCGAATCGTCGAGCGCGTAGTCAAGCGGCAATTCGTGCGCGCCGCGGCGCAGGACCGCCAGCGGCATCGCCGGCCCCTCGGCCGCACGGGCATAGACGAAAAGCGTATCGCCCGACGCGATCCTGCCTTTCAACTTCGGCGAGAGGCGCACGGTGCCCCGGATGCCCCGGTGTCCTGGCGCAGCCGCCAGCTTGCTCGCCTCGGCCACGTTCTCGCGAATGGCTTTCGCGTCCTCCGAATCGGGCGGCACCAGCGGCAGCATGCGCTGCCAGTAGTCCGCCGCCGCCTTGAACTGCTTGCGGTCGAACGCGACGGTGCCGGCGAGCGCCAGCGCCTTGAGGTTGTTGGGATCGAGCTCGAGCGCGCGCCGGATGAGCTGCTCCGGCTCGCCCTCCAGGTTCTGGCCGCGCGCCATGGCCAGCGCGTCGGCGAGGTCTGCGAGCACCTGGGCGTCGCGCGGCGCGCGCGCCGCCGCCTTGGCGTAGGCGTCCACCGCCTCCGGGAAGCGACCGAGCACCGCTTGGGAGCGCCCCAGCATCTTCCAGCCGTCGACGTCATCCGGGTTCTCGCGCAGACGCGCCGCGAGCTTCTCCACCATGGCATCCATCTGCCCCGCCTCGAGCGCGGCGGGATGAGCGGAGGGGTCCACGGCGCGCGGACTGCCGACCGCGAGGTACAGCCCCAGCGCGACCACCGGGAGGGCGAGGCCCACCACGACAGCGGCAGCGCGCCCGCTGCGGCGCGCCGCAGGCTCCTGCGCCACGTCCACGTCCTCCAGCAGGCGGGATTGGAGTTCGGCGCGCGCGCGCGCGTGGTCTGCCTGGGTGATCTTACCCGCCGCAAGGTCCGCATCCAGCTCGCGCAGCTGGTCGCGGTAGATCTCCACATTGGCAGCCTTGCGCGAAACCGGAGCGGGCCCGCGCCGCGCCAGCAAGGGGCGCAGCACCAGCGCCAGGACCAGCGCGGCAAGCGCGCCGCCGATCGCAACGAACAGGATCATTCGAGCAGCCGGGCCGCGCGCGCGCGCTCGGTCTCGGAGAGCGCCGGCTCGGGCACGCGCCGCCGCAGGAGCCGCCGCGCGAGCAGGAACGCGCCCAGCGCGAGCAGCAGAAACGGCCCCAGCCACAGCGCGAACGTGCTCGCCTTGAACGGCGGCCGGTAGAGCACGAAATCGCCGTAGCGCGCCACCATGAACGCGATCACGTCGCGCTCGCTGGCGCCGGCCTTCAGCTGCTCGCGGATCTGGTTGCGCAAGTCCACCGCCAGCGGCGCGTTGGAATCCGCCAGCGTCTGGTTCTGGCACACCAGGCAACGCAGCTCGTGGGCAAGCCCGGCCACGCGCTTGTCCAGCGCCGGGTCATCCTGGGCGCGCGTCGCCGCTGCCGCCAGCAGCAGCGCGAACAGCAGCAGGCGGCTAGCTTTCACGGATCAGTTTCTCCAGCAGCGGCGCGAGCTTGTCGCGCGCCGTCTCCGGCGTGAGCGGTCCGATGTGCTTGTAGCGGATCGCGCCGCGCCGGTCGATGACATAGGTTTCGGGCACGCCGTAGACGCCGTAGTCCAGTGCGATGCGCCCGGCGACATCCTGCACCGAGAACAGGTAGGGATCGCCGTTGCGCTTCAACCAGGCGAGCGCATCGCCGCGCGCATCCTTGTAGTTGAGCCCCACCACCGGCGCGGCGCCGGATTTCGCAATCGCCGTCACCACCGGATGCTCGATCAGGCAGGGCGGGCACCAGGAGGCCCACACGTTGAGGATCCACACCTTGCCGAGCATGTCCTTCTGCGAAAACTTCTTCTCCTGGGCCTGCAGCAGCGGCAACTCGAACGCGGGCGCCGGCTTGCCGATCAGGGGCGAGGGCACCTCTCGCGGATTGAGCGTCAGGCCCACGGCGAGCAGGATCATCAGGGCGGTGAACGCCGCCACCACCCACGCCATCCTCACGCCGCGACCTCCGCCATCCTGTCCCGCGCCGGCATGCGCAGCCGGTACCGGCGGTCGCTGGCCGCCAGCAGCCCGCCCAGGGCCATGATGAGGCAGCCGCCCCAGATCCAGTCGATGAAGGGCTTGTGCTGCACCTTCACCAGCCAGGCGCCACCCTCGAGCGGATCGCCCAGCGACACATACAGGTCGCGCGTCAATCCAGTATCGATTGCCGCCTCGGTCATGGTCTGTCCCTGCACGTTGTAGACGCGCCGCTCGGGATGCAGCACCGTGACCAGCTTGCCGTTGCGCGTCACGCTGACCTGCGCCTGCGCTGCCCGGTAATTGGGCCCGTTCACCGTCTTCACCTCGTCGAGGCGGAAGCGGTGGCTGCCGAGGGCGACCGTATCGCCCGGCATCATCTTCGCGTCCTGCTCGCTCTCGTAGCCCTTGACCAGCGCCACCCCGACCACGAACACCGCGACGCCGAGGTGCGCGAGCACCATGCCGAAGTGCGACCGGGTCTGCTGGAAGCCCTTGCGCAGGCTGATCAGGCAGGTGGCCACGATCCAGATCGCGAGCGCCAGGGCGAAGCCGACCAGCGCATGCCACCGGCCGAAGGCGAAAGGCAGCACGAGGCCGAGCGCCAGGCTCACCGCCAGCGACCAGCGCAGCAGCACCGCGAGTTCGGGCAGGCTCGCCCTCTTCCACCGCGCGAGCGGCCCCACCCCCATGAGGAACAGCGCCGGCGCCATCAGCGGCACGAACACCGCCTCGAAATACTGCGGCCCGACCGAGATCTTGCCGCCGCTGAAGGCGTCGAGCAGCAGCGGGTAGAGCGTGCCCAGGAATACGGTGCCGGCGGCAGCCAGCAGCAGCACGTTGTTGGCAAGGAGGAAGGACTCGCGCGACACGGGCGCGAACTCGCCGCCCAGGCCGACGCGCGCGGTGCGCCAGGCATAGAGCACCAGCGCGCCGCCGATCGTGACGCCGAACAAGGCGAGGATGAAGACGCCTCGCTTAGGATCCACCGCGAACGCGTGCACCGAGGTCAGCACGCCCGAGCGCACGAGGAAAGTGCCGAGCAGCGACAGGGCGAAGGCGATGATGGCGAGCAGCACCGTCCAGCTGCGGAAGGCGCCGCGCTTCTCGGTCACCGCGAGCGAGTGGATCAGCGCCGTGCCGACCAGCCAGGGCATGAAGGAGGCGTTCTCCACCGGGTCCCAGAACCACCAGCCGCCCCAGCCGAGCTCGTAGTAGGCCCAGAAGCTGCCGAGCGCGATGCCGCAGGTCAGGAAGCACCACGCAACCGTCGTCCAGGGCCGCGACCAGCGCGCCCAGGCGGCGTCGAGCCGGCCCGACAGCAGCGCGGCGATCGCGAACGCGAATGCGACGACGAAGCCGACATAGCCCATGTAGAGCATCGGCGGGTGGATGATCATGCCCGGGTCCTGCAGCAGCGGCGTCAGGTCCTGCCCGTCCGGCGCGGCCGGCAGCAGGCGCAGGAACGGGTTGGACGTGAGCAGCGTGAACAGCAGGAAGCCGGTGCTGATCAGCCCCATCACGCCGAGGATGCGCGCGACCGTGCGCGCGTCGAGCGCGGTCGAGAAGATCGAGACCGCCAGCGTCCAGCCGGCCAGGATCAGCACCCACAGCAGGATCGAGCCCTCGTGCCCGCCCCAGACCGCGGTGACGCGGTACACCATCGGCAGCGCCGAGTTGGAATGCTGCGCCACGTACAGCACCGAGAAGTCGTTGCCGATGAACGCATGCGTCAGCGCCGCGTAGGCCAGCGCGACGAAAACGAACTGCGCGCGGGCGAACGGCCGGGCCAGTGC
Organism: Betaproteobacteria bacterium; assembly: GCA_031391655.1. Lineage (GTDB taxonomy): Bacteria > Pseudomonadota > Gammaproteobacteria > Burkholderiales > SG8-39 > JAABQT01. The sequence goes on from JANMUO010000250.1 coordinate 8,924, forward strand.
GATCAGCGCGCCGTGGCCGCGCGCCGCGCCGATCAGCGGCAGCACGCCCTGCGCGATGGCGATCGCGAGCGCGACGATCAGGGCGAAGTGCCCGAGTTCCGGAATCATGGTGCGTTCTTCCGCGCCTGCTCCAGCGCGTGCGCGGCTTCGGGCGGCATGTAGTTCTCGTCGTGCTTGGCGAGCACCTGGTCGGCGCGGAACACGCCGTCGACGCCGAGCCGGCCCTGCGCGACCACGCCCTTGCCTTCGGTGAACAGGTCCGGCAGCAGGCCGGTGTAGCTGACCGGAACCTGTTTCACCCTGTCGGTGACGACGAAGTTCACCGTCAGGCTGTCGGGCGAGCGCCGGATGCTGCCGGTCTCGACCAGCCCGCCGATGCGGAAGTGGTGGTCGCGAGGCGCCTCGTTCGCGGCGATCTGCGACGGGCTGAAGAAGAACACCAGGTTGCTGCGGAACGCGTTCAACACCAGCGCGCAGGCGATGCC
>JANMUO010000293.1:0-6330 GCA_031391655.1 Betaproteobacteria bacterium
GAAGAAATCGTCACCGCCCTTGATCAGATACGCAGCGGTGGAGACAGCGGCTAACGCGAGGACCCAGTCCCACCACATGACGCGGTTCCTGTAGCGCCGCGCCAGCGGAAAGATGAGGAAGGTGAGGAACAGCACCAGCGCGACGTGGATCGCGCGCAGGTGCTCGGGGCGCACGATGGCGTAAGCGGTGTAGAGGTGGAACAGCGAGGAGCCCACCGCCACCGTGATGACGAACGTGGCGAGCCAGCCCTTGAGCTTGTGCTGGACCCCCCTCCTCGCGCTCGATCATCTCCTCGGCGCGGGCGAGCGCCTCGGCGCTGACCTCGGCTGCCGGCTGGTGCAGTCGCGCGATTTCTTCGCTCATCTCCCCCCCCTCAAACAAAAAGCCCCGCCAGCGCTCTGGACGGGGCTTCGGTGCGGCGGCGCCTCAGTTGCCGATCTTGATGCCCTTTTCCGCGAAGTACTTGATGGCGCCCGGATGCCAGGGCACCGAGGAAGCCTCGGTCTTCTGGTTCTCCAGCTTGATGTTCTCCGCCTCCTTGTGCGCGCGGATCAGGTCCTCGCGCTTCTCGAAGAGGGTCTTCACGATGGTGTAGGCGGTCTTGTCGTCCATCTTCTCGTGGGCGATGAGGATGTTCATCACCGTGGCCTGGGCGTTGTCCGCCGCCATGCCCTTGTAGATGTCCTTGCCGATCGTGTCCTTCACGTACAGATTGCCGTATTTCGTGTTCATCGCCGGCACCAGGTCCGCGTGGTCGATCATCTGGATCGTCACGCCGGGCGAATTGGCGAGGTCCGTCACTGCCGCGGTGGGCAGCCCGCCGACCCAGAAGAAGGCGTCGATCTTGCGGTCCTTCAGCGCGTTGACCGATTCGGCCACGCCGAGGCGCTCGCGCGTCATGTCCTTGTCCTTGTCCAGGCCCGCCGCTTCAATCACGCGGAAGGCCATGACTTCGGTGGCGCTGCCGCCCGAGCCGGTGGAAACGCGCTTGCCCTTGAGCTCCGACATCTTCTTGATGCCGGTGGCCGTGATCGTCGCCACGTGCATGCGGTTCGGGTAGAGCACCGCGAGCGTGCGCACCGGAACCGGCTTGCCGCTGAACTTGTCCTGGCCCTTGTAGGCATCCAGCGTGGCGTCGGCCATGGTGAGCGCGATGTAGGGCTTGCCAGTGCCGATCAGCTGCAGGTTGGCGACCGAGCCGCCGGTCACTTCCGCGGTGGCCTGCATGCCGGGCACGTACTTCGACAGCGTGGCGGCCATGCCGCCGCCCAGCGGGTAGTACACGCCGCCGGTGCCGCCGGTGGCAATCGAGATGTTCTGCGCGTTGGCCGCGGCGGCGAAAAGGCCGGCGGCGAGTGCGGCGATGCGCACGGTGTTTTTCATGGTGTCCTCCTCCTAAAGGTAAGCGGGGGGAATTCTAACGCACGCCGAGGCGTTTCAAGACCTCCGCGCGCCTGCCCTGGGCCGCGTCCCGCACCCGGGAATACAGGCTCCCGCCGTGGCTGTCCATGGCCACCAGCAGCGGGCCGAAGCCCCGCACGCGGAACTTCCACAGCGATTCGGGGTTCAGGTCGTCGAGGTCCACGTCCTCGATCGCCTCAACCCACGTCGTTTCCAATGCTGCAGTGCCCCCAATGATCGCGAGGTAGGCGCCGCCCAGCTCGCCGAAGGCGGCCGCCGAGGCCTCGCGCAAGCCGCCCTTGCCGATCACCAGGCGCGCACCGCACTGCTGCATCAAGGGGCGCGTGAAGCGCTCCATGCGGTCGCTGGTGGTGGTGCCGATGCAAAGGGGGGCATAGCCCGCGGGGTTGGCTGCGCTCTTCTCGACTTTCCTCACGTTCGGGGCGGTGTGGATCACCGCGTGACCGGAAAGGTCGAAGCGCGTTTTCCGGCCGCGATCGAACATGTGGATCTGCGTGGCATCGCGGATGCCGTAGAGCGTGCCGTTCAGCGTCACGGTGTCGTCAACGCGCAAGGCGCGCGCCTGCGCCTCGCTCACCGGCATGGTGAAGTCGTGGTGCGCCATCGTCAGCCGCCGAGCAGCGCCTTCTTCAGGTCGTCCTGCACGGGCTTCGGGCCGAGCCAGATCCTGAGCAGCGCGCGGTAGAAATCCTCGCCTTCGATCGGCTTGCCGGCGGGCTTGCCGTCGATCGTCACCTGCGTCCCGGCGCCGGGCACCCAGTCGAGCGCGATGGCCATGCCTTTCTTCGCCTCGTTCATCCCTGCCATGATGGCGTTCAGTTGGGCGATGCGCGGCTCCAAGCCTTTCATCGTCGCTTCGTCGTGGTTCGGGCGCATGCCGTCCACCAGCGCCTTGGCAAAGCTGTCCGCGTCCACGTCGCGCAGCATGTGGATCGCCACGCGCTTCGCGCCGGGTTGCGTGATCGCGTCGGCCTTGCGGTCGGCGACGTACAGGCCCATGGCGTACACCTGGACAAAGACGCGCTTGCGCAGGCCCGCCCCCGTAAGGGCGAGCTCCGCGTTGGCGACACGCGCCTTGTCGTCGATCTTGACCCCCGCCACTTCCGCGGCGAACGCCGGCTGGCAAAGGCAAAGGAGCAGCAGAATCCTAATAACCATACTCGACCCCCGTTGAGCGGAAAGTGGCGCGCGCGCGCCGTGCCGAATGGCATTGCATGTTCACCGCCACCGGGTTCATGGTGATGTGGGTGGCCGCGGTTTCCACGTGCACGGCGAAGGCGGTGGAATCGCCCCCCAGCCCTTGCGGCCCCACGCCGAGCGCATTCACCGCTTCGGTGAGCCCCGCCTCGAGCCGCGCGCCCTCGGGATCGTCGCACCTGGAGCCCAGCGGCCGCGTTGCGGCGAGCTTGGCGAGGTGCATGCACAGGTCCGCGGTGCCGCCCACACCCACGCCGACGATGGTCGGCGGGCAGGTCTTGCCGCCCGCCTCGAGCACGCAATCCACGACGAAGGTCTTGATCGCGTCCACGCCCTCGGCGGGAATCGCCATCTTGAGCCAGGAGTTGTTCTCCGATCCCGAGCCCTTGGGCACCATCTCGATGCGCAGCGTCTCCGCCTCGTCGCTGAAGTCGATGTGGATCACGGGGATGCCGCGTCCGGTGGAATCCTGCGCGTTGTGGCGCGTGGTGGGATGCACGATGGAGGAACGGAAGGAATACTCGCGCGTGGAGCGCGCGCAGCCCTTGCGGATCGCCGCCTTCAGTGCCATGCCGTCCACCTGCACGTTCCTGCCGATCCACACGTTGTAGATCGGGATGCCGGTGTCCTGGCAAAGCAGGTTGTCGGTGTCCTCGGCCACGGTGATGTTGCGCATCATGGTGCCGAGCATGCGTTTCGCGCCTGCGTCCGACTCGCTCTTCGACAGGGCGTCCAGGCCGCGCTTCACATCCGGCGGCAGGAGCTTCAGCGCGCGGATGTAGAGCTCCTTGGCCGCCTCTTCGACCTGTTGGAGGTCGACGTTCACTTCACCGAGATGTTGCGCTCGCGCACCACGCGCGCCCAGAGCTGCGTCTCTTCCTTCATCGCGCGACCCATTTCCTCGGGCGTGTTGCCCACCGGGGCGAGGCCCTGCACGTACAGGCGCGCCTTGAAGCGCGAGGACTCGAGCGCCCTCTTCGTGTCCCGGTACACCTTCTGGATGACTTCATTCGGCGTGCCGGTGGGCGCCACGATGCCGAACCAGCCGGTGTTCTCGAATCCGGGCAGCGTCTTCGCGATAGCGGGCACGCCGGGCAGCAGCGCGAATTCGGTCTTGCTGGTCACGCCGAGCGCACGCAGGCGCCCCGAGCTGATGTGGCCGATGGTGGCGGCGACGTTGGTCACCGCGAAGGTGGTGTCGCCGCCCACCAGGCCCGTGAGCGCCGGGCCTTCGCCCTTGTAGGGCACCGCCACGGCGTCGATCTTCGCCGCGTTGACGAAGTTCTCCGCCGCGAGGTGGGTCTGCGAGCCGATGCCCGCGTGGCCGAAGGTGAGCCTGCCCGGCTGCGCCCTGGCCGCCGCGAGCAGTTCTTTGACGGACTTGTAGGGCGACGAAGCGTTCACCACCAGCACCTGAGGGCCCGACACCACATTGGTCACCGGCACGAAATCCTTCTCCGGGTCGTAGGCCATCTTGGCGTAGATGTGCTGGTTGGCTGTCACCACCGATCCGGAGGGGAAGAACAGCGTGTAGCCATCGGGGGCGGCGCGCGCCGCCTCCGCCGCGCCCACGCCGCCGCCCGCGCCGCCGCGGTTCTCGATCACCACCGTCTGGCCCCAGATTTCCTGCAGCTCCTGGCCGAGCAGCCGCGCCGAGATGTCCGTGGCGCCGCCCGGCGGGAAGGGCACGATAAAGCGCACGGGCTTTTGCGGCCAGGATTGCGCCGACGCCGATGCGGCGAGCACCAGGCCCAGGGCGAACGCTGCGAATTTTCCGAGCTTCATTGCATCCTCCTGGCTTGTTATGCGGCGATGATCCTACAGCGCCAGCGCGAACGCCAGCCCCGCGGCGAGCGCGACGCCGGCAGCAGCGGCGGCGAGGCTCTTCTGCCAGTCGCGCCAGGGCAGGAATTCGAGCGCGAGCACACGCAGGCCGCCGCCCAGGTGCGCCGCCAGCAGCACCACCAGGCCCCACTCCGCCGCCTTCACGAGGGGCTGCTCGGTCCACTTCAGCACTGCGTCCATCTGCAACCCCTGGCCGAGCACCCAGAAATGCGCGGGCAGGAACAGCGCGAGCGCGATGCCCGACACGCGGTGCGCGTGCGCCACCCACTTGCTCATGCGAACACCACCATGACTGCGCGCATGCCCATCCAGGCCAGCAGCATGGCGAAGCCCAACAGGGCCACGTCCCGCGAGCGGCTGCGCCAGCCCAGCCATTCGCCCAGCACCGTGCGCAGGCCGATGGGGGCGTGCACCGTCACCGCCAGGACGAAGAGCGAATAGAACGCGAACCACGCGGCGTTGCCGCGCGTGCGCTCGAGGATCTCCGCGCCCGAGAGCCCGCCGCGCACGGCATAGACGATGGTGACCAGGTGGACCACCACGCACAGTGCGAGCACCGTCGCGCTCGCGCGCTGCGCGATCCAGAGCGCGGTGTGCGTCCTCAGAGCTTCCCCCGCAGGGCCGCGCCCGCGGTGGCGCGCTTCAGGCCCGCGATGCCGGCAGTGGGCGAGAGCTGCTTGGGGCAGCGCTCGGTGCAACTCATGTGCGTATGGCAGCTGTGGCAGCCGGCGTCGCCCGCCACCGCGCGCAGGCGCTGCGCCTGGGCGGTGTCGCGCTCGTCGTTGACCAGCGTCCAGGCGCGATTGAGCGCCGCGGGGCCGAGGTACGCAGGGTTCCAGGCGACCACGTCGCAGGCGCTGTAGCACACGGCGCAGCCGATGCATTCGATGCCGGCGTCCGCCTGCCGGCGCTGCGCCGAGGCGGGCGCGACCTGCGCAAAGTCGTCGCTGCGCGCCTTCTGCCCGCTGAACTGCCCTTTCGCGCGCGCCCACTTGTCGAAGAACTCGCGCATGTCGGTGACCAGGTCGCGGATCACCGGCAGGTTCCTCAGCGGCGCGACCGTCAGCTCGTCATTGCGCACTACCTTGTCGACATGCGTGCGGCAGGTCCAGCGCGGCACGCCGTTCACCGTCATGGCGCAGGAGCCGCACATGCCGACGCGGCAGGCGTAGCGGTAGGCGAGCGTCGGGTCGAGGACGCGCTGGATGTACGTGACGACGTCGAGGACCGTCTGGCTCGGCGCGCGCGGAACCTCGAACTGCTGGACCGCCTCGCCGCGCTGGACCCGGACCTTCAAGCCGACTCGTACAACCGGGTCAGCACGAACTCGCGATGCCCGAGCGCCTCGGCGGCGGTGAGGCGACCGTTGGCGGTGCGGAACATGCACTCGAGCAGCTTGTCGCCCGCCTGGTCGGGGGACATTTCCTTCCGCAGCAGCCCCGAGACATCCACGTCGATGTGCTCGCTCATCGTCCTCACGGTACGCGGATTGGCGCACAGCTTGATCACGGGGAGGATCGGGTTGCCGATCACGTTGCCCTGCCCCGTGGGGAACAAGTGCACCGTGTAGCCCGCCGCGGCGCACAGGGTCACCATCTCCGCTGCAGCGGAAGAGGAATCGATGAACCACAGGCCGGGGCCGGTGGGCTCCTCATGCTTGTCGAGCACGCCGTCGACCATGCACTTCCTGCCGATCTTCTGGATGTTGCCCAGGGCCTTTTCCTCGATGGTCGTCAGGCCGCCGGCGATGTTGCCCTTGGTGGGCTGCGAGTCGGAGAGGTCGGACGTCTTGTGGCGGTTGACGACTTCCTGGTAGCGATCGAACACCCGCATGAAGTCCGCGCGCACCTGATCGTTGCGGCAGC
>JANMUO010000362.1:0-15478 GCA_031391655.1 Betaproteobacteria bacterium
GATGCGCGCGGCCACCAAGCACATGGTGAAGTCCAAGGGCTTCAAAAAGGTCTGCACCCTGTACCAGGACGATGACTTCGGCCTGGAGGTGATGCGCGGGGCGGAGGCCGGACTGAAGGAGATGAACATGGTGCTCGGCGAGCGCACGACCTACAAGCGCGGCGCCACCGACTACTCCTCGCAGATCGCGCGCATGAAGGACGCGGACTGCGACTTCGTCGTGCTCGGCACCATCATCCGCGAGACGCTGGGCGCCATCGGCACGGCGCGCAAGCTCGGCTGGGGCGTGGAGTTCATGGGATCCTCGGCCGCCTACACGGACTTGATCCACAAGCTCGGCGGGCCGGCGATGAACGGGTTCTATGCCACCAACACAGTGAACAACCCCTACCTGGACGACGCCTCGCGCAACGTGCGCGAGTGGGCGCAGCGCTACAAGGCGAAGTTCAACGAAGATCCGGCGGTGTTCTCGGTGTACGGCTACCAGGTGATCGACCTGTTCATCCAGATCGCGGACAAGACTGGACCAAAGCTGAACACGGATACCTTCATCAACACGCTCGATAACTTTTCCTCGACGCGGGACATGTTCGGCGCGGATGCGATGAGCTTCTCCAAGACCAAGCACCTGGGGTCGAACCGGGCGCGGCTGTCGCAGATCATCAACGGCAAGTGGACGCCGATCACGGACTACATCACGGAGTAGGCGTGGTTTAGCCGCCGTGAGCATCCGCGTGGTCCGCCTCGGCACCGCCCGCGCCTCCGGCGAAGGCCTGCGCATCGGCACCGTGCGTCGCCCGCCGCGCGGCGTGCCGAAGAGCGCGTTTGCCAAGCAGAATTGGTACGACGTCTGGCTGCCCGACCTCTCGCCGAGCGAAGCGCTGGTCAAGCTTGCGCAGCGCGCGGAGGACGACAAGGATTGGGCGGTGTTCGCGAGGAAGTACCGCAAGGAGATGGCTTCGCCGGCGCGGGCGAGGGTGCTCGACCTGCTCGCCGCGCTTTCGCACCACTCGAACCTTTCCGTCGGCTGCTACTGCGAGGACGAAGCCCGTTGCCACCGGTCCGTGCTGCGCAAGCTGCTCGCCGAGCACGGGGCGCATTTTGCGGCGTGAGGTGTACTAGCGCGGCGCCGAAGGTCAACGGCGGGGCGGGCCCGACCGTTAGTTGGGAGTCACGAGTGTCTCCAGGCCCGAATGGCAAAGTATCGATTTACCGAGTACTTCGAAAAGGAAGTACTGCGCCGGCGCCCATATCTGCGCAAGGAATGGTGCATCCGCATCATTGAACACCCGCTCCGGCTGGAATTCCAGGAAGGCAACAGGGTTCGCTACTGGGGCATCTGCGTGGAGCTTGGTGGGCGCTACTTGCGGGTTGTCACGCTGGAGGATAGGGTCACGATTCACAACGCCTTTTTGGACCGAGGGTTCAAGCCGTGAAGCTGAATTACTACGCCGAGACCGATTCACTCTACATCGGCCTTTCTGAGCAGCCCAGCGTGGAGACGCGCGAGATCTCCGAGGGTGTCAATCTGGACTACGACGCCAAGGGAAATCTCGTCGGCATCGACATCGACAATGCGAGCCGCAAGGTCCAGCTCGATCAGCTGGTGCTGAACAAGCTTCCCTCGAAAGTGAAGAGCGCCGCGTAGCTGCGATTGGAAGGCGTTTCCACACCGGTTTTGGACGGAGCTGCCTACGAGCGCGACGGCGTCGTCTGCCTGAGGGCAGTTTTCTCGCAGGACTGGCTCGCGTTCCTCGCCGAGGCCATCGACGAAGCGATGGCCAAGCCCGGCCCGCATGCCGAGGAGTACGAGGCCAAGGGCGGCGCAGGGCGCTTTTTCGGCGACCTGGAACTGTTCCACCGGTTGCCGAAATTCCGCCGCTTCGCGCTCGAATCGCCCGCCGCGCGCATCGCGGGCGAGGTGATGGGCGCGTCGCGCGTGAACTTCTTCTACGACCAGCTGCTGGTGAAGGAACCCGGCACCGCGGCGCGCACGCCCTGGCACCAGGACCAGCCCTACTGGGCGGTGAGCGGGCGCCAGGTCTGCTCAGTGTGGCTGACACTCGACCCGGTACCGGAAGAGGTCAGCGTGGAGTACGTCTGCGGCAGCCACCGCTGGCCGGAATTCAGCCCGTATCACTTCGCCGACGGCACGCCGTACGCCGACACCGGCCTGCCGCCCTTGCCCGACATCGAGTCGAACCGCGCCAAGTACCGCATCGCGCGCTTCGCCATGCAGCCCGGCGACTGCCTGGTGTTCCAGGCGATGATCGTGCACGGCGCGCCGGGCAACACTGGGCGCCACCGCCGGCGCGCCCTGTCAACGCGCTGGGCGGGGGATGACGCGCGCTACTGCGTGCGCAAGGGCGAAGTGGCGATCCCCACGCAGGACCCGGGCCTTGCTCACGGCGCGCGGCTCGATTCGGAGCGCTTCCCGCTCGCCTGGAATGCCTGACGCAGGAAAGCCGGCACCGCACTGAGGTCCCCGGGTGCGGCGTCGAGGTCCTTGAGCATCTGCAGCGCGCGCGCTTGCAGCCGCCAGCAACCGGAGCGCAATGCCTGCTGCGCCGCGCCCGCGGAATTGGCCAGGACAAGCGCGGACACCTGCACGCTGCACAGGGGATTCACAGCAAGCTTCCTGACTATGCGCTGCATTTGCGACGCGGGAGCGGGACGCGCGCGCAAGGCACCGGCGATTGCGCCCGCGTGGGGCGAGTCCAGCATTCGTTCCATCCCATCCCACATGCGCGCGGCGGTGGCATCGTCGGCGCCGTCGAGCGCGCAGCGCAGCACTGCGTAGAGCGGCCAGGAAGCGTTGAAGTCACCCTGCGGCAGCGCGGCCAGCGCGGAGGCAACGTCATTCCTTAGTTGCTCGAGCGCAAAGCGGTACGCGGGCCGATCCGTGCCTCCGCTGACGAGTCCCGGGCCGAGCGCGGCCAGCGCCTGCTCGAGCATGATGCCGGTTGCCGCGGGCGACTGGACTTCGGCCGGGCAGCGTCCCGTCGCTTCCACCGGCTGCGCCGCGGTTGCCTCCGCCCGAGGCGCGTCCACCGGCTTGTCCTGGCGCCGGAACGATGCGCGGGCGGGGTCGTACAGCAGCAACCCGAGGCTCGGCAGCCCGCGCGACCAATCCACGCGTCCCCAGCCGTTGGGCAGGTCCAGGCGCCACGCGTCCGCGCCGCCGGAGTCCAGCAGCAACCCCACGCCGTTGTCGGTGGCCGAGCCCTGCGCCAGGTTGGGGGCGGCATAGCGGTCATCGCCCCCCAGGTCCGCCAGGACGCCGACGGCGAGGTCCAGACCCATGCCCTGGCCCACGCCGACCGAGAGCTCGTAGCGATCGTTGCCCGCCTCGTCGCGCAGCACGCCGACAGCTTCGTGCACGCCGTTGCCCTGGGCGTAGCGCGCGGCGCGATAGTGGTCCGCGCCTGCCCGGTCCCATAGCAGGCCGAGGCCGTAGTAGTAGCCGGTGCCCTGCGCGAACATTTCCGCCGTGTAGTCGTCATTGCCCGCGTCGTCGCGCAGGATGCCGATGCCGCCCCCGAGGGACGTGCGCACGCCAGTCGCCGCACCCTGCGCGAAACTGATGCCAGCGCCGCGATCGTAGGGGTCCCGCAGTCCGCCGGCGGCGTAACGATCGTCCCCGCCCAGGTCCCACAGCAATCCAAGTCCTCCTGCGAGGCCAAGCCCCTGGCCTGCCGCGCCCAGGCGGTAGCCGTCGTCGCCCGAGAGGTCGAGGAGGGCGCCGATCCCGAAGGCCGCGGCTCCCTGGCCGAAATTGCCAGAGGCGTAAGTATCGTTGCCGGCGTAGTCCACCAGCACGGATGCTCCGGCGATTGCGGCACCCCAGCCCGGGCCCGTGGATTCGTAGGCGTCGTCCCCTGCAAGGTCGAGGATCGCCACGTGTCCGTGGATGGCGAGGTCCGAACCGCGGTAGCGATCGTCGCCGCCCAGGTCGACGACCACCGACACCGCACCACCGGTGACGGGGGCGCGCTCATAGGTATCGTTGCCGCCTGGATCGACGATCACCGCCGCGTCCGGCCCATGGTTGTCGTTGCCGCGCGTGCCGAGGGAAACCATGCCGACGGAGGAGGCGAAGCGCTGCGCAGCGTCGGGAAAACGGACTCGCTCCCGCGCGCTACGCAAGGCGAGGGACAGGCGGACATTCGCCTGGAGGAACAGGGCGATGGCGCGCTCGATCTGCGCTGCGTCGAGCTGCGCGGCCTCGTGCATCCGTGCGGCGGCGGGCAGCCCGCCCTCGAATTCGCGTAACAGGGCGGCTGCGTCCAGAGGCGTGTCGCGCTGCGCGCCTTTCAGCACCTGCTGGGCTTCGGCGAGGCTGGCAAGGTAGGGATCGAGCAGCTCGCGGATCTCCACGGCGGGACCATCGCCTGCCGGCTGCGCCAAGGCGAGCAGGTCGCGGGGCACGGAGCGCTCGAAGATCGCCGCTGCGTCAGCGGCGGCGAACGGCCGCGCCAACAGCTCCCGCACCTGGCGCGGGGACGGCGGTGGGGGACCCTCGTGCCGCAGGACGTTGTCGATTACGCGCAACGCGTCCGCCTCGACGCGCGATTCGAGCGCGCGCTGCTCGGGCGGCGCGCTTGCGCAGGAAGCGAGCAGCAGGCTCGCGGCGATCCAGGGGGTGGCGCGCATGGCAGAATCGGGGCGAAAGGATTGTAGACATGAACCTCGCCGCCCAGGTCCAGGAAAGACTCAAAGGCATCCTGCCCGAGTTGCTCGGCATCGTGCTGGTGGAAGTGACGCCGGACCGGGTGCTGGCCACGCTCAAGGTGCGGCCGGAGCTTTGCACCACGGGGAAAATCCTGCACGGGGGCACGATCATGGCCTTCGCCGACACGCTGGGCGCAGTCGGTACCGTCGTCAGCATGCCGCCGGGCCATGGCACCGCCACCATCGAATCGAAGACCAATTTCATCGGCGGGGCCGCCGAAGGCTCGGTAGTAACGGGAGAGGCGACGCCCGTGCACAAGGGCAGGACCACCCAGGTCTGGCAGACGCGCATCAGCAATGCCGAGGGCAAGCTCGTGGCATTGGTCACACAGACACAAATAGTTTTGCCGCCAAGGAGTTAGCCGCGCCCGGCTGGCTATAATGCTGGCGCGCTACCCAGGGGGGACAGTGCGCACTTCTGTTGGCCGTTTGCGGCGTTACTTCGTCTTTGCGGGGCTGTTCAGCTTCGCAATCAACCTGTTGCTGCTGGTACCCGCGCTCTACATGCTGCAGGTCTTCGACCGGGTGCTCTCCGGCCGCAGCGAGGAAACGCTGGTCATGCTGTCGGTCGGCGCGGTGCTCGCGCTTGCCATGATGGCGGCGCTCGACGTACTGCGCGCGCGCCTGCTGGCGGCCTGCGGTCTGGCGCTGGACCGGTGGCTGGGCCCGGGGGTGCTGCAGGGGCTGCTCGAGCAGACCGCACGCCTCGGCGGCGCCGAGCACCTCAATGGACTGCGCGACGTCGGCACGCTGCGCGGTTTCCTCGTCGGCGCTGGCGTGATCGCCCTGTTCGACGCGCCCTGGCTGCCGCTGTTCCTCCTGCTGATCGCGCTTTTCCATCCGCTGCTCGGCGTCGTGGCGCTGGTGGGGGCGGTGATGATGCTGGCGCTCGCGGTGCTGAACGAAAGGATGACGCGCGAGCCGCTGGAGAAGGTGCTCGCCGCTGGGCGACGCGCGGGCCGCTTCGTGGACGTCTCCACCGCCAACGCGGAGACGGTCGGAGCACTTGGCATGCAACGCGCCGTCACGCGGCGCTGGCAGGCGCTCAATGAGGGGGCGCTGCGCGAGCAGTCCGCGGCCAGCAGCCTGGGCTCGATGTTCTCCGGTCTCACCAAGTTCACGCGCCAGTTCATCCAGATGGCAATGCTCGCGGCGGGTGCCTGGCTGGTGATCGCACAGCACCTGTCGGCCGGCGTGATGATCGCCTGCACGATCATCCTCGGACGGGCGCTGGCGCCGGTGGAAATGCTGGTGGCCGGATGGCGCAACCTGGTGGAGGTGCGCGGGGCCTGGCAGCGACTGCAGAAGCTTTTCGCCGCCAACCCACCGGCGCAGCCCGGCACCGAGCTGCCCGCGCCGCGCGGCGAGCTCGCGGCGGAAAGGCTGGTATACGCATTTCCCGGCGCCGAGCGGCCGACCCTGCGCGGCGTTTCCTTTGCCCTGCAGGCGGGCGAGTCGCTCGGCATCATCGGCCCGTCCGCGGCGGGCAAGTCAACCCTGGCGCGGCTCATCGTCGGGGTATGGAAGCCGGTCTCGGGCGCGGTGCGCCTGGATGGCGCCGACGTGGCGACCTGGGAGCGCGCGCAACTCGGCGCGCACCTCGGGTACGTGCCGCAGGTGGTGGGCCTCTTCGCGGGCACGGTGGCCGACAACATCGCGCGCCTGGGCGAGCCCGACGGTGCGGCGGTGATCCGCGCGGCGCAGCGCGCCCACGCGCACGAGATGATCCTGCGCCTGCCGCGAGGCTACGACACCGAGATCGGCGAGGGCGGCGTGGCGCTCTCGCCCGGCCAGCGCCAGCGCGTCGCGCTCGCCCGCGCGCTGTACGGCGAGCCGCGCCTGGTGGTGCTCGATGAGCCCAACGCGAACCTGGATGCGGAGGGCGACGAGGCCCTGGTGCTGGCGATGCGCGACCTGAAGCAGGCCGGCGTCACCGTGGTGGCCATCGCGCACCGGCCCTCCCTCCTGGGCGGCATGGACAAGCTGCTGGTGCTCAAGGACGGCGCGGTGGAAATGTTCGGCACGCGCGCGGAGATTACGGCGCGCGTGACGCGCGGCATCGCCCAGGTGCGTGGAACTGCATGAGCGCCGTGCACGCCGAGACGGCCGAGCTCGGGCGCATCTCGCGCGCCGGCTTCGCGCTGATGGTGGCCGGGCTGCTGGTGATGGGGGCTTGGGTGGTGCTGGCGCCCCTCACCGGAGCGGTCATCGCGCCGGGGTTCGTCAAGGTGGACATGAACCGCAAGGTGGTGCAGCACCAGGAAGGCGGCACCGTGAAGAGCATCCTGGTGCGGGACGGCGAGCGCGTCCAGCAGGGGCAGGTGCTGGCGGTGATCGACGATGTGAGGCTCGATGCGACTCTGGATCTCCTGCGGGCGCAGCACGACGGCGAGCGCGCCAAGGCCGCGCGCCTGGAGGCCGAGCGCGCCTTCCTGCCGGCGGTGGCATTTCCCGCCGAGCTTGCTGCGCGCGCCTCGGAGCCCAAGGTGGCCGAGTTCATCCAGCGCGAGAACGCGCTGTTCCGTGCCCGGCGCGAGGCGCTCGACAGCCAGGTCGCGGTCCTGCGCAAACAGATCCGCCAGACCGAGGACGAGGCGCAGGCGCTCGCCGGCCAGATTGCCGCGGAGGGGCGCGCGCTCAAGTCGCAGAAGGAAGAGTTGGCCCTGAACGAGAAGCTCGCCACGCAGGGCTTCGTGCAGAAGACGCGGCTGATGCAGCTGGAGCGCGGGGTATCGGACTACGAGGCGCGCTGGGAGGAGCGCCGCGCCGAGCTCGCCAAGACGCGCCAGCGCAGCTCGGAGCTTGAGCTGCGCATCCTCGCGCAGCGCAACAGCTACGTGCAAAGCGCGACCGACGAGTTGAAGGAAATCAGCACGCGCCTGTTCGACCTGGAGGAGCGGCTGCGCCCGTCCAAGGACGCTGCCGACCGCCAGCGCATCGTTTCGCCGATCGCGGGGGTGGTGGTGGGCCAACGCGTGTTCAGCGCAGGCACGGTGGTCGGTCCCCGCGAAGTGCTGATGGAGATCGTGCCCGAGGATAAGACCCTGATCATCGAGGCGCGCATCCGCCCCGAGGACATCAACCACGTGCGCCCGGGGTTCGAGGCGGAGATCCGGCTCACGGCCTACCAGCAGCGCACGACGCCGCTGGTGGCGGGCAGCGTGAACTACGTGTCCGCCGACCGCATGGTGGACGGGCAATCCGGCGCGCCGTACTACATCGTGCACATCGACGTCTCGGCAAAGGCGCTTGAGGCGGCAGGAAACCTGCGCATGCAGGCCGGCATGCCGGCGGAGATCTACATCCGCACGGACAGCCGCACCGCCTTCGACTACCTGCTCGCGCCGGTTACGGCCTACCTCAGGCGCGGGATGCGCGAGCCGCTATAGCGGGCTAGAGGATCGGGTTGGCGTCGGCCTGCCCGGCGACGGTGAGGTTCACCCTGCCGACATCCACGCCGCCGTTGCCGTCGATGACGGTGTAGTCGAAGCTGTCTGCCACCACCTGGCCCGCCTGCAGGTACTGCAGTACCGCGGTGGGGTTGTAGAGGATGCGGCCGTCCAGGCCGATCGAGACCGCGACGCCGAGGGCGCTCTGCGCCGCAACCCCGCCGAGTGACAGGGCGTCGTTGTCGATGTCCCGGTCGTTCGCGAGCAGCGCGGCGGGGTCGATAAGGAGCGGCGTGTCCTCATCAGTGGCCGCGAACACCTCCCGCGAGCCCGCCGCCCACGCCACCACCCTCTCGAAGAGCAGGTCCACCGTGCCTCCGGCAACGCGGTCGGGGAAGTACGTGTCCTCGTTCGCCATCTGCAGCGAACCGAAGTAAGCGGTGCGCCCTTGGCCCGCCGCGCCGACTACCAGGGCCGGCAGCGGCGTTCCGTCGCCGAATGCGCCCACGCCGGTGGCAAGCACCGTGGCGCCGGCGTCGATGCCGCCCGCGAGCTCGTGCGCCGCGGCAATGACTTCGTAGTTGTCGAGCCCGTCCGTGATGGGATGGGGGGTGTCGAGCAGCTTGATCGTCGCGCCGGTGAGGGCGAGGTCGAACGGCTGCGATGAGATTGGTGTGATGGTGTCTGCGTCCGTGGAGAGTGTCGGAAGGACGAACGCATAGGCCCCGGCAGTGACCACGCCGCCGCCCCCATCGACGAAGGTGCGCAGCGCCGGAAACAGCGGCATGTCGGCGTTGAAGTCCATCAGGAAGCCGCCGTCGCCGAGCACGACGACGTCGTAGAGCGCCAGCAGGTCATCCCATTGCACCTGGGTCGTGAACAACGTCGCGTCGAAGGTGTCCGCGTCGATGCGGAAGGCGTCGCTGTCTTCGAGTTGCGCTGCGGCGGCGACGTAGCTGCCCGTGCTGCCGCCGATCACGGCGACGCGGATCGTCTGCGCGATGGCGTGTTCAGCCAGCGTATCGTCGACTGCAACTGGCGCGTCGTTCACCGGCGCGACGTTCAGGGTGACGGTCACGGGGTTGGAATCGAGCGCGCCGTCGTTCGCCTTGTAGGTGAAGGAATCGGTGCCGTTGAAATCGGCCGCCGGGACGTAGCTGAACGAGCCGTTCGCGTTCAGGGAGAGGGTGCCGTGCGCCGGACCGGTGACCACCGCCACGCTGAGCGTCGAGCCCTCGGCATCGATGTCGTTGCCTGCCACCCCCGGTCCGTCCACGACCAGCACCGTGTCTTCGTCAAGGAGGTAGCTGTCCTCCAGGGCCACCGGCGAGGTGTTGGGAGCCCCGAGGATCACGATCTCCAGCGCCTCGAAGTCGCGCACGTCCAGGTTGAAGCTCCGGAACTCGAACGTCCTGCCGCAGTCGGTCCACGGATTCGCCTTGTACTTGAGGAAGGCCTCGAAGGCGGCAATGTCCTTTTGCACGGAGGCGAGTTCGAACTCGGCCTGGGTGAAGGTGAGTTGCAGCGTGTCGTAGCCCGTGCCGCCGTCGTAGACGTCGTGGACCTTGCGGTTCTCCGACATCGTGTAGTTCGCGGCGTCGTTGCCGCTCCCGCCGTAAATCTGGTCGCTGCCCGCCCCGCCGTCCAGGAAATCCGCGCCTCGGTTGCCCAGGATCACGTCCCTGCCGGCCGTTCCCATCAGGTCATCGTCACCGCGGCCGCCGATCATGAAGGTGATGCAGTTCGAGCGCATTGTCATGGTTCCCCCTGGCAAGAGCATTCGAAAGAATCTGTAAAGATTCTGCGCAGGCGGAGAGAGGCGCGGCAATCGCGCCGCGTGCGGAAAGTCGCGGCGCGCTATACAAAGAGCGCGGCGCGGCGTGTCAAACTGCTCGCGGAATTTCCAATCGTGATTTAGTTGCGCTGCTCGCCGCGCGGCGCGCGCCGTCGCGGGTTATTCCCGGTGTCTTATCGCTGCGTACGCTTGCGGATCAATTCGCGACACCGAGATTTCTCAGGGCATGCCGGCGGAGATCTACATCCGCACGGACAGATTTGGCGCGTTCGACTACATGCTTGCGCCGGTGACGGCCTACCTCAAGCGCGGCATACGCGCGCCGCTGTAGCGGCCTAGATTAATGGTTCGTTGAGACCGGTGATCATGAGGCTTACGCTCGCGGCGTCGAAGCCGCCGTTGCCGTCTTCGACCGTATAGTCGAAGCTGTCGAAGACAAGCCTGCCCGCGGCGAGTTGTTGCAATTGCGGTGCCTCGGTCGGATCGTAGACGATGTCGCCATTCTCGATCGACACTGCGGCGCCGAATTTGCTAAGCAGCGCAACGGAGGCAATGGAGAGCACGTCACCGTTCAGATCGTTGTCGTTAGCGAGCAGCGCGGCGTCGTCTATGACGAGCACTGAGTCTTCGTCGGTGTCGGGAGTCCTGCCCGAAGCCCAGGCAATCGCTTGCTCGAAAATTTTGTCGGCCGCACCGGTGCGGAGAGTTTGCGGGTTTTGGTCGGCGGTCGCCAGGTACAGAGACCCAAGGTAGGCGGTCAGTCCCTGCCCCACTTCATCGTAGGCGATTGCCGCGTGCGTTTTTCCATCAGATGCGGACAGTCCTGTCGCGAGTTGGGTTGCGGTGCCGTCAAGCTTGATCGCCAATTCATGCGAGTTTGCCGTTACGAAGTAGTTCTCGATGCCATTGGCAATGGGATGCGTTGTATTTTCCACCGAGATCATCGCTGCATCGTGCAGGCGTGTAAATCCGTATTCGAAGAGTGCCGGAGCTACGGGTGAGATGTAGTCGGCGGCGGCAAGCTCTGGGAAATCAGCCACGGAAAAGGACAATGCCTTTGTGAACCACCCGGTGGTGACCACTCCGCCACCCGCGTCCACGAAGGCGCCCAGCGCTGAGAAGATTCCAGAGCCCTTGTAATCCTGGCCGCCGCCGCTGTCGCCGAGCACGACGACATCAAAATTGGCCAGCGTCGCCGCCCAATTCGTTGAATATGCTGGGTCCGAGACGAGAATCGCGCGGGCGTCGAAAATATCGAGGTCCAGCTGGCCTGCAGCAAGGTCGTAGGTGCTTGCGCCGCTGCCCACCACAGCGACGCGGATCATGCCGTCGTCTTCCGCCACCGGCACCGCATTGACCGTCAGGCTCACCGTGGCGATTGCGGAGGCGAGCGAGCCGTCGAACGCCTGGTAGGTGAAGGAATCAGGGCCGAAGTAGTTGAGATTCGGCGCGTAGGTGAACGAGCCGTTGGGGTCCAGCGTCAGCATCCCGTGCGTCGGGCCGGCGACCAGCACCGCGGTAAGCGGTGAGCCTTCCACGTCCGTGTCACCCACGAGAACGCCATCCGCCGCCGCGACGGTCAGCAGGGTGTCTTCGTTCGTCGCGTAAGAGTCGATGTCGGCCAGCGGCTGATCGTTCACCGCATTGACCGTCAGGCTCACCGTGGCGGGGTTGGAATCCAGCGCACCGTCATTCGCAACGTAGGTGAAGCTGTCCGTGCCGTTGAAATCGGCGTCCGGCGTGTAGGTGAAAGAACCGTTGGCATTGAGACTCAGCGTCCCGTTCAAGGGATCGCTGACAACCCGCGCCGACAGCGCGTCGCCGTCGACGTCCGTGTCACCCTCCAGCACGCCTTGCGCTGCCGCGACGATCAGCGGGGTATCCTCGTTCGTCGAGTAGGCGTCGGCGTCGGCCAGCGGCTGATCGTTCACCGCATTGACCGTCAGGTTCACCGTTGCGATTGCGGAGGCGAGCGTGCCGTCGAACGCCTGGTAGGTGAAGGAATCAGGGCCGTTGTAATTGAGGGTCGGCGTGTAGGTGAACGAGCCGTTGGAGTCCAGCGTCACCGAACCATGCGCCGGTCCGATGTCGAGCATCGCGGTGAGCGCCGAGCCCTCGGCGTCGCTGTCGTTGGCGAGTACGTTACCGACTACCTGCGTGTCCTCGTCAGTGACTGCTGTGTCGCCCACCGCCACCGGCGTCGTGTTGCCGCCGATCGTCACGATCTCGAGCGCCTCGAAGTTGCGCACGGCGAGATCGAAGCTTGTGAACTGGAATGTCTTTCCGCCGTCGCCTTGCGGATTTGCTTTGTGCAGTAGGAATGCCCGGAACGCGGCGATCTCGTCCTGCGCGAGGTCCGCCTCGGCAGTGGTCAGCGTAAGCCTCAGCGTGTCGAAGCCCTTGCCACCGTCGTAGTAGTCCTTGGCGCCGATGTTTTCCGACGCGGTGAAATTGAACGTGTCGTTGCCCTTGTCGCTGAAGAGATAGTCGTTGCCGGCGCCGCCGTCCAGAAAATCATTGCCCTTGCCGCCGAAGAGCTTGTCGTTGCCGGTGCCGCCGAAGAGCTGGTCATCGCCCTTGCCACCGAACAGCCAGTCGTTGCCGCCGCCGCCGTCGATCGAATCGTCCCCATGCCGGCCGAGGATCACGTCCTTGCGCCCGGTCCCTACGAGGACGTTGTCGCCGTTGGTGCCTACGAGGAGCTTGCCTTTGTACCCGGAATTGTGATCATCGTGGTCACTGTGACCGGACTTGCCGCCGTGGTGCTTGTTCTTGGACATGGTCCCCCCAGGACGCCTAAATAGTTATAAATGCAGGAGGATTATGCATGTTTTGCAGGGTTGGGCGGGGTAGCGGCAGAGTAATAGTGCGCATCGAAAGGTCAGGAACGGTTCACGATGTGCAGCACTGCTCAGCCGACCACATACGCCGCCCCGCCGGTGGCGATGAGTTCGCCTTCGTCGTTAACTAGTTCCATGTGGGTGACGGCGATGCGGTTTCCGAGCCGTACCACCCGGCCGGTAGCGACGAAGTGCTTGCCCCGGCCCGGGCGCAGGTAGTCCACGCGCAGGTCGATGGTGCCGATGTTGGGAAATTCGGGCTTTTCCCCGGGCTGCGGCTCCTTGTGCAGCGCCAGCATGATGGCGAAGCCGGCGGTCACGTCCAGCACCGCCGAAATCACGCCGCCGTGCAATATTCCACGGCGCGCGTTGCCGATGAGCTCGGGCCGCATGGCAAAGCGCAGCTGCGCCTTGTCCGGGTCCGCCGAAGCCACCTCCACGCCCAGCAACTTGTTGAAGGGCACGTGCTCGGAGATGATCTTCGACACCAGCTTCTGGTACTCGGCTTTGCTTTTCATGCGGCCTCGAATTCCATGAGGAGCTTGCCGGGCGCCACCTGCGCACCGCTCGCGACGTGCACCGCCTTCACCCGCACGGCGGCAGGCGAGGCAAGCGTGTGCTCCATTTTCATCGCCTCGAGCACCACCAGCGCGCTGCCGGCCTCGACGCGGTCCCCGGCCTTGGCGTGCACGGCGACCACGCGGCCGTTCATGGGAGCGCAGAGCCGCCCATCGGCCGGGCCCGCCGCGACGCGCTCGGGCGGATCCATGGTGGTGTCGCGCCACTGGTAGGAGTGGCCGTCTTGAGTGAAATGCAGGGTCGCGCCCTCGAGGGCATGGACGGCCGAGGGCAGCTCCCGGCGCGCCATGTTGCTCCAGCCGGACCATTCGCCGTGGCCCGCGGCTTGGGCGCAGGCCGCGGCATGCAGCGCGCGCGTGAAGGCTTCGTCCAGCACAGGCGATCGCCATCCGGCGAAGCGCTCGGCGAGGAAGGAGGTGGTGGCGCCGGGGCCGGCAAACACCGGGTCGCGCAGTACGGCGGCGAGAAACGCCTTGTTGGTGACCGGGCCGAGCGCCACGGTGGCATCCAGCGCGGCGGCGAGCTTCGCGCGCGCCTCGACCCGGTTGCGGCCGTGCGCGATCAGCTTGGCGATGAGCGAATCGTAGAAGGGCGATATCTCCATGCCGCTCTCGAGCGCGTGGTCCACGCGCACGCCCGATGCCGGCTCCCACAAGGCGAGCCGTCCCGCCTGGGGCAGGAAATCGCGCGCCGGATCCTCGGCGCACAGGCGCGCCTCGATGGCATGGCCGTCGAAGCGTATCTCGTCCTGTTGCAAGGGCAAGGACTCGCCGGCCGCGACGCGCAGCTGCCATTCGACGAGATCGAGGCCGGTCAGCATCTCGGTCACCGGATGCTCGACCTGCAGGCGCGCGTTCACCTCGATGAACCAGAAGCCGCCTGCCTCATCCAGCAGGAATTCGACGGTGCCCGCGCCGACATACCCTGCGGCGCGCGCCACGGCGATGGCCGCCGCGCCGAGCTCTGCGCGCAGCTTGGCGTCCACGACGGGGGAGGGCGACTCCTCGATGAGCTTCTGGTGGCGGCGCTGCACCGAGCAGTCGCGCTCGCCGAGGTGGACGCAATGGCCCTGCGTGTCGGCGAACACCTGCACTTCCACATGGCGCGGCGCGAGCAAGGCCTTCTCCAGCAGCACGCGGTCGTCGCCGAAGGCGTGCTTTGCCTCCGATCTGGCTGAAACGAGCGCAGCGTCGAACTCCTTCGCCGAGCGCACGAGGCGCATGCCGCGGCCCCCGCCGCCGGCGAGCGCCTTGATGAGGAGCGGGAACTCGGGTTTGGCTTCGTAGGTGGGCAGCACCGGCACGCCGGCCGCTGCCGCGATCTTCTTGGCATTTGCCTTGTCGCCCAGCGCGCGCATCGCAGCGGGCGGCGGGCCGACCCAGATGCGGCCAGATTGCAGGACGCGCTCGGCGAACACCGGATTCTCCGAGAGAAAGCCGTAGCCCGGGTGCACGGCGTCGGCCGGGGCTTTCAGGATGGCGTCAATGTCGAGGTAGGAACCGCCGATGGCTGCCGCATCGTCCGCCGCGCGCACATGCGGCGCGTCTCGGTCGACATCCGAGTACACGGCTATCGTGCGAATCCCCATGCGCCGCGCCGTGCGCGCGACGCGCAGCGCGATCTCGCCGCGGTTGGCGAGGAGGAGGGCCTTGAACGAAGGCACCGGGGGTACGGGGGGATTTATCCCCGGTTCCGAGTGGGCAGGCTGCCCATGTACTTGCAGATGATGCCGAGCATCACCTCGTCGGCGCCGCCGCCGATCGAGCCCAGGCGCCCGTCGCGGAAGGCGCGGGACACCGGGTTGTCCCAGGTGTAGCCCATGCCGCCCCAGTACTGCAGGCAGGCATCGGACACTTCGCGCCGCAGCCGCCCCGCCTTGAGCTTGGCCATCGAGGCGAGCTCGGTCACGTCTTCGCCTGAAACGTACTTCTCGCAGGCGAGGTAGCTGAGCGCGCGCAGCGCCTCGACCTCGGTCTTGAGCTCGGCGAGCCGGTAGTGCACGTACTGGAAGTCGAGCACCGTCTGGCCGAACATCTTGCGCTCGCGGATGTACTCGATGGTGTCCTGGATCGTGCGCGTGAGGCCCTGCACGGTGCTCGCCGCGGCCCACAGGCGCTCCTCCTGGAACTGCTGCATCTGGTAGG